>JACQVH010000157.1 GCA_016209895.1 Candidatus Hydrogenedentota bacterium | reverse complement strand
GTTCTCGATGCGGCCCACGACGTAGCATTGGTCCACGAAGATGCCCTTGCGCAACGGGCAACCGTAGACGCGGCTAATGAAGTGACGACCGCTCGGCCGGGTGCCGAGGTCAATGGCTTGATAGGGATTCACGAGCAGGCAGTCCTGCACGGTTACGTTGTCGCCGCCGCCCCCAGCAATGCACCAAGGATAGGGCACAACGGTGTCGCCAGTCTGTTCCGGATAGTAGATGGTGAGGCCTTTCAGTACGGCGTTGGCGCCCAAAGTGATAAACGGCGTGCCCTCCTCGCTGCCGTGGCCCTCGTAGGCATAGAGCGACGTGCCTTTGCCTTCCGTCCATGCGGTGGGTGCAGTGAATACGCCGGCCAAGGTGACGTTGTCGGGGATAAGCAAATGGCCTCGAACAATAAAGGTGCCTTGGGCAAGCTGGACGCCTCCTCCTCCCTGGTCCTTGCACGCGTTCAGGGCTTGCTGCAGGCTCGCGGTAATGTCGGTCTTCCCGTCCCCAGCCACGCCAAACCGCCCGGCGTCGAGCGGAAACTCGGCGGAAGCCGACGCGAAAATCAGGAAGAACACACTCAGTTCCACTACGATCTCTTTTCGCACCATGTTACCTCCCTGCGTTTCCTATTCATGCGAATGCAAGACCAGCTTGGCCACGACCGGATAGTGGTCGGACGGAAAGCGCCCGTTCATTTGAAACAGACTCGTTTCACAGCGTTCCACCATCACCCCTCCGCGTACCAAAACCCAGTCAATGCGGTCTTTTTCGGTGCGTTCGGGTGCTTTGAACCCGCCGAAAGTGATTTCCGGTCCCACGCGCTCTTTGGCCACCAGCCAGGCGTCGGCCAATCCTTGGCCAGTCAGGATGTTCCAGGAAACGCTGGCTTCCGCCGGCGCGTTGAAGTCTCCGGTAAGTACAAGGGGTAGGTCGCGTGGCAGCCGTTGCACCCAGTCGGCCAGAATTCGGGCCCCGTTCTGGCGCGCCGGTTCGCTCCCGTTGTCCAAGTGCGTGTTGAAGCAATGAAACGTTTCGCCGGTTTGCAGATGGCGGAAGCGAGCCCAAGTCACCATCCGGTTGTGGTGCGAACCCCAGGACTTCGTGCCGGGAACATGGGGGGTCTCGGAGAGCCAGAAGTTGCCCGTTTCGAGGGGACTCAGGACTGATTTCTTGTAAAGGACGGCCGCGTGTTCGTCGCCGCCGTCGGCGTTGCGGCCCACGCCGAACCAGCGGTATTCCGGCAACTGCTGAACCAGATACTCTGTCTGAAACTCCAGGCATTCCTGGGTCCCGATGACGTCGGGTCCGTAGGCGCGAAGCATCTCGACGACGATGGTTTTCCGGTGTTCCCAGTCGTTGTCGCCGTCGGGCGCGGTGCCATAGCGGATGTTGAATGACATGACGGTCAGGATCGTTTCTGCGGCGGCAAGCGTCAAGGTCGGGCCAACTAGAATCATCACGCTGGTAGTCCTCCGAATGACAGACTGCCCGATGGAGCCCGGCGAGGGATGACAAAGCCCTCAGCCTTCCGCGGGCGTGTCTTCCTTCGCTGATTTTCGACAGCAAACGCGTTTGATGCTCTTAAACGAAGCGAGAAAATCTGCGACCCGGTCCGGGGCGAAGAGCGTTGCGGCCTGCGCATTGAACTTCTCCAAATGCTGCCCGTTGGCCTGGTCCAACGATGCCAAGACTTTAGGTATGCCCTTCTTAGCTTTTTCAGGCGCACCTTCTGCGGCCTGTTGCAGATAGCCACGCAACACGCGACAGTCATTCCAATTGCCAAGATGCTCCTGCGCCTCCCGGAGCATCGCAAGGAAGTCTTTCATCTCGGCGCCGTACAGCGGTTCGTATATTTCGCAGGAGTACCGCAATTTTTTGAGTTGGACCCGAACCTTATGGAGCGCTTCTTCGGCGTGACTGCCTTGCCACAGGTCGAACCGCAGCGCGAGATTCCGGAACTGCTCGTCGAGGTTGCTCGCTGCCGTTTCGATGTAACAGGCATTGTCCGCGTTCAGGCTTTCGAATAACGCCATGAGAGATTTGTCGAACTTGGGCGATTCGACCAACTTGACTCCCTCGGCAACGTGGTCGGCCTCAGCATCCCGATGCGCCTTCAGCCAGCCGGTGACGTATAGGATTGCTTCGCGCATCGTGCCCCGCGCTCCGTCGCGAAGCTTCTCGAGCAATACCAGCAACGAGTCCAATTCGCGCGGCTTACCCAACGCATTCGTAAGCCTCCGGGTCCGACGCTGAAATCGTTTCAAAGCGGCCTTCTCAAACAGCGCGGCATGTTCGGTCAGCACCGCTCGCAGTCGGCGTGAAGCCACCCGCAGGTCGTGGATGCCATCTAGGTCCTGCGTGCGCGCCGTTTTCAGATGCTTCCGCATGGCGCGCACTTGCATCTTGAGTAGGCGCGAGGCGGACTCTTCCGCCAGCGTGCAGGGCGCTTCGGCATCCATTGTCATGTTCATGGGTTAATCGGAGGCCCCCTCGACGATAGGCTCCTGGGACTCTCGCGCGTCCATCTCCGTGTCCTTGACATCGAGCAACGCGCGGACTTTCTTGCGGAGACGGTCCTGGACTTCCGGGACCGACCCGAGCGAGCTGACGCTGACGAGATTGTACTCTTTGACGATCTTCTTGAATTCTCGAAGCATTTGCTTCTGATAGAGTAGAAAACTCTCGTAAAGGTTGCTGGAGAGGCTCAAGTCCATGCCGCACTCCCAGAACCCGAGTTTTTCCGCTTTGAGGGCTCGGCGGACGAGGCTGTCCAGGTCCACGTCCAGGTAAAGCGCCAGGTGTGGGATGAGCGCGAAGCCATAGGCCTTACGCAGCCAGGATCGGCTAATGCCACGCACGGCATATCGGGCGAAGATCGTATACGTATACCGGTCGGAGAGCACGATGAAGCCGCCTTCGAGTGCGGGCAAGATCACCCGTTCGAGCCGGTCCGCGAAGTCCGTGGCGTAAAACAGGGCGAGGGTCTGGCGCCCGATGATATTGCCTTTCTTGGCCTTGGTAAGCCCTTCTTCCGCCAACTCGGAACGACATAGCGAGGTGATCACCACACCGTAACCGAGGTTTTCGAGCCAATCCTGTAGTAGACGGATTTGCGTGGTGCGACCGACGCAATCCGGCCCCTCAAGGACGATCAGGCGCCCCTGTAACTCGGTGTTCAGGTGTGAGGGGATACCCGCCCCATAGAATCTGGCCTTCATGCTTTCTATCCTCGTTGGACTTCATCTTTTTGCGATTGATGTGCTCCATGACGATCTTTCGAATGCGGCGCTGTTGCTTCTCGATGGGATGATCGCCATGCACTGCCACGAGGCCGTATTCATCCACCAACCGTTCGTACTCTTCGACGATCCGGGTTTGGAATTTTCGAAAACTGTCCGCCGGGTCCCGACTCAGGCCGAGGTCCAACCCAGCCTCGTAGTATTTGAGCGCGGCGCGTCCCCGGAAGATACGCTGGATGGCGATCTCGAGCGGCACCGAGAAATAGAAGGCGATATCGGGTCGTACCGCGAAATGGTAGAGGTCTCGAAGCCACTGCCGGTCTACCCCACGGACGGCGTCACGACCGAACGCCGTGTATACGTAACGGTCGGCCAGAACGATCTGCCCGGCCTGAAGCGGAGGAATGATTGTCCTCTGAAGCCGGTCCGAGAAATCGGTGCAATGAATAAGACAAAAAGTGGTTGGAGTAAGAATTTGGCGCTTCTTGCCAAGTTTGGTTGTCTCCTTGACCAGTTTGGACGAGTTCCATTCCGTAAAGAAGACGTCATAGCCTTCCTGGATCAGCCATGACCGAATCAGGTCGAGTTGCGTAGACTTGCCGGAGCCGTCAATGCCTTCGACGACGATCAACATGCCTGGATAGCTGTGTGTCTCGTGCAGCCCCGCCATAACTCTGCTCCTGCGCACAAAAGGGGATCCTGCCACCGAAGAGGCGACATCGGAGACCCTGGAAACTGTCTACTCTAGCATCCGGCGGCGGGGGGCTGTCAACCCAAGCAATGAGCAACGAGTACCGACTTTCAAGTACCGAGTTCCGAGCAATCTTAAACTGGAAACCGGAAACTGGAAACCGAGAAGCAGAGACCAGGGACCAGGGACCAGGGACTAATCAGGGCCGCGCCAGCCGGTGGGGCGACCGTAGGCGTGCACGATGGTGATTGCGGAAGAACGGGAAATGCTGCCGGGATTAAGACCGGGTTCGCCTTCGGGAATAGAAAGACCCAAAATGGAGTAGTACTCGGTCCAGGCGGGGAAGGTCTGCCGCGTGAAGGGGTCCTTGAAAGTCATGGGTGTGATTTCGAACATCGAGGTCTTCGGCGCCACGGCGTGGAAGGCCTCGTAGACCAGTTCCGAGCAATAAAGTGACCCATTGCCCATGACGTACACGGAGTCGTACGGCTTTCCCAGGAACTTACGCGCGGCGTCGAGGGCTTCGGGGATGTAACGCCGGTATTCCGGCTTGAGTCTTCCGACCAAAACCTTGGGTCGGCCCGCGTCGTCCCTACTGCGACCCAAGAACTCGTCCAGGTTCGTTTCGACGACGCCGCGTGATACGGCCTCGATTATTTTGACCTCGTCACGCGTTACTTCACAGACGACTCCCACATGGGAGAACTTGGCTCCGTTCACCCCGTGAGTTACGGTCTCGATCGCATCGCACAGCGGACTGCCGTCCAGGTCTTGGAAGAGGAGGTCCCCCGGACGAAGCCTGAATGATGTAGGATGCCCGGAAGGCGAGGTTGCACATGCGCTCAGTAGCACGCATAGGAGGACCAAAGTGAAAAGTGGTTCGTTACGATTACGAGTCACCGATTGCGAGCACGAGTACGAACCTCGATTACGATTACGAATCGCGATTACGAGACGTCGACTACGAGTTCTCATGAAATACCAATATCCGTGCAAATCCGTTTCATCCGCATCAACCGCGTTCCATCGGCACTGGCACGATATCTAGGCGCACCTTAAACACTTCCTCGAACCATTGCCGCTTGCGGAGGGCGCCTTCGATGTCAATGGGATTCGGACGCCGTTGCTGTACTAACAGGCGGAGCGCGGTTCCCTTCTGCTCGATGCGCACTCCGCACGTGCACGCCGAATGAGAACGGTCCAGGCCGTCCCCCACGCGCAGGATGGCGGCCAAACGGTCCACAACGCTGCGGGCCCGTCGGCTCAGGTCTCGGTAAACACGATGCGTCTGGTCCGGATGAGCCTTGCGATGATATCGCGCCACGCAGGCCACGATGGCTAATTGCTCCTTGGTGAAGCCTTCCAGTCGTGAGTCCACAATCAGGTCTCGAGAAATCTTGTGGTGCCGGACGGGATCCACATCGTAGCCGGTGTCATGAAGCAAGGCGGCGGCCTCCAGTAGCCGGCGCTCTGCCGCACCCAGACCATGCCGTTCAACGAGACCGTCAAAGAGTTGCAGACTAGTCTTACAAACCTGGAACGCGTGCTCCGGCTCGGAGTCGTGCTCGCGCGCAAATCGTCGCGCGGCTTGTATGCCTGGGTGTACCGGAGTCATTGCACGGTCGAAAGACTCAAGTCTATAAACTGTCCGCCACCAGTGTGGGAACAGTGGACGGCGATTACGTTTTTCCCACCGGAGCGAAACAGCGCTATCTGCTCGGGCTTTAATACGATTCGCTGATAGTCGGTGAGATACCCACCAAATTCCAGCAACAACTTGCCGTTGACGTAGATTTCCGAGCCTTCGTCATGATGCAACTGCATCCATACCGGCTCGACGCCGAAGGTCCTCGGGGCCTCGACCGTCGTGCGTAACCAAATATGGGACGTGAGCCAAGGCGTGCCAATCCTCGCGCCGGGAGTATCTTCTCGGCCGAATCCGCTGGGCCCAGTCTTCCAATTCCGGTCGTCGAATTGCACCCCGTACCAATCCCGTCCCGGATCGGCTTCGGTATACCGCCACACGTGACCCCGCGGGCCGCGTTGGATCAAATTCACGATGCGTTCGTCGGCCAGGTCCACGGTTTCGCCGCGCCGTTTCGGTAACGGTGTTCCGGGTCTGAGGGAGAATACCAAGGTCGGGTCGGCCGGATAAGCGCCGAGTTCTGCGCCATACAGCGCGAGTCCTCCGGAGCGATCACCGGGGGCGACACCGAATCGGACGGCGATTGGGCGGTCTTGCTGCAGACTGCGCTTGATTTCTTCGAGCGCGAGACCATCGAGGGGCAAGTCCGCAACCACGCCGTGCGAACCATGATGGTAGCCGGCTACATGCGACAAGACGCCTCGTGCGTCGGCAAAGTCGTTCTCGATGTGCAACTTTGCGAATTCGACGTCATTGAGAGAGACGCCTACGTCGGTGGGCCAAGCGCGCCCGTCGGTCTGTGGGTAGTCTTGAGGATGGATGTGTTCGGGCCAATCCACGCGCGCGCGATCGGCTTTCGCGCCAATCTCGGCAACCAGGCGGCAACTCAGCACCGCTTCGGGGTCGAGGTCTTCCGGGAGCAGCAGCCGATATTCGAGGTATCCGGGACCGTAGCCAAAAACCTTGCCGGGTCGCTCCGGAATGAAATGGCGATCAGCGCCGAACGAGTAGGCGGAAAACTTGTCCACGGGGAAGGAGACGGCAAACTGGTCCGGCTTTGACCAAGCCATGCCGTCAGCGACGTGCAACACGCAATAGTTCGCCGCGTACCTTTTGCCGTCCTGCAACAATTCCGCGATCACGTACACCAGACCCTGCATATTCGGAATGAGCAAGTCGAACGTACCTTGAGACGTAACCGCAAACGCCGAACCTTCTACGTTTCGTTCCTGGGGCGAGACCAGTGAATTCCAGCTTGTCCCGTCAACGGTCTTGCCATCCACGGACAGTCGCAAGACCAGGTTCTGACGTTCCGACCAGCGGCTGACCAGGACTGGGATACTTGCGTTGGCGCCGCCAGCGATTTTCTGGTAAGGCGGACAATCTAACACCGGGAAATCGTCTTGCTGCAGGTCCTTCAATTTGATTTCGGCTGGGTAGTCGTACACTTTGTCGGAGCGGTCGTAGTTCATGAAACCGTTGTGTTCCCATTCGATATCCTCGAGTTCGGTGTAGACATAGCCACAAATCTTTCCGTGTTTGCGCAGGAGATTGGTCAGAATTAGAAAGACCCAGGAAATGTCGCGATCGCCGGAGCCGGCGCTGACGCCGCCGTATTCGGAATTGAGCAGCGGCTCAGTAGTCTGCTTCCAGCCGGGCGCGTAGTTGAACTGCGAGTCGGGAAACGTCTGGTCCACCACCTCCGCGATATGCCGCCGCGCGTGCTCGTAGTCGTCCATGTAGAAGTGCCACGAGTTAATGTCCGTTACCGTGTGGTCGTAATTGCAAGCCGAATTGTCTTCCACGAGGCGCGTCGGGTCGAGTTGTTTGGCCAGCAGGTACATGTCGCGCACCCACTCTTGCGTCGGGCGATCATAGCCGCCGTCGCCGATACCCCAGGTCTCGTTGAAGTTGCACCACGCGATAACGGCGGGGTGATTGAAATCACGTGCTACCGCGCGTCGCAGCGTTTCCTCCCAGAGGCGCTTGGCGCGGTCGGTCTTATGCTGAAAATTGGGCATGTCGCACATCAACATGATTCCCAGCCGGTCGGCCCAGTAGAGCGCCCGGGGTTCGTCTACCTTGATGTGTATACGGAGGAAATTCAGGCCGAATTCCTTGGCCTTCTCGTAATCGCGGCGCAGGAAATCGTCATCCGGATGCGAATAAATGCCTTTCGGATTGAACGACTGGTGCAGCGCGCCCCGAAGATAAATGGGCTGGTTGTTCAGGAGGAGATACTCTTGTGTACTACCGCCGTAAGTCCCCCGCGAGATTTTACGCATGCCGAAGTAGGTATCCACCGCGTCCACGACCTTGTCCTGCAGCCGCAGTTCCAAGTGCGTCGGGTAGAGACGCGGCGTGTCCGGGGTCCAGAGCCGAGGTTCGGGGATGCTGATCGTGCATTGGTCCGTGGTGATACCCGGTGAACATCCTACTGCGCGTTCCTCACGGAATTCGCGTCCCGTCCCTTCTTCCCGGGCCGAAACGAGTAGCTTGTACGTTCCCTTCTCGGCGGCATCGATCGAGTAGCGGACGGTGGCCCGCTCGCCGTCAATATCCGGGTAGATTTGCGCGCTTTGCAGGAACGCCGCCCCGCGGGTCTCCAGATAGACGGTCTGCCAAATTCCGCCCGTCGGCGTATACCAACCCGTCTGTTTCCCGTTGGGCGTTTCCGGGTCGGTCACATCGTAGGCGCGGAGCGTAAGACGAACGGTCTCGCCGGGTTTGGCAAAGCCAGTCAGTTCGACTTCGAACGGCGTATAGCCACCTTCGTGCTCGGCCACTTTCTGACCGTTTACCCAGACTGTCGCGTGCCAGTCCACTGCGCCGAATACCACGAATACGCGTGACTCCTTCGCCTCGCCCGGAATCGTCACGTCGCGCTCGTACCACGCAGCGCCTTGGTAAGCGAGGTCGTGAACCCCGGACAGCTCGCTCTGCCAGGGAAATGGCACGTTGATCGTGCGCGTGAACGTATGCCCGGCAAACCACTGTTGGCCGACACCCACGTCATCACGATCAAGATCAAAACGCCACGGGCCATTCAAACTTACCACGGGCCGCATCCAATCAGGCCGCGGATGCACAGAGTCCCCCGCGGCCGACGCGTGAACATGAGGCGCAAACATTATCGTCATTGAGATCGCCAACGCGCATCGCATAATCACCCTTCTCTCATGCGTTCAGTTGAAACGCGCGTATTATAGCGGAGTTATCCAACTCTCCCCACCCGTGTTTAATCGCTTCCTGGAGCATCCGTGCGTGGAGTTCGCTGAGCGGGGTGTTGCCGCCGACTTGTTTGGCCAGTTCGAGTATGAGGCCGACGTCTTTGGCGTGTTGGGCGAGACGGGCCACGGGTTCGAAGTTGCCGGTGAGCATTTTCTCGCCCTTCGAGTCCATTACGCGTGAATAGGCTGCACTGGCCTTGAGAATCTCCAAGAGTTGCCCGGGCTTAATGTCAGTTTTTTCGGCAAAGGCCAGCGCTTCCGCCAACACGAGCCGATTCAGGCCAAGCACCAAGTTCACCAACAGTTTCGCTTGGTTTCCTTTCCCGGGTCCACCCAAGAAGAACAAGTGAGTTGCGAAGGTCTTTATTGGGTCCGCGTAGGCATTCGCAGCTTCCGCCGTGTCGCCGACTAATGCAACCGCGCGCCCTTCCGCGATCTCGGCGCTGGAACCGACCAACGTCACGTCCGCGAATCGGACGCCGCGCTTTGCAATCCGCTGATTGTGTCTCACCGTATCCTCGGCCCGAGTGGTCGTTGTGTCCAGAATGATGCTTCCGGGACCGCATCGTTCCCCGATGCCGTCGCTGCCCCAGAGGACGGCGTCGACCGCGTCGGCGGCCGGCAGACTCAGAATGAACAATCCTGTTTTCCCCGGCAAATCGGATAGGCGATCCACCGTTTGTACGCCAAAGTCACGAGCTTTTCGCGAGGCCTCGCCGGCAATGTCATAGCCAAGAACGCGACGTCCGGCCCCCAACAGCCGCCGCGCGACTGCTGTCCCCACTAGTCCCAGACCCACTACTCCCACCACCGCCGTTTGATTCATTGCAAACCTTTCGCGATTACCACAACGCAAAGCAGGATTAAGAATCGCAAATCCGCCGGAAGCGGACAAGTCGAAAATTTCGTTGCGTTCTCGTCTTAGAACGCAATTACTTCCACGCGTTGTTTATTATCGCCGCCGGGATGGAAGAGCACGATGTCTTCACGGCCGTTGGCGTCGAGGTCATACGTGCGCGCCATGCCGAAAGCGGGCAGCGCGAGGGTGAGGGCGGGGCGCGATGAGATGAATCGGTTGGCTGCGCCGGTGTGAACGACCAGCTTGTTCGAACCTTCTCCGAAAGCGAGATCAATGCGCCCGTCGCCGGTGAAATCGCCGAGCGTGTAGGCGACTTGTTCGCGTCCTTCGGGGGCATCGAGGGAAACGCTCGACTTAAAATCGGGCTGGGTGTTGAATCCCGATCCAGTGAACATATAGACATCCACCTGCGCGTTGACCTTGCGCAGGATGAAGAAATTGATCAAGGACCGGACGCCAAACGGCACGGTCACGAATAGGATATCCAGCTTCTTATCCTTGTTGACGTCAACGAGGACGGGACTGGCCAGCGCGCCATTGGCCTCGAAGGTGGCCGTGGGCTTTTCAGGATATGTGAACCGTCCGTTGGCCAGATACACCTGCGTGAGGACTTTAAGATTGGCGGTACCGCGCATCTGCGAGACCACCAGGTCCGGCCAACCGTCGGCATTGATGTCCTTCATTTGGGTTGTGGCTTCCCATTTCTCTTCGAGGGTTAGCGGAATCTTGAATCGGGAACGCTGCGTCCAGTTTTCCCCGTAGGCAAAGTCCGCGAACTCATCACTGAGAAAGGCGAGGGCCTTGTGCGATTGATCCTCGAGGTCCACCAGTTGATACGCGGGCAGCCGATAAGCGATCGAGACACTGCTGCCACTGCGAATTTGGCTGACCACGTCGCACGGGACGTTGCATACCGCCCGGTCCGCCTTGCGAATCTCGTATCCACCGGGAACCGGGATCATCCACTCCTCGATGCCGTCGGCGTCCAGGTCTATTGCAGTGTCCTTGAGGAACGTCGGCTGTTTAGCGCTATCGGGAAACAGCGAGCGAAACTGCGGGGTGCGGAGCGCGGTGAATTTCCCGTCCTCGTGGCCGAATACGGTCGCCCCAAGACTATGCGCGGCGACTAATTCTTTAGGCGGTTTGCCGTCTACCTCCGCCAGGAAAAGCACGCTCGCCTCGGTTTCCAGTCGCAGCTCCGTAGATGGCTTCTCCGGATATCCGCCAGGTGTTTCGGCCAAGAACAGGAATACCCGTTTGTTCAGCGGATAACTTTTCTCATCGCAGCCGAGAGCGAGTATGTCGTTCTTGCCATCGCCATTGACGTCCTGGACGGCTATGTCCCACACATCGAGACCGGTCTGCAAGACAAACGTTTTCGCTTGGATTGGAACGACTGGCGAAGCGCTGATCGCAACCCATCCGACAACCAGAGTCAAGAACATACTTCGAGTCCTTTCTGGGAGATAAATCCTCGGTCACTCAAGTTAAGATTCATTGATGTTTCGGTGGTATTCATGGTTCATAACGCGACCGGGCGTAAATCTTACTTCATGAGAAACCTCACCGTTTCGGAGAAGACAGTTGGGCAGACCACAAAGTCTGCCCAACACGGGGTGTAAATCGGCCGCGCACAGCATACCTGTTCATGAAAAACCTTACCGTTTCGGAGCGGAAAAATTACGAGGCGGGATTAGACAGTTTTCAGGCGCCGAGGGCCTTCACCACGGTCTGCATGAAGTCCACGAACATGGCGAATTCCATGTTCTGGGAGAGGGTCTCGCCAAACCGCAGCGCCACGCGGAAATGCCGGTCATCAAGGGCTTCTACACGTACGACCGTAGCTGGGCCGGCAAACACTTCCGGCAGACACATATCGTTGGGGGCGGGTTCCGTCGGCATGGCCACCGTAACCGGCTGTTGCGGCTGGAGGCGATGTTTAGTGTTGACGAGAACACCATGCGAAGACAGATTCATTACCAGTCCGGGACCGACAAGGCGTCCCTTTCCGGCCGGATTGTCCACCGCAATTGAGATTTTTCGCTTCCACTCGGCACGCGGCGTTTTGCGGCGGTCCTCACGATGCTCATAAGGGTCGTCCCACGTCATATCTATGGTGTACGCGGCCGGCATTTTTTCCTACCTTGAAACCATTATAACACCGGTCTCCTCGAAAATCCATCGAAAAGTTCAAAATACACGATTTTTAATCTTATTACGTTTTGCTCAGAAATATGCGATTTATTAGGAGCAATCAGACAAATCTATCCGCTATTAGGATCGTCGCAATCCTAATCTGCCGTATATAAACCCTAAGATAACTCGTTTAGTTCCAAGGTTGCCCCTCCCGAAGAACTTCCTTGGAGAAGAATGGCGGCTTGCAGCATGCATCGAAGCTCCGTCATACTCGCATCCGCAAGCATGCGCGAATTGCTCGACAAATTACTGTAATCATTGATCGAAGGAGTCAGGTTGAAAGTCGGAAACACTCGTGTGCTGAAACTCCTAGCGTTGATGGGGTTTGCGGCTTTTGTCGTCTTGTTTTTCGCTGCCCAAGTACTGAAGAGATCATTGCGGCCCGACGTGTCGCAGCGGGTCAAGACGCACACCGCACTTTCGCCCTTTGACAGCCGCCGCGCATTTGCTGACCTGAATGTTATTGTCGCTTTGGGGCCACGACCACCCGGCTCATCGGCTTCGGAGCGACTCCGGAGTATGATTCGAAAGGAACTTGCTGGGGCGGGATTGGGGGTCAAAGAACAGGTTTTTGAAGCCCGAACACCCGTTGGGCCACGGCGGATGGTCAACCTATACGGAATCGTCGAAGGGACGCGCCCAGGCGTGATTGTTGTGGGGAATCACTACGACACGAAATATCTGCCGGACATCGAGTTCGTTGGTGCTAACGATGGGGGTTCTGCCACCGCGTGGATGATCGAGATGGCGCGCGCGCTCGGCCCTCGACGTGAAGGACGCAGCGTCTGGCTCTGCTTCTTCGATGGTGAAGAGGCGTTCGGACAGTGGTCCGAAAGCGACAGCTTGTACGGGAGCCGCTCGTTTGTCGCCGACTTGCGCTCGAGGGGAGCGCTGTCCGAGGTCCATGCCATGATCAACGTGGATATGATCGGCGACTGTTACCTCGGCATCGGACAAGACCAAGGCGCGCCGGAATGGTTAATGAAGCTGGTGTGGGATCAGGCGCGGGCGATGGGCTACAGCGCGCATTTTCTGAAGATGCGACAGCGGATCGAAGACGACCATATCCCGTTTCGCCGGGCCGGTATTCCGGCCCTGAATCTTATTGATTTCTCCTACGGTGGCAGCATCCTCGATCACCAACGCAACTGGCACACGGCACGCGACACTATTGAGCGGGTATGTCCCGAGAGTTTGCAGGCCGTCGGCGAAGTGCTTTATCATGCGCTTCCTAGAATTGACGCCTATCTAGAGGCGTCGGGACGGAGCAGTGGTGGCACCCCGAGTGGATGAAAGTGTATCCTGGCTGACCGATATTCCGGCTCGCGAAATGCAGCGGATCGTGGACGCGCTGTACCGGGTACACCACCTCATCTCGGTTATCACTGACTTGGATACCCTCCTCGAACGCATCATGGAAGAAAGCAAGCACGTGGCCCAGGCAGAGGCGTGTTCGTTGATACTTTACGATCCGGTCACGGAAGAACTTTACTTTCAGGTGGCGCTGGGTGAGACGGGCGACCAGCAGGCGCTCAAACGCGAAGTGCGACTGAAGCTGAACCAAGGCATCGCCGGGGTTGCCGCCGTCACGCGCGAATCGGTCAATGTACCGGACGTGCGCCGGGATACGCGCTTCTACCGCCTGGCCGACGAGACCAGCCGTTTCGAAACCCGGAGCCTGTTGGCCGTGCCTCTGGTGGACCGCGATAAGCTCGTGGGCGTGCTCGAAGTCCTGAATAAGACGGACGGCGGACCGTTCTCCGAAATGGACATGCGCGTGTTGGAGATGTTTTCGACCGTGGTCGCGACGGTCATCGTAAACGCGCGGCTGATCGAGGAGAACCTTCGTGCCGAGCGCCTGTCCGCCATCGGCGAGGCGGTGGCCGGACTCTCGCACTATACCAAGAATATCATCACCGGAATGAGCGGCAGTGTGGACCTGATTGACCAGGGTCTGGAGGTGGATAACTTGGAATTCCTCAAGAAGAGCTGGCCTATCTTCAAACGGAGCACGAAGCGAATCGCGCATTTTGTGGAGGACATGCTGGCCTTTTCCAAACCTCGCCGTCCGGTTATTGAATCGTGCGATTTGCGCATGTTGATAGATGAGGTCGCGCAAACCTTCTGGGGTCTCCTGATTCGCCGGAATTTGACGCTGGAAGTGAACACGGACGGCGTGACGGGGCCGGTCCTCGTGGATTCACGCGGGTTGTTCCGATGCCTCTTGAACTTACTTACGAATGCGGCGGACGCCGTCTCGCAACCGTCCGGCTATATTCGAGTAGCGGCGTGCTTTACGTCCGACCGATCGCTGCAACTAGAAGTGTCGGACAATGGCCCGGGCGTCCTGGAAGTGAATTTCAACAAGATTTTTGAGCCGTTTTTTTCGACCAAAGGTTCCCAGGGTACAGGGCTCGGTCTCGCCGTAACGCGGAAAATCGTGAAGGAACACGGCGGTAAGATCGACGTTGGACGCAGTCCCGAAGGAGGTGCCCTTTTCCGTATTACACTCCCTCAGCTGGAAACGACGAATTAACGAAGCGAGGCTACGTCTTGAATAAGAGTGAGGCAAGGAGATTAGAGTCGGTCGGTTGGGGGTTTTACCTGATCGTGGCGGTGGTCTTGTCCGGGCCGTGTATCTATGCGGCATGGAAAATTAAGTATGACTTTCACCCTTGGTCTTACGCGGTCGGGCTCGGCGCCATCTTTGCCGCGGCCATCGCCGGAGTGGTCGCATGGGCGGTGAACACGGTGCTTCAATCACGAGTTAACCGAGCCAAGCTGGCGGCGCGAAAAGCCGCGAAGAGGAGGAAATGACACAGCAGCTTCCCAATAGCCGCACCTGTTTTCTGTGCGGCGTGGACAACTCCGCCGGACTCAAACTCAAGTTCTATCGGGACGGCCAGCGCGTGTTTACGAGGGTGACTTTGCCGGATTGGTTAGCTGGGTATCAAGGAGTGGCGCATGGAGGGATCGTCGTTGCTCTGTTGGATGAAGTTATGGGCTGGGCGGCCAATTGCTATGCGCGCGGCGCCACTGCCACCGGGGAAATCCAGGTGCGTTTCCGGCATCCGACTCCCGTAGGCGAAGAGCTGCTCGTTGACGCGGACGTGGTGAAATCCCGCGGGCGCGTCGTTTACACCCAGGGTCGTTTACTCCGCGATGGCGGTATGGTGTGCGCTACGGGCTCGGCGAAACTCATGAAACAACTCGAAACGTCAGACGGCGCGCGCAATTATGATCTGGTTTACGAGCCGGGTGATGCCCGGATTTTTGGGGACGATTGATGGCTGAGCTTTGGGAACTGGTGCGTTACGTTGAAGCGCATCCCAATGATTTTGCCCAACGCTGGCGGCTGGCCAAGAAGCTGTATATGGCCTGGGAATATCGCCTGGCGCTGGAACATTTGCAGGTGCTCAAGAAGGAATGGACCCGGAAACTCAACGTCCTGCGCTATTTATCGGCGACCTACTACCGCCTCGGTCGTTACGAGGAGTCCGTGACCGAATTGGAGGCGGCGATTGCCATCTGGCCCAACGACGTATCGCTGCGCGAGCAAATGGCGCGCGTGCTCGAGGTGGCGGGGCGCCGCCTCGATGCGGGCAAAGTTTGGGAAGAGATCCTCGAGATGTCGCCGCAACATCCGCTCGCTTCGCGCTCGGTGCGACGGCTCCAAACGGCTTCGAAAGAATCACCTTCCGAAGAACTGCATCTGGCCGATAGCGACAGCGGGATCAGTCTTCGCGCCATGCGCATTTGCCCGAGTTGCGGTGCACAAAACAGTGTCGAATTCGACCGGTGCTGGCAATGTCACGCGACTGTAAGCAGCTTGGCGCCAACTCCGGGACCGGCATCGGCGGTGACGCCGAAGCCGGCGCGGAAGCGCAAAGTTGAACCTTGGGTCTGGACGCTTACCTTCGGCCTGGTCACGGTGGCGCTATTGGCCGCCGGACTATTCCTCACGCTGCAGGCGTACGCTCGGTCGAAACTTGTCCTGAACATGCCGGAAGATCACACGCAGGTTTACCTGGGCGCGCCGGAGGACTACACGACGGTGTACGCGGAATTGGCTGAGACCTTGTGGTTTACCCGGGTGCTGGTCGGCGGCGCCTTGGTCATAGTGTGGCCCCTGGTTCTTCGATTAAGTGTGGTTTTGTTCCGCGCCCACGAGGTACCTATCGGAAGGGTAGTCGGCGTCGGGACCGGCTTGGCCGCGCTGGCCTACTTGTCGTCGTGGTCGCCGATGGCGTACCTTGCATACGCCCCAATTCTGCCGGCAATCGGGTCGCTATTGATTATCCTCCTCGCGTTCGGCTTATCTTTTCCGAAAGCGTTGGGAGTGTGGGTGGCCCAGATGCTGTTCGTGATCACGGCCGGCGTAACGCTCGTAATCGCCTTGGAAGGCACGGAAGCTGTCACGCAGGTACCGCAGACGCTCCATTACGCCGCCGCGCATGATGCGGTTCCCAACGCCGGGATCAGCCGCGCGCCGGAAATGCCCATCCCGGCAACATGGCGGGTTCAATGGACCAGCAGCGGATCAAACTGGCTGGACAAAAAGGTCGCTGGGGTGGTGCTTGACATTCAGGGAGAGGCTACCTCGCCGATGCCCACCGTCGAGTTCCGGGACGGTACCCAAACATTCCTTTACAAAGACATGCCGTCGTATCCCTTTCGAATCTTCCGATATCCGGTGAAAGCCAACCATCCGTATGAAGTGCTCATTACCGGGAATCCGGGAGCGAAGGTGGTTCTTACCATGTACGGCGCGCTACGGCCCTCCTTCGGGAATTAGACCTCCGACCTTTCGGACCAACTCATCGTACTCGTTTGGCTTGAGCCATCGTCGGGCTTCGGGCATGAGTTTTCCCTGCTCTTTTGGCGGCGTCGCCTGGAGCAAGAGTTGCCACGCGTGAGGACTTGACGGCCAACGCCAAAGACATTCGTGCAGCCAGTCTCGCGCGGCTTCGAGGTCTCCGGATTCGACGGCGAGCGACCCCAGACCCAGGTAGAGCTGTCCCCAATCCGCACCGTCGAGCGCAGCCTCGAATTGCTGTTTGGCCTCGGGGTTGCGACCGGCCTCCGCGAGAGCAATCGCATACTTTTCGTGGGCGGCCGCACTGACCCATCCATGCGCGAGGACACGTTCGTAGGCGGACAGGGCCGGCTTGCCCGCGAGGTTCAAATCCTCCGCCGCGCGCAACCAATGACTCGGGAGAAGCACCGCCCAGGCATGAAACGCGTACAGCGCGAAACTCAATCCTGTCAGTCCGAACGGTAATAGCCGTGATTCTACTGCGGTTGCCGGATACTCTGGGAGGTTTTTCGGGCTATTCGGCGTTGCCAGAAGCATACCGATGTAAAGTACACCTATGAAGGCGTGAGGGAGGCTTTCCAGAGCTCCGTTGAAGAGTGAGAACACAAAAAGTGCAACTAGTCCCCCCCACTCCGGCCCTCTACGGCGAGGAATTCGCCACAGCATCCAGAGCGCCAAAGTGAATCCCAGGAATCCCGTCTCCGCGAATAGGCGGAGCGGTTCCGAATGTGGGTGATCGGTCATCCGTTCGTTATGGTAGTGGTCATCACCGTCCGGCGCGTGCAGCGCTTCGCCCAGATAGCTTGGACTCCAATAAGCGTAATTGCCGGGCCCGACACCGACGAATGGCTGGTCGCGGACCATGCGGACCGTCCCGTCCCAGAACCACAGTCGCGCACGGGTCCCCTCGTCGTCTGACGCGAAGGTATGTGTGATGCGCCCGATGGTGGCGGCGGGCGCGATGACCAACGTCCCAATGGCAAGTGCCAGTACCAGCGTGCCCAACCGCGCAGTTTTCGGGAAATGTCCTTGGACCGGAACGGCCAACATTACGGCTGGGATCGTGGCTAGCCATGCCGACCGGCAGCCTGAAAGTAGAAGTCCCGGCACGATCAGTGCGAGGGCTAGTAAGGTGAGCCCATCGGTCTTCTTTTTGCGAAGAAACCGGTCGAACCATACGGGCAGCCCCAATACCAGGAAACCTCCGTACAAGTCCTGGTTGCCAAACACGGAGTAGATGGGCTGGTGATAACCGGGGAACCTCGGAAACATGAAGGACACGAGTCCTGCGTATTGCAAAAGTCCGAACAGGGCCGTCAAAGCGGTCCCGATCCCGATGGCGAGCATCATTCGCTTTCGCCATTGCGTACCGGCGAGAAGGTCGAAGGCGAGCGCGACTCCGGTTAACACCAGTGCTTGTCGTGCGAGCGCGATTATGGCGTCCTCCGGAACTCTACAAGGCCGCACCAGGAGATGAATCACCACACCCGTGATAGTCAATACCCACAACGGCAGGAACGCGCGCAGACCGTCGGTAGTTAGTCTACCGCGCCACAGAATCAGGATTGCCGCCAGGCACAGCCCGACAGCAAACAGAGCCTCCTTGGCATGCAGGAATGACATCAATCGAAAGGAAAACACGAGTGGGTACAGTACAAGCACCAGACAGAAATGCACACCGCGACAAAAATCGCTCAGGCTTTCACGCGGACTCTGTCCCTCGAAGGGCATCGTCTAGTTCACAGGGCCTGTTCCAAGAGCATTACGCTGCGTGGGCGTAGCGACACTTGGAGGCGGTCTTTTGTGAGTCGCTTTCGCGGCACCGCCTGGCGTCCGCCGCTCGTGACTTTGGTGATTGATCTGTTCGCGTCTCCGAGCGACACTTCGGCCTCGACCTCTTCCCCACTCCAATTTACCAGGACGTGGCCGACGCGACCGTCCTGAGCTTGCCAAGAGCCGTGTACGATCAGGGGAACCTGCTTAAACATCATACGGATAGTCGGCGCGGTGGGCGGCCACCAGAATTCGATGGGAATGGATTGAACCTCGACGGGGATCGGATGTTTCATCTGGCCCAATACCAGATAATCGCGCGCGTAAGTGCGCTGTGCCGCGATGATTTCCTTCAACAAGGGGATCCCCGGATGCTTGGCTTCCTCGACGTCAATGTCGTAGTCTGGCTCGCCGATGCTTATGAGATTCTGCATGCCGTAGATGCAGCACATCGCGTGTTTAAGACAGGCGGCGTCGCGGTGGGCCAGCCACATGCAGACGTCGCCGCCGTAAGTGATCGCATACTCGTGATAAATGTATTCGAAGAGTGGCAAGGCCTCGATCACGTCGCCGCACAAATAGGGGCGATTCATGAAGGCGTCAATTTCCTGAATCCAGACCTCGCACGCGGATTCACAGGTGTAGGCCGCTCGCGGATTGCGACGCCGCGCGTCTGCACGTATGCGGCGAGTAAATTCGAGCATGGACCGGTACATCCACGGTCCGTAACCCGCCGGGTGTCCGTGGTCACGGCTGTAGCATACCGGCGTATAGAGGCCGCCTTGTTGATCCAGTTGCAGCCAAGTCGCGCCATAGTCCAACAGCTTTCGGAAATTTTCCCGGTAAAGTTCCTGGACTTGATCACATCCCACGCAAAGATTGACCGCGTGCTTTTGCCCACTCGGAAAGACGAACTTCTCGATTTCACCGTTCGCATTGACGGCCGCCAGTTGGCGACCCTCACGCTCAAACTGATCCTCGCCATAGTAGCCGGTGGTCGGGCGGCGATAACACCAATGAAATGCCGCGAGATAGAGCTGGACCACGTGCCCTGCGTCATTCAATTCCTGAATCGCCGCTTTGAAACTCTTTCCGCCTTCGTACGGCGGAAATATTTCGACGGGACCTCCCGGCGAGCCGATCTTCTCCCAGCCTTCCAGCCAGACGATGACCGGGCTGCCCAGCGCTTTTGCGTAGCGGTCCATGATCGGAGGCAGTTTCCGCGCGGGCCAGAATTTTCCCAGCGGGAATTCCGAGGGTGGGCACGGCAAGGTGGCTTGCGCGCGGTCTACCCCGCCGCGACTGATGACCATTAGGTGCGGACGCGGCTCTTTGAACCACGCCGGGACGTCGTCCCGTTCGGACAGTTTTCGGGCGCACCAGTGTTGTTTGTGAGCCCATTCCTTATAAATATCCGCGGCGTCGTACCAATCGCCGCGAAACGTGCCGAGAACGATATCGTATGGAAGTTCGAAGGAGAGGCTGGGCGTCTCGTCGTAGTAATGGACGAGCGAGAGGTCTATGCCCTCTTCGCCTTCGGCCGCCGCGTATCGGAGACTCTTGAGATTTGCCCCGGAATCGTGTGCGGCAATGTATATTCCAGCGGTCGAATCGTAATAGGTGTGCATCTGGACAAAGATCGGGCCGGGATAGACCGACTGACAGAACTGTTTGCCCAGTTCCTCGATACCCGGTTCTGGCGGTTCCGGGGCTGGTGTCTTCTTCCCCAGCAGCATCTTGCCTGGATTCCGTGCGATAAGACCGTACCCCGCGCCGGAAACGTATACGTCGTCTTCGCCGTTTTTGCCCAAGTTCGGCAGCGCGACAATAATGGGAAAGTGAATGGCGCGTACTGCGTATTCCGTACGATTGGAAATCGCGATACGCCAACGACTCAACCGCGAATCCTTGTCGAGCATCACGCGGCAGGTAACGTCGAGAGCCAGCTTCCGGTGCGTGCAGTACGTGAGCGCCGCGGACTCGCCTTGCGACGACGATAGAATGCCGAAACGGAAGTCCGTCGCGTCCAACGCGCTTACGGTCATCGGGTCCCGGCCCTCTCGTGACAGCACGAGTCGGTAAAGCGGCCGCTTTCCAGGAAGGATGAAGTTTTGTCGCGTCGCGACGTCCACGAGGCGATTCAGCCCGCCCTTGGATTCGCTCGACATGGCCACGCGCAAGTGGCGATTCGCCAGAACGAACGCATCGGCAATTTGCCCTCCCTTCCGTGCCGGTCGGATGGCTTTGGCACGCTTTTGGCGCTTGTTCGGTTTCATATTTATCAGTCTACCCCAATTCGTCTAGTGTTTTGACCCACCCTGTTCCTATCCAGTCGAAAAAAGCGCCAAAATCGTCGTTGCGAGGAGCGAGCACAGGGAGCGACGTGGCAATCGCTCATCCCTAGCACCTTGTGTCGAATAAGATTTTTGTCGTTTGCCGCGGCAGTGTCAGAATGACAGAAGGGCAAGCATAATTCGAATCTCGGTCTCGTGTCGTGTAGAATTCAAAGAGGCCCGTGGGCCTGCTTCTATTTTCCGGGATAGATTTTGAGCACAGGAGAGTTGTATCGAATGCGGGAGACGTACGAGACGCAGGCGAAAGGATTGCGAATTCTACCGGGCCATTGGCGTCCCCATTATCCCTTTGAGCAGATTGCGTGGATCAGCCCGCCTTGGCCGAGTCAGGACTACGTCTGGCTGGATTTCCCCGAAGCGATCTTCACGAATCAGGGGCTTGTGTTTTTGAGTCACGTGAATCCCGGCGTCGGGTCGCTGTACACCGATTTGCCAGCGGTGCCATGGCAGACCTGCGAAGGGGGCATTGCTTTCGAACGCTTATTACCGAACGGTGTGTGTTTCGGCGGGAGCGTGACGAAAGAAAATGATCTCTGCGCGGGGCTACGGCTCTATATAGAGAATGGCACCTCGCAACCGCTGAAGAACATCACGCTCCAGACGTGCCTCTTCCTGCGCGCGTGCCGTGAATTCGCCGATTACACCATGAATAACAAGCGGGTGCACGTGGCCGGCCACGGGTGGAAATCCTTCCCGGATGCGCGCCAATGCAATGGTGCGTCGGGACAATATGGACTTGGCTGGCGGGGCGGTCCGAAGATTCTGGACTGGCCGCTAATGTTGGCAGAATCGAACCGCGCTCAACGACTAGTGGCCATGACCTGGTACGACGATACGGTCTCCGTCATCGGCAATTCAAAGCATCCGTGTCTCCATGCCGACCCCAAGTTCAAGGATCTCGAGGTCGGCGAGCGCTCCACTATTCGAGGCAGCATCATCTTCTTTGAAGGCACGCTTGACGCCTTCGCCGCCGCCTTCCGTCCCTGGGAAAAACCCCGCTCGTTCCGCTGATCGCGTACCCGCGATTAGCCCGGACGCCCACCCTGTAGCGCCCGCACTCTGCGGCGGATGGAGGGTCTTCGTTCCCGCCCTCTCCAGCGCCTCATTTCGTGCATTTTGAACTTCCGATATTCAATCTACAATGAGACTAGATTGTGAAGCCATTGTCCGTTTCCGCCGTTGGCCCCTCCCTAACCTTCCCCGTCGAGGGAGGGAACAAGGACGGGGTGAGACAATCGGGGACGACTTTCGTCGAATTCGTCGTTGCTGAAGTATATTAGCTGTGGAGACTTTGGTGGGCGCGGTTGGGGCCGATGGAGCCGTGACGCAGTCGTTGGATGACAAGGAACTGATGCAGCAAGCCTCGCGGAACGGCGAGGCGGCGGCGTTCACCGAATTGGTCCGGCGCTGGGACTATCGTCTATTGGCGTATTTGACCAAGGCCACCGGCGATCCCGAAGCGGCAAAAGACCTGCGTCAGGAGATTTTCCTGCGTCTGTACCGCTACCGCGCAACGTACAATCCCAGCTATGCCTTTTCGACGTGGCTCTTCCGGATCGCCGGCAACGTCCTTTCGACGTGGCAGACCAAGAAAGGGCATTCCGGAGTGGCGCAGGTACCCTCGGTCGAAATGGTGGACCCGGCACTCGATCCCGGTGCGCACGCGGTACGCACGGAATTGAATCAGCAGATACAAATGGCCATTAGCCAGCTTGCGCCGAGTGAACGTGAGCTATTGCTACAACGGTTTAATCTAAACATGAGCTACCGCGAGATCGCCGAAGTGCACCGCGTCCCGGAGACGACCATGAAGAGTCGTATTTACACGTTGCTGCAGCGGTTGCGCCAGTCTTTGGACCATTCGGTGCTACCAAATAGGAGTCCCAAGTGATGAGTACTAGTGATAAACAACGTGAACGCTGGCTCGCTTACCTTTTAGGAGATATTCCGCCGGAAGAACGTGACGCCGTGGAAGCCGAGATGCGCCAATCCCCGGATGAGGTCGCCGCGCTTCGTGCCGTGGTGGAAGGCGTCTCTCGTTGGGCGAACGAACCGGTTCCGCACTCCCCGGCAACCGTTCAAGTGTTCGAGAGCGAAACTGGTGCTGCCGCCTCCGGATTCCGGAACGAGCGACCGTCTCCGCGTTTCCGGCGTGGCTGGTCCTATGGGGTGGCGGCCGCTGCCGTACTGCTGGGGTTGCTCGTGTCCCAGGCACGATTCTCGGTGAGCATCGGCGACGTTACTTTCCGATGGCGGCAAGAAGTTCCCACCACGATCGGTACGGTGCAGCGCGAGGAGTTACTCGCCCTGCAAGACAGAACCCACCGGCTCGAAGAAGCCGCTAATATCGTCGCGGCGCAAATCGAAATATTGGCAGTCGAGAACGCCGCTCTCCGGGATCAGCTCCAAACTGCGGCTGTTCGCCTTGCGTATAACCAGCGGGCGGAAAGCGTCGCGAGATACTGGGATATTCAAGGTTTGCTTCAACTGACGAGCGGCATCGCCCCGGCGGAAAGTCCAATGCACGACGAGAATTGAATACTTATTCAAAGGAGATACGTTATGTGCTATGCGAACGAAAATCGAATTTGGTCGGCGGTAACCTGCGTTGCGGTATTCGGTGGACTATTCACGGCCGCGTATGCTCAGGAGGTGCCGTCCGCAAGCCAGCCCCCCAGCCCTGACGCGACGGAACAGACCGCGGCCGCCGAGAACGAGGTGCTTACCATGGCGAAGGTCATGGAAGATAGCATCAATCAATCGGGTCTGAAGGATTGGCAGGCGCCGTTCGCCGATCTAAACCTGTTCGAACCATTGACCAAGGCGCAATATATACCCACGGTTGGCGCGGTCTTCACCATTCGCGTCAATTTCTGCATCGTTGAACCGGAAACGCCCCAAGAGCAGCCTGAGACTCCCAAGGGGGACGAAGACTTGTGGGAGAAACACTCCGGGCCGGTTCAGATATCCGAATCTTCGATGGCTTTAGATTCAATGGGACGAAAAGGGGTGATTGTTACCGACAAAGGGAGAAGAATTGTCGTGGGGACCAACTCAGTGACGGGGACTGGCGGAGATAAGGGCATTATGACTTCTTCGGCCGTTTCTCCCGACAGGGGATTCGACGCCGATAAAGTCCAAAAGCTTCGTCAGGCGATTGTCGGCGCTCTGGCGAAATACGCTTATCGAATTGAACATGTGAAAGAATCAGAGAGAATCCTGGTCGTCGTCGAAGCACCCAAGTGCGGCGCGCCGGTAACTTCGCAAGAAAGTAAGTTGGAAGAATTGGGGCAACTCGAAGTGCTCCAGAGAAGAGCGGGAGTCCGTGGTGGGGGCGGTTTTGGTGGTGGCGCTGGCGGTGGAGGCGGTTTCGGCGGCGCGTTTGGTATTGGAGGTGGTGGGTTCGGTGGAGGGTTCTCTGTGAAAGGCGGAAAACCGGTCTCGTTCGGCTTTTCGTGGGCGGCTGCCGAGGGCAAGGACTGTCTGCTACTCGCAGTCAACAAGGCTGACGTCGCTTCCGCCCTGACTCCAGAACAGATGGAAGGCAAAGTACAAGAGGTCCGCTATTAGCGGTGAACTTTTGCATAGCGAATGGCAATCCGCGGCACAGCGGAAGGCGGCCTTGGTTCAGCCGAGAACCAGTTCACAACGACTGTCCGAAGGCTATCGTTGGGTCAATCCCAGCGGCTACTATGCGGAAATGACCTTTGAAAATGGCCGTCTTACCGGAAAGACTTGGAAAAAGGGCGGAATCGCCATTGCCGGCGGTGTACGAGGTTTCAGCGGCCCCACACCACCCAACTGACGTTTACCTAAAGAAAGAGGGACTCACGCTCGCACGCAAGCCCCTCTGTATGGAAGAACGAACCCCTGTTGTGGGGTTAGCCACGACGTCCGCCACGAGGCGCGGTAGCTTCTTTCCACTTGGTTAGTTGTTCGGGGGTGAGGACGTCGGCCATGGCCGTGTCGAGCTTGGTCTTCAATTCCTGCATGGCGGTCCGCATGCCTTCCATATCCTGAGCGGCCCTTGCCTTGGCGAGCGCGGCATCCGAATCCACAACGTAGGTGGCAATTAGCGCCAAGCCCTTATCTTGTTTTTCATCGCCGACTTGGAAGCTGGCCAGGGCGTCTACCAGGCGGTCCCACTGGCGGTTGTAGGTTCCGAGAGGGGCGATGGCCTTGTCTACCTGTTCCTTGCTCAGGAACCCTTCCAGAGCCTTTCTGAACTTTCCTCGCTCTTCTTCAGCTAGTTTCAGACGAGCGTCGAACGCCTCTCTTCCGCCGCCGCCACCACCGCTCGGGGCTGCTTTCTCAGCAGCTTCCTGGAGGCTTTTGCGACTGGCTTTGTAGGCATCTACCAGTTTACCGGTCGCCTCCGCAGAAAGGCCGGCGGTCTTAGCCACGCCCTTGGCTTCGAGGGTCCAGGCCGCTTCACGTTTCTCCGGGGTCAATTGTGCCGCACCTTGGCCTTGAGCCACGGCTTGCGCCGCCCATACACACACGAGGACGACGCCGGCCGCTATGATGAGTTTCGCATTCATGAGGTGTTTACTCTCTCGTTTCCACATAGTCCACATAATCTCTTCTCCTGTTAACCCGTTACCATTGATAAAACCCAATTCCCGCGCCCTCGTTCCAGAATAAGCAGAGGTAGGAGCCTGATATTGACCAAGCCGAGGCATAAGTTACCCTTCCGCTGGTGTTCAGGAGCGAGACCCGTTGCGCAATTCTTTGACTAAGAGGAGACCGGCTATGTTTCAAGGAACTGCGATTTCCGTTCTGGCAATCGCCGTGATTTGCGGCGGCATTTGCTTTCCGGGGTTTGCTGCCCAGGAATCCAACCTTCCGCCATCTGCGGACACGGCGAAACAGGCCCTGGAATCGTCACCGCGCCATGGCGAGTATGCGAACATCCCCTTGCCGGGCAGCGAAACCAAGATGAAGACTTGGGTGGTGTACCCCGAACGGGCTGAAAAAGCCCCGGTGGTGCTGGTAATTCACGAAATCTTCGGACTATCGGAGTGGGTTCAGGCCATCGCGGATGCCCTTGCCAAAGAAGGGTTTATCGCCGTTGCGCCGGACCTCATTGCCGGCATCGTGGGTGCCGAGGCCAATCCACGTGAAGCGATCCGCAAACTCACTGAAGAAGAGACTATAAAACGCCTGAACGCGGCGCTCGATTATGGCCTGGCATTGCCGGCCTCCAATGGGAAATGTGCCAGTATCGGGTTTTGTTGGGGCGGCGCGACGAGTTTCCTATATGCGACCGTTCAACCGAAATTGAACGCGGCAGTGGTGTATTACGGGACGTCACCGGACACGGCGGCGTTGTCCAAGATTAGCGCCCCCGTACTCGGACTGTATGGCCAGATGGACGAGCGGGTGAATTCAACCATTCCAGCCGCCGAAGCCGAGATGAAGCGTCTGGGAAAGTCCTATGAAAAAGCCGTATATGACAACGCCGGCCACGGTTTCCTCCGTCAACAGGACGGCCGTGAAGACGCCAACCGCAAAGCCAGCGAACAAGCCTGGCCCTTGACTATCGAGTTCCTGAAAAAGCTCACCAAACCATAGCGCGCATCGCGCGCTCGGTTATTCACGTGGTGGTACCCTGTGGAGGCTGGTCAACGTTCAAGTCTGATGCTGCGTCTTCCTCACGCCGTTCGACCGACGCCTCGAGAACTGCTTTCAGCTTCGGCAGAACCACCGGCAGGTCTTTGGTGGCCGTGCTCCAAACAATCTCTAGGTCAATCTTGTCATACTCATGGACAAGGACGTTCCGCATGCGGATCATCTGATTCCAGGGAACGTTGGGATGGGCACTCTTGATATCTTCCGGAATCAGCCGCGCCGCCTCCCCGATGATTGAGAAACACGTCACCACCACGAAAGCCGTCTTGTCGTCCGCGCAGAATGTCGCATATGTCATTCCGCGAATGAAAACTTCAATACGCGCGATATTGTCCATGATGTGCCTGATCCGGAACTTCCAATTCCTCACAGGCATGGGACCGCTTCCCCGTAGATTCGATCCTTCAATTCGTCAATTACCGCGCGACGGAGCACCAAGTCCACACGCGGCGTGCCGAGCAGATCCTCGAGATACTCCTGCACGCGATAGAATGTGAACAGCCCGACAGGTTGCCGGAACTCGACTAGAAGGTCTATGTCACTGGACTCTGAGGCTTCGTTCCTCGCAGCGGACCCAAAGAGTGCCAGCGAAGATACTTCCAAATCTTCGAGTTCGCGCCGGTGCTCAGCTATGCGCCTTCTTATCTCTGCACTCGTCATGTTTCACAATTCCCGACACTCGGCGTCTTTTTTTTGGACAATATAACATGTGCGTTCAAGCCGTGTTAAACGGGACGGCTCCCCGCTTTAGTAGGCGCGCTCACGGGGATGGAGTGAGTGCAGAACTACCTCGTTAACCACAATTTTCTATCGCTGTCAGTAATCGCCGATTCGGACGCACTACTGCCCTTCTTGGCAGCGAGATCGAAAAGTGGAGTGGTGAGGACAGGAAGAATAGTGAACATCCGTTGCTCAAGCTTTTACCGATGCTGCTTCCGGGTGTGAGGCTTGAGTTCAGCAAGTAGGTGGTCAAGCGGCTTGGCCTTCCCATGCCGGTAGGCGCGGTAACTCGCCCGAACTTGAGTCCGAAGCTTGGGATCCCGGAATTCGAGATAGTGTTCGAGTTCGTCAATATCAATAATCCCTGCCAGAGGAATGCCGTCTTTTTCGAGAATGAAGCACTCCTTGTCCAAATGGGCGCGCCGCACCACTTGTCCGAGATTCACTCGTGCTTTCGTAATCGGAATGCGGTAGACATTCGGGCTGACCCGGTTCACGTAACTCATCTACTTGTTTAACCTTGATCAATCCTGATCAATTTATAGCGGCTTCGATCTCGAAACGCAAGTGGAAAGTTCTCCACTGCCCGCCGTGGAGGGGCGGGCGCTACCTCTTCCGAATACCGAACTTCTCATCCGGGCGCCTAGCAAGGCCCTGCATGTCTTGGTTCGCGGCGTTGACAGCGTCTACGCGATCGAGTAACGTAATAAGTGTTCAATATTCCTGGGGTGCATAAAGCGGGAGAGGGGATCATGAACGAGACCAAGTCGCGGGGATCATATCCTGGATTGGCGGTGGAAGTCGTCATACTCATGGCACTCATAGGGTTGTCGGCTCGACTTTGCTACGCCGCGGCAAATTACGACGTCTTTGTGGTCAAGACGAGCACGGATGAGAATTCGCCACTAGAAAAGCTCGTAATCGGGCAGGTTAAAACCGACGGCCTCGATTTGCGGGAAGTACTCTTGCCGGAACGGGCATGGGTGCCAGGTGGATGGGTCTTGGGCGGGTACTTCTGGTACGTTGATTTGCAGGGCGGCAAGCGAATTCTTACGAGTTTAGACCTCACCACGGGCAAGGCGCAAGCCGTATTCGAGGGTTTTAGGGAGGGCGCTCGTCTCGACGACGAGTTTCTTTACCTTGTGCCCGACCCCGACGCAACGCTCCTGAAAGCCCGCAACCTGCGTTCGGACAAGGAACGGAATATCGCCCAGCTCGCGGTCGGCATCGAAGCGCTTGACGTAAACTTCATCGAGTCACCTCGCCGCGATCGACTGGCGTTTCTCGCGTGGACCGCCGAGAAGAATCCGGACCACCTTGAAAACCGCGGTTCGATGACATCACGCCTATTCTTCATCGTAGACCGCCTCCAAGGCACGGTCCGAAAAATCATTCCCGCGTCGCCGTTGATGATGCCGTTCGGCGAGCCACAGTCCAAGTTGCCTTTCGCTTGGTATGACGAGGATCACTTGCTCCTCCTGCGTGCCGCGAATTGCCCTCCTTCCGACTCGCCCTGTCTCGCCATTGCATTGCTTGATCTTAAGACCAGCCAGGTTCAGGACCTCTTCTCGCCGGATCAAATCCGGTTCCCTGGCACGGAGCACCAGCCGCTCGAAATGGAAGTCATTCTGTTCAGGAATGCCATTTCGCAAGCCATAAACCTTGCGGTTTGGTTTGGCCGTCGCGAACGCGTAACGCTTGCCGAGAAGTGCTATACGGTGGACGTGCAAGGGCGAAAATTAGTGCCCGAAGAATCTCTCGGTGGACCATACCGCTATGTTACCCGGGAGCCTTCAGAACACGAAAAGCGTGTCCTCTTGCGCCGCCCTGGCACGCTCTACTCCGGCGACACCGTGATTGGCTACGAGACTGGAATGGCATACGTCGGACCCGCCTGGTGGGTTTCGCCGGACGGAACCCGCATCGTGTGGCAGCAGGCAGGACCGACTTTGGAAGAGCTGAGAACCCGGTCAAAGGGCAGTCCGCTGACTAGCGAAGAGTTTGAGAAGTACCGGCTGCTTTATCATGATTCAAAGACCGGTAAGATTCACCAGGTCATCAACCACTTGGGCAATGTCATCACTTGGTGTGCCCATGAGGACCTACAACCTTTCTAGGGTAAATCAGAGACGCTACCCAGAGTTCCCGTATCCAATTCTTGCGGCAGGGTACACCAATTCGGTTTGTTTTATCCTATCTGCCGCGTCGGCCCAGCAAGCGCCTTCCACCGCGACGAATGCCGTTCCGTTTGACGCCGGCGGGTTGTATACCGGCCGACTGGAACATCGAGAGAACCGGTACCGCGCCTTCCCACTCTTGGCGCGGCAAATTCTTGCCCAAAGCGCGCTCGATCGTGCCTAGCGCCACGCATTCATCCGGCGATACGAAAGTGATCGCGTCCCCCGTCATACTTGCGCGGGCGGTGCGGCCGATGCGATGGATGTATTCGTCCGAGGTTTTCGGGACATCGAAGTTTATGACGTGGCTGATACCCTGAATGTCCAGGCCGCGGGCGGCAATATCCGTGGCGACGAGTACGTTATAGCGGCCCTTACGAAACCCGTCGAGGGCCTGCTCGCGCTGGCTTTGAGACCGATCGCCGTGAAGCGCTTGAACCTTAAAGCCGGCTTGGTGCAAGGTTCGAGCCACGCGGTCCGTCCGATGCTTGGTCCGCAGAAAGACCAGTGCGGACCGGACGTCGGGAGCGCGGAGAAGCTTCGAGAGCAGTCCCACTTTGGCGGTCTGATCAACCGTGTAAATGCCCTGACGCACCGTTTCCACGGGCGTCGCGACCGGTCCTACTTCGATGCGCGCCGGGTCACGCTGCATTTGGCCGGCCAACCGCGCGATCTCATTCGGGAACGTGGCCGAGAACATCAGGGTCTGGCGCTCGCGCGGCAGTCGGCCGACAATTCGCCGAATGTCCGGCAGGAACCCCATATCCAACATTCGGTCGGCTTCGTCCAACACCAGTATCGCCACGCGGTCCAGTCGCACGTTGCCGCGCGAAAGGTGATCGAGGAGCCGGCCGGGTGTGGCGACCACAATGGCGCACCCGCGGCGGAGCGCCTGTGCTTGCAGTCCGAGGCCGACACCGCCGTAGATGCATGCGGTGCGCAGTCCGAGCGGTTCCGCCAACGTCCGGAGTACATCGTGCACCTGCACGGCCAATTCACGCGTGGGTGTGAGGACGAGCATCGAAGTCTGCGCCACCGGTGCGCCGGCGAGTCGCGTCAGTGCGGGCAGGGCAAAAGCGAGCGTCTTACCCGTTCCGGTTTGCGCAATCGCCACTACGTCCTTTCCTTCCAGCGCCACCGGAATGGCCAGTGCCTGGACAGGGGTCGGCCGACAAATGCTCTGGCGTTGGAGTATACTCAGGCACCGTCGGTCAATACAGAATTCTTCAAATGACATGTTGATTTCCCTTTAGTCTTGCCGGATCAAACCAGTCAAGCTTCGGTTTTGTCTGCTGAACACCGGCAAAGTGGGAAACAACACATAGGTGAGTGGCCAAGCTTCGAGGTGAACGTAGTGTAGAGAGAACGGCTTCCAAGAGTCGTCTGCTACCTAACCAGCAGCATTAAAGTTCTACAAATTGTATGGACTATACACGGGGAAACACTGAAAGTCAAGCCCGCTATTCCATCTGGTCCCTTGGCTATGCTATGCTGCTTTTTCCATGAGTAAGAAAGATCAACGAGAAACCACGATTCGGCACGGGTCGGAGGCCACGCATCGTGAACAGGCGTTATGCCGATTCGCGCTGGAATCGTGTAGGTACGATGAGTTGACGGACGAGGAATGGGTTACCTTGTGCGAAAAAACTGGTAAAGGATTAGCCAAACAGAGAGGACACGCTGCACCATGAACATCTATGTGGGAAGCCTATCAACCAGCACCACCGAAGACGAACTCCGGCGCGCTTTTGAAGCCTTCGGCCGGGTGGACAGCGTTACCATCATCCGGGACAAGTTTACCGGCGATTCGCGCGGGTTTGCGTTCGTGGAAATGCCCGCAAAGGCCGAGGCCGTCGCCGCGATCAGCGGACTTAACGGCCAGGATCTGGGTGGACGCACCCTCAACGTCAACGAAGCCCGGCCGCGCGAGGACCGGCGGGGCGGTGGTGGTGGCGGCGGTGGCGGGCCCAGGGGCGGTGGTGGACGTCCCCGCGGCCGCGGTCGCTGATTATCCGCTGGAGGCCGGTGGCCTCCGACATCTGAAATAAGCCACGTTCAGCGTGACGGTGTCCCACTAACATTTGGGGCGAAGTATGGCCACATTCACGTTTACTGCCAATAGTGTTTCAAAATCGGTTGCCACAGAACCGGAGCGTCCGTTATTGGACGTGCTTCGGGAGGAATTGGACCTTACCGGCACCAAATACGGGTGTGGCGAAGGAAGCTGCCGGGCGTGTACGGTGCTCGTAGACGGGCGGCCGGTAGCCTCGTGCCAACTGGCAATCGCCAAAGTCCAAGGCAAAGAAGTCACCACCATTGAGGGACTGGCGGCGGGCGACAAACTGCACGCTGTCCAAGAAGCGTTCGTTGCCGAAAACGCGATGCAATGTGGCTATTGCACACCAGGCATGGTCCTTACGGCGGTGGCGCTGCTCCGAACCAATCCAAAACCTACGCGCGCGCAGATTGTTGAATGGATGAACGGCAACCTCTGTCGCTGCAATAATTATTCAAACATTCTTCGGGCAATCGAGCGTGCGGCAGAACTCACCCAAGAGGCGCCGGCCAAATGAGTGCGGAAAGGAATCCCATAGAACTGGAGCGCTACGAACTCGAAGAGAAGCCGCGCTATCGCTTCAGCTTGTCGCGGCGGGCTTTTGTCCAGACGGTCGGCGCCGGACTGCTCATCACGTCGTTCGGCAAGTTCGGCCGGGCCCAGGAGCGCGCTGGCAAAGGCCGGGCTGTTGCGGGGCGCTTCCTGTTCGATAAGGACGGCATCGTCATGGCGCTGACGGGCAAGGTTGAATTGGGTCAAGGCGCGCGCACGCAACTCTCGCAAGCCGTTGCCGAAGAACTTCGCGTGCCGCTATCGCAGGTCCGGCTGATAATGGGCGATACCGACTCGGTTCCCAATGACGGCGGTACGTACGGCAGCCAGACCACGCCGCGCACGGTACCGACCGTTCGGCAAGCTGCTGCGTCCGCGCGCGAACTGGTCGTCGAGTTGGCCTGCGAACAGTGGGGCGTCAAACCCGATTCCACCGCTATGCGCGACGGCGTAATTGAACATTCCGACGGCCGGAAGATGACGCTGGCCGAGCTGGTCGCTAAGGTAGGCGATGTCGGAGCGGCGCTAGCTGGCAAAACCAGTGAGAGGATCGAGTTGACCCCTGCCGACGCTTGGCGCGTGCTGGGAAAACTTGAAGGGAAAGTGGCGGCCATCGAGTTGGTGACCGGTAAACACCGGTTTCCTTCCGACATCAAGCGCCCGGACATGCTTTATGGGAAAGTGCTTCGCCCGCCATCGTTTGACGCCGAGTTGGTTGACCTCGACAGCAAGGCCGCAGAGTCGCTCGAGGGTGTCACCGTGGTTCGCGACGGGAGTTTCGTCGGATGCACGGCCCCGACAACCTTTCAGGCCCGGAAGGCTCTCGAGGCCCTCGTCGCAACCGCCAGATGGAATACCAAACCGCACCCCTCGAGTTCGGAATTGTTTCGCGTCCTCAAGGAAACCGCGAATTCTGGCTCAGGACGGGATCGCCCGCGCGGGTCCGAGCAGGGTGATGTGGGCGCTGCTATGGCCGCTGCGGATAAGGTGGTCCTCGCCTCGTACGAAGTGCCGTACATCCAGCACGCGCCCATGGAGCCGCGCGCGGCCGTGGCGGAATGGGTGGACGGGAAGCTAACGGTCTGGACCGGCACGCAGACGCCGTTCAACGTACGGGGCGAGTTGGCGGAGGCGTTCAGCATATCCGAAGAGAACGTCCGCGTGATCATGCCCGACGCGGGCGGTGGTTTCGGCGGCAAGCACCGGGGCGATGCCGCAGTCGAGGCGGCTCGCCTCGCCAAAGCCGTGAAACGCCCGGTAGCGGTGCATTGGACCCGCGAAGAGGAATTCACGTGGGCGTATTTCCGTCCTGCCGGACTGCTGGAAGTGGCAGCCGCTATTGATAACGCAGGAAAGGTGACGGCGTGGGACTTCACCAACTACAATTCCGGCGGTTCCGCCCTCGATTGTCCCTACACATTTCCCAATAAGCGCGTCAAGTCTCAGCCCTGCGATTCCCCACTCCGGCAAGGGTCCTACCGCGCACTCGCCGCCACCGCTAATAATTTTGCGCGGGAAGCTTTCATAGACCGACTAGCGGCGGAGACCAGCGCAGACCCGCTCGCCTTCCGTCTGGCCTATTTGGAGGACGGACAACTGAAAGAGGTGTTGAATGCCGTTGCCAAACAGTTCAAGTGGACGGAACGCCGACAAGACAAGGCGACTGACACGGGATATGGCATTGCCTGCGGCACGGAGAAAGGTTCCTTTATCGCGACATGCGTCGAAATTCACGTGAACGCGCCGACGAAGGAGATCCAGGTGCGCCGCGTCTGCGCGGCGTTCGAGTGCGGCGCAGTCCAAAATCCTGCCAATCTCAAATCACAAATCGAAGGCTGCCTCATCATGGGTCTCGGCGCAGCCCTCTTCGAAACCATTCAGTTCCAGGACGGAAGAATCACGACTAACAACTTCAAGCAGTACCGCGTCCCCCGCTTCAAAGACGTCCCGGAAATTGACGTAGTCATTCTCAATCGTCCCGACCTCCCCTCGGCCGGCGCCGGCGAAACCCCGATCATCGCCATCGCCCCCGCTATCGCCAACGCCCTCCACCACGCCACGGGGACGCCGCTCCAGGCATTGCCGCTGACCGTTTCTTAAGTCCCAACTACTAGGTTGAAGGTAGCCTGCGGTTGCGCCGAAGCTCAATCACCGCGATTAGTTGATGTAAAGCACCAGGAACTCGGTCTTACTATCGATCTCTTGACTTACTGGCTACAATCTGGTATGATTATTTCCTATGAAAGACACTCGGAAGATTGACACGATTTCTTTCTCGGTTAAGGGTCAGGTGGTGATTCCGCGGTGGCTGCGCAAACAATTCGAGATCGCGAACGGAACTCGTGCGTTAGTCTACGAGAAGGAGGACCATATCGTCCTTAAGCCTATTACCGCCCAACTCTACAGACGACTGCGGGGTTCGTTGAAAGGCACCAAGGCGATGGACGTGTTCAAAGCCGAGCGCAAACGAGAGCGGAACCTGTAACGTGGCCACCAAAGTCCTGGATAGTCATGCGCTGATGGCCTTTTTCAATGACGAAGCCGGAGCCGAAGTTGTGGAGAAACTATTGTTGAGTGCCGAGTCCGGTAACCCGAAGCTGCTTATGACGGTCGTGAATTGGGGCGAGATTTACTACTCAGTAATGCGTGGCGCTTCGCAGGAATTAGCGGAAGAAACCGTCCAAGAAATTGCCGGTATGCCGATCGAGTTGGTCCCCGTAGACCTGGACCTAAACCTTGTGCGCCAAGCGGCGACCTACAAGGCATCCAAGAAAGTGTCCTACGCCGACGCCTTTGCCGCCGCACTGGCCAAACTCCGCAAGGCGGAATTGGTTACCGGCGACCGCGAATTCAAGGCACTCGAAGGCGAGATAAAGATAATGTGGCTGCGGTGAACACGGTGACGCGAAAGAAACGGAAGGACTTTTTCCACCACGAGATTGCTACGTTTGGCGTTCATCCGCTTGATGCCGATACGAACGGGAAGCATCACTTCCTCAGCCTTCGTAGCGGTAGCCGACGCCGTGGACGGTGCGGATGATGGTGGGGTGTTGGGGGTCGCGTTCAATGCGTTTGCGCAGTTGGGAGATGTGTTGATCGAGGGTGCGGCTGTTGGGGACGAAGTCGAGGCCCCAGCACTCGTCGAAGAAGGTGTTGCGGTCCACGACCTCGCCGGCTTTGCGGTGCAGCAACTCCAATATCTTGACATCGCGCAGGCTGAGGTCGAGCGCGGATTCGCCGCGTCGTGCCCGCAGTTCAGCGGGGAACACTTCCAAATCATCGAGCTGGAATGAACGCGGCGCATTGCCCGGATCGCGGGCGGCTAGGTAGCGCCGCGTGACGGCGCGAATTCGCGCAACCACTTCGCGTACGCCGAAGGGTTTGGTGATGAAATCATCGGCACCAAGTTCCAGTCCCACCACCTTGTCAATCTCTTCGGACTTGGCGCTGATAAAGACCATTGGGACCTCGGATTTTCGACGGCGGATTTGCCGGCAGACTTCGTAGCCGTCCGCTCCGGGCATCATGATGTCCAGACAGACAAAATCGGGTTTCTCGCGCTCGAAGACCTCGAGGGCCTCCCTCCCGTTCGCCGCGCTCACCGTGTCGTAGCCTTCGCGTTGGAGCACGGCCACGAGTCCCGCGCGAGTATGGGCGTCGTCCTCGACCACCAAAATCTTCATGTCGCTTCTCCCGAGTGGCGCGTCGGCGCGTGCAACACTACCTTGAAACACGACCCCTGCGCCGAGGGTTCGAGGGTTACGTCGCCGCCGTGCAGGCGCGCTAGGTCTCGCGCGATGGTCAGTCCGATGCCGGCCCCCGCGACGCCATCCGTCAGCTTGTCGCTGACGCGGTAGAACGGCTCGAAAATCCGGTCGCGGAAACGTGGCGGAATGCCCGGGCCGTTATCGGTGACGGTAATGGTCACGTGATCGCCCTCCTGCTGGCTACTGATCGTCACGCGGTCGCTGTTAACGGCATATTTCTCCACGTTACTTAGAAGATTGCCGAGAATCTGTTGTACGGCGTCGGCATCGAACTCGGCCTCATGTGCGGCGTTGCCCTCGAAAACCATTTCCATCCCGTGCGCGCGCAGCGCGCCTTCGAAATGCGTCAGTACCGTGCGCAGCACCTCGTCCACGTTGCCGGCCGTTTTGTGCAGGGTCAGCAGGTTCCGCCGAGTCCGGCCAAAGGTCAACACGTTGTTAATCAGGCGACTTAGTCGCTGGCTTTCGGAAACGATCACGTCGAGTCGGCCGCGCAGCCCATCGGTGGTTTCCGCAAGCTCCCCTTCCAGCAGTTCCGCGTACATCCGAATATTGGTTAGCGGAGTCTTCAGTTCGTGCGATACCTGATTCACGAACGTAACCCGTTGCATCGCCTCACGCATGGCTCGAGTATTCTCGCGATACAGGTAAAAAGCCATTCCGGCAAGCGCGATGGCCAAAGCCGCGGTTCCCGCGAGGATGTTGAACAGTACGGCCGAGCCGGTTCCTTCGGGCGTCGTGTAGTAGCTTAGCGTCCACGCGTTCAACGGCGGCAACAGCGACAATTGCGCCTGCGGACGTTCATTCTGCGCGGGCAGATAGCCGCCCCACTGATAAATGACCGAACCCTTGGCATCGGTCAGTGCGATGCGCCCGTTCGGCAGCCGCGACGCTTCCGAGGATATCTCCGGCCACGCCTCCGGCAATATCGCGATGATGTCGGCCATTAGCCGCGCTTCATTCAGTTCCGCGCCAGCCACATGGCTGGATTCGTCCCGCCACCAGAAAATCAAACTGAGACCTCGGCCCCAGTATGCAGCGTGCCAGCCTTTCGCCGCAGATGGACCCTTTCCCTGCAGTTTGGTCTGCCGTGGTGCGGCCGATACATCCGCCTCAGGTGCCGGGATTTCACCGTTCACCCATATCGAACGAGTCTGGACCAGAAAGTCTTCTTCCGCGCCGGTCAATTCGCCTGCCGGATCGGGATACACCAGATTCCCTTCGCGGTCGAGCACGAAATACTGTCGCACGAGGCCGGAGTTACGGGCCAAGCTCCGTAGTTGTTCGGGCGATGATCCCGACAAGTTGGGCTGCGCCATGAGCGCTCGTTCACGCTCTTCAAGCAGACCGGTAATCCTTTCGGAAACATCCCTGAGTTGGGATACCAGCACTTCGCGGAACCGCACGCCCGTCATCTCCCGCTCGTTGCGCGCCAGCGCAACTCCTAAGAAGCCGACGACAACCAGCGGCAAAACCACGAGCAGCAAACAGACAAAGAGCAGTCTAAGGTCTGGCTTCATTCAATCACATACCGGGATTCTTCTTGATGGCAACCCGCTAATCCCGACGCGATTCTAATTCAAAAATGGCGTTCACCGTTACTTTGACTTCAATCGCCCCCGGCGCAAAGGTGCCTTGGGCGACATCGGCGGGTCGCGCCGCCTGTGGGTCTGCAAAACTAGTATTGGCGAAAGATCCGTATGCTCCACCACCGTAGCGTCCTTCCGGCGGCAGTGGCTCTTCTATCCGTATGACCTTCCCCGCCGTCGCATCTACCACTTTCGCCATGGCCTCGGCCTTTTCCTTCGCAGCCTTCAGGGCCTTGAGGCGCGTTTCCCACCGAAGGTCGGTCATTCGGCTGGAATCAAAACTGAAACTGACTTCCATTTCCGCGCTGGACACCAGTTTCGTCAGGTACTCATCAAATCGCTTCAAGTCTCGCTGTTTTAAGGTCACACCCCGACGCACGCTAAAGCCCTTGAAATCCAGGCGACGGCCGCGTTCATCCTGATTATACTCACGGTTCGCGTTCAGATAGCCGGTCTGAAGGTCTTCCGGGCGCACGCCCAATTCCCGGGCCAGCGTCAGAATCGCCGCCATCTTCGCATCGGAATTTCTCTTTGCCTCTTGCAGGTCCTTGTTTTCGTCCGTGATCGTGATTGACCACTGGATGACGTCTGGAACCGTCTGGGTTACGGCTGTCCCCGAGACTGATATCTGAGGGATATCATTCTCCGGCGTCGCCGCCCAACACACCGTCGCGACGCTCAGAGCGACTATCAGAAGCATTGAAGTTTTCGTGCGCATAAGTCTCCCCTTTCTCTTTTGTTCTGCCTTGAATTCTTCCTTTATGCCGCTCGCTATTTGCTTTGTTGCGTAATAATCTCGTGTTGTTCCATGCGCATCAGCTTACGCTGTTTTACCCACTTGGTGTCATCCAGATTCTCGGCGGCGGCTCTATTGCTGTAACCGTAACTCTGAAGGGCGGTGTCGTCGAATTTCTTTGCGTTCTCGTCGAGAAATCTCGTGTTGGAAATGAGCACTTGCCGGGCCTCCTCGATTTTGCCCTCGTCGCGCAGGCGCGTGGCCAGAATGTTGCGTTCGACGCCGACCTGATAGGCGGCTGCGGCCATCACGTCTTTCTTTGTATTCGCTTCGACGATTGCGGGCGAATCCGTGAATGAGGCGGCAACCGTACGCTGTAAGGTTTCGGGCGCGCCGGCCGCCATATTCTGGTAAGAGACGTCTACGCTGGCCACCGTCATTTCGGAGCCCAACGTTCCGGCGGGGACCTCGACTTCCAGGATGAGATACTTCGTCTGTTGACCGTAGAGCTGGTTGAGCGCGGTTCGCACGGTCTGTCCCACAATATCGGCCTCCCGGCCCAACACTCGCACCGGACGCACGCCCCCGCTGCAATTGATCTGGAGGGTTACGTTTTGTGCCGCTACCGTCAGCACGTCGCCAAACTCGCGCGCGAACGCCTGGGCCAAGTCTTCCGCCCTTTCTGCGAACATGTGATTGCCGTCGCTCCGCAGCGCGAGCTTCGTCATGAGGTCTTCGTTATAGTCTAGTCCGAGACCTATCGTCGTGACCGAGATGCCCTCGCGTCCCAGCGACGTGCCCAATTCGCCAAGTTCGGCCGGCGAGCTCGGCCCGACGTTAGCCAGACCATCCGACAGCAGGATGATGCGATTGACGCGTTCGCGGTCGAAGAACTTGCGCAGTTCCGCTGCCCCCTTGCTGACTCCTGCGAAGAGGGCCGTCGAGTTGTTGGCGGTCAAACCTTCGAACGCTGCATACACGGCATTCCGGTCCGTGAGACGCGTCGCCGGCACCAATACTTGCACGAACGAGTCATAGGCCACAACGGACACAATGTCGTCGTCGCGGAGTTTCTCGATGGCCATCCGCATCGCTTCTTTGGCCTTCTGAATCTTCTCCCCGGACATGGACCCGGACTTGTCAATCACGAATGCCACGTTGACCGGCGCGCGCCTCCCCATGTCCTTGACATCCATTCCCGTCATGGCCACGCGCAGGTAAGTCGTCTGCTTTTGTCCGGCGAGCATGGTGGGCGTTCCCAGTGCGACGTCCAGTTGAACTTGCTCGGCCATGGCCTTCGTAGCGAGCATCCCCACGGCGGTAATAAGCGCGACCAGACAGCGAATTGCGATGGCACGTGTTTTCGAGTTCATGATGTCCTCCTGTTCCGCCGCGATATCTCGCCCGTTGCAGGATACCATTATGCGGCATGGTTGGTTGCGTTCAAGCTCACAACCGCAGCCTATCAGGAGAAGATGCCAAGGTGGTCAGACAGAGTTGAGAAGAATGTAAAAAGAATGTATAGGTTGACTCAGTCGCACGACCGTTCTTACGCAACGCGTCGGACTCTAAGTAACGAGTGCCTCTCCGCGTACCAGCAGCCGCTCCGGCAGGGGTTTACCGTTTTGTTTGGCGTCGGCGGGGATATAGTGGATGGCCCAGGCGCGGCGTTGGCGGGGGGTGCGATTGGGCTTGGTGTTGTGCAGGGTCAGGCAGTGGTGGAACATGGCGCAACCGGCGGGCATGGGCAGGGGAACCGCCTGGCTCTCGTCCACTTCGGTCGCGAGCAACGCCAGCGAGCGCCCTGCAGTCTGGTGGCCGATTCCACCGTTTCGGTGGCTGCCGGGAATTATCCGCATACAACCGTTTTCTTCGTCCACGTCGTCCAGGGCCATCCAGCAACTGACAGCGTTCGCCGGGTCGAACTTCCAATAGCTGTTGTCCTGGTGCCATGGGACCTCATCGCCGTGGAATGCCGGTTTATAAAGCGCCTGGTCATGGTATAGCCGGATGTTGGTAGTGCCCATCAATATTTCGACCATATCCAGGACTTCGGATTTGGAAAAGACGGCCCGGAAGGTATCGTCGAGTCTCCACATGTCAATGACTTGCATTACGGATAGCTTCGCCGTAGTTTCCCCTTCCTTCAAACCCAGCTCGCGAAATGATGCTGGACGTTCTTTAGCGGCGAAAATACGGTCATATGCGGTGCGCAACGCTACCAGTTCGTCGGAGGTTACGATTGGACCCACGTAGACGTAACCGTCAAGCTTAAACTGTTCAATCTGATTGTAGGCAAGTGACATATCCCAATCCTTCATCGTCTCCAGTATGCGCCGTGCGGATACCGATGCGTTTTTGGTTTCGACGCGGCCTCACGTACAACCGTATTCCACGGAGCGGGCGGTTGATACTCGTAAGGCTCTTCGGTCCGGGCAATGTACTCGGTGGTCTTTCGTCTCTCAATACAATCCAACAATACACGCTGTTTCAACGGGATGTACTCCGGTATGTGCGGTCCCAAGGCGGCCTCGACATGTGCCGCGCGGAATTCGTAGTAAATTACGCGTCTCAATTTATCGGAACCGTTCCGCGGCGAGCCGTGCAGCACCAGGATATTGTGAAACATCACGTCGCCCGGTCTCATCAATGCCGGTACGGCGGTTTCCTGGTGGAAGTCCCTTTGCTGAACAATGGCATCCACCTCCGCCCGGGACCACCGATGGCTTCCCGGAATGACCCACACACAAGTGTCTTCATCGGCCGCGTCGAGGTAGTAATCCACATTGAAGATCGGCGTATCGCCGACGCACTCCGTGCCGGCGTCCCGGTGCCACGGCACTTCAATCCCTTCGCGCGGCAGCTTCAGGACCATCGAGTCCCAAGTGGGGATGTAATCCGGCCCCATAAGCTTTTCGACCGAGCGAAGGATGAAAGGGTGACCGAGCAGCGCCTTGCACTCATCCGCCTTGTCTATTACATACTCGATTCGCCGCAGGACCGAGCGACCGGTCCTATGCCCGGAGCCGTACGCGAAGTCCGGATGCTCCCGCACCGTCTCACTCCCGGAAGCCGTCAAATCGTCCATCGCAGCTCGGAGTCGGCGGAGTTCTTCTCCCCGTATGATATTGCGGAGAATGAGGAAGCCGTTATTCAAGAAAAACTTGGCCTGCTCGTCCGTAATCACCGACGCGCAGCTCACAATCTCATCGTGTGTATTCGCTCCATTCATCGTGGTCGGATCGTGTCGTTCCTGCGGACCTTAAGCCAATCTCAGAGAACTGTCGTATACGATGGGATAATTCTCCCCCTGAATGATCTCGCCTTCGGGGATAATAGGCGTGTGCAGCAGCAACGGATTGGTGCCGTCGGCGCTGCGCGAATCCGGGTGCATGTAGTTGATGACCACGGCGCGGCGTGGCCGGTCCGAAGTATTTCCGTACGACCCGTGCAGCGTCATGCAATGGTGAAAGGAGCATTCGCCGGCCCGCAATATCATGGGTTCCGGCATGAAGTACGCCACCTGCTCCCGGGTCAGCCGCTGCTTGATCGCCTCCATGTCTTCGAGAAGCGCTCCCTTGGGCAAGAGGTTCCAGCGATGGCTGCCCGGTACGAAGTGAACGCAACCGTTTTCTCTGGTCGAGTCGTCGAGTCCGATCCATACCGTGAGATGGCGGGCTGGCACGCTCCGCGTCCAATATGCGTAATCCTGATGCCAAGCTACCACGCCCGGATGACGCGCCGGTTTGTAGAATACTTGGTCGTGCCAAAAACGCACTTTCGAACAGCCCAAGAGTTGACTGACCGGCACCGCGACCGCCGGATGAAACAGGACATCGTGAAACGCCTCCTCAATCATCCATGCTCCCAGGAAGTGGAATACGTTCTCTCCTGGCGCACGGGTATACGCTTCATCAATCTCATACAGCTCGTTCAGCCGCGGATGGTCACCCGTCCGAACACGTTCCAAGGCCTCCGCCAGCACGGCAATTTGGTGGTCATCCAGGACCCGCGGACCCTTGATAAAGCCCCGGGCACGGTATTCGGCCACCTGCGCTTCGGTCAGCGAGAACAAAAGTCGTTGCGCTTCCGTGGTCAAGACTGGGAACAGTGAACCCGCCGCCCGGTGGACGGTTTTGTATGCGACGCATTCCGCAGGCACTTCCAACTCCTTCCGGCCGCCCCATCGGCTGGATAACGTAACGCGGGAGGGATACGATTCTGTTCCTTAACCGGGCGGCGCACGGAGCTTATTTCCGCAATACGAACTCGTCCTTTACCGTGCCATCGGCCGTGGTAGCTCGAAAGGTAAGAACTCGGTCTTCCACCGCGATTACATTGCAGAAAGAGCCTCCGCCCAGCCACACCTCGGCATAATCGGGCTTGCGCAACCGAACCGGTCGGCTTGGTATGGAGACGGACGTGACATAGACAGTTCCTTCCGCGGCCGATTCCACCCGCTTGCCGGCGTGCAATGGGTACGTGCGCAGATGCGTATGCACGTGGCCCGTGAGCGCAAGATCTACATGGTACTGATCGAATAGGCTCCCCCACATTGCCTCGAGTTCAGGATACGCTTCTTCCACGCTGTAGATCGGGAAGTGGAAAACGGCAATCTTCCACGTGGCAGTGCATTTCTCCAATTTATCCAGCAACCATGCTTGTTGCGGTTGGGCGTCGCTCATCACGTCGAGAATGAAAAACTGCGTGTTGCTATAGGCGAACGTGTAGGCACATTCCGGCGCTAAATCTTTGGGGCCGTTCTCAGGCAGGCCGAAGATGTCCAGATACATGCCGGCGCCAAGCCCGTACTGGGCGTCGTGGTTGCCGATGGCGGGCATAATCGGGCGTTGTCGGAACATGGGTTCGCCGTAGGTCAGGAACAAATCCCAGTTTTCCCGCTCCAGACCGGTACCCACCAAGTCGCCCGATACCGTGCAGAACGCCGCCTCGGGATGCAGTTCGAAGACCGACTTCAGGAGGTCGGCCCACTCCTTTCGGCTATGCGTATCGCTGCAGTAGAGAAAACTGAAGGGTTTGGGAATCGCTGGGGCGGTCCTGAATTCGGCCGGTTCGTTCCATTGTTGGCCCGACTTGAGGCCCACTTGGTACTCATAGGTAGTGTCCGGCTCGAGACGCCGCAACACGGCCGTGAACCAATGGCAATACCGGTCGTTGGCCAGCATCCGGTCTTCCATCTTCTTGGGCTGAGCGCTCACTTCTTGATAGGCGGTGTCCGATCCCTTCTTGCGAAACCGGACGACTCCTTCCGTTACCGCCGCACTGGTCCGCCATTGGATATTTTGGGTAGTGGAGGGGTCCTCGCTCCAGGTCAGGAACACCGGTCCGGGCATATCCGACGAGGGAAAAGGCGTCTTCCGGAACGCCCCCACCAGACTCGCCTCTCGGCCCCGTCCGCGACTCGTCGGTAGCAACTGCTGTCCGCGCAAGACCTCGGGCACGTCCGTTAGAACAAGTTCGCTCCAGTCGTAATAGGTCATCGCGCCGGGTTTCATCTCCTCCACGGTCTGCTTTGCAGGATGAAATCCGGACAGCGTCACTTTGGCGCCTGGCTGCTGTGGTCCCACGCAGACCAGATAGTGCGGCCGGAAATTATCAAATCCGTTGACCCCTAGTCCGATAAGGCCGGGGGGAAAGGATTTCTGCCACACTTCGTAGGACCATCCCTCCATGTTGTTGACGACGAAGTCGGTTCGCGCGAAGCCGGCTTGCTCCAGCCAGAACGGCGCCACCTTCTGTTCCACGTTTCGAAGTACCGATACCACGACCGGCACGTCGGCATTGAAGTACCAGTGTTTGGTGGCCAGCACTTGAAGTTCTGCCGGCCTCAGGAACTTTTGCACTTTGGCATCGTCCAGCGCGTACAGGTCTTCCTCGCTTTGGGTCGCGTACAGCCGCGTAACTACCGCATCCATTACCTCGGCAACCGTGTCTTCCGACGCGCACCATCCTGAAAACAACGCCGCGCACAAGCAAAGTCTCGCCACAATGCGACCAACGCGCGGTGTCGTCACGGCAAAGCCGCACTCGGGATTCGCCGACATAAGAATATCCTCCTTCTTTCCCAACGCGACCCCCTCGTACGGGAGCGCGGGTGGATTATACGCCCGCCCGCAGATCAGGCAATCTGTGGTAGTATGAGGAGAGATTGCTGACACTGCCTGGACGCGCTGCCGTAAAGCGCGGCGATTCAGTATCGCGATGATGTATAATACACAATATTAAGGTGTGAGTTGCCCATCGGCAACCTCACTCGGCAAAGACGGAGAAGGAAGCCAGGAGTGCCGACCGCGCAGGTAAAGAAAGTTGACCGAGTGCTGAACCTGCTTGTCCGAGCGCGCAAGCTGGCCCAGCTTTATCCGACCGGGAATCCCAAAATCCGTGAAACGGTGGAAGCCGCCGCCAAAGCCGTCCAAGAGTCGTTTAGCGACTCGGAGGACGGGTCGGCGAATTCCGGAGCGCCGGGGATTCAATTTCGCGGCGAACCGAGCGCCGGCCAAGGGTCGCGGTCACAATCCGAAACCGACGAAACGATTCTTCTTACGGTCAGTCGCGATGCCTTCCAATTTGAAGGGAAGACACTGGGGACGCGACAGGTACTGGTTGGGCAATACGCGCGGGAACTTTACCGTCAAGGAGTCAAGGTATTCTGGTTTCGTCGCAGCCTGACTCCCGATGAGCTCGAACAGTTCGTACGCGCGGCGGCCTTACGCGCCACCGGCGCGGCCGCGGAACGTTCGGGCGCCGAGCGCCCATTCGTCCACATTGGATTCGAAGTCATTAGGCAGTTGAGCGTGGTCGAAGGCGATGCGGGCGCGGTCCCGTTCGACCTGCTGGAATATCTGCGGCAAAGGCAGGCTCTACGGCGCCGCCCCGGCGAAGCCTCGGGGAAGGAACTACATGAATTACCGGAAGACCAGTCGGAAGATATCTCCGATCTCCTGCAGTTCTTCCTCGAGATCGCCCAAGGCTCAGATGAGAAGCGGCAATATCTGTTTAACACTCTAGCCAACCCCGCAAGGCTGGCCGAGACATTCGATCTGGTCGCGACCACGTCCGGCCCCGGAGAGGACACGAGCGACGAGGTCCCCATTGATGTCCTCAAGCAGATGTTGCAGCATATCGCTGACAACATTCGAGCGCTTCCCGAGGCCGATCGGAAGAAAACCGCACAGTTGATCGCGCAGGCCGTATTAAATACGGACACGAACACGAGGGTTAAAGTCCGTGACTCGGCCTTGGCCGAACAAATCGGGAGAGACCGAATCAACGACGAGATCAGCGGCGCTCTGCCCCCGGAGGAAGTCGCGAGACTGTTGAGCGCTCACGTGCGCCTGCACAACGGCACCGCCAACACCGTGTCCAACTTCCTGGAAGAGTTCACCGGCGATGAAGAACGTCGTACGACGGTCCGGCAACTCGTCATAGAGAACCTTGTCCAGACCGGTGATCGGCGCGCCCAGAAGATTGCCGGCTTATTCAAGGAGGGGCCGGTGGTTACGGGCGACGACTTCGTTTCCGCCCGCGATCAAGCGCCGCGCGCTCGGGCATCAGAACCTCTGAGTCACGACCATGCGTATCTGGCGCACGAATTGGCCCTGAACGGTGGCGAGGCCTACGAATTAGACACGTTGGTACGCGCCGCGAATGATTCTCCGGACCTCGAGGAAGCGGCGCTCGTGGCGCTCAATCTGGTCGAAGAAGGGGACTTTAGTGCCACGGACCGGGAAGTCGCCGTATTGTTCCCGAGGGCGCTACAATCCGCGCTCAACGAAGAACGCTACGATTTTGTCTCGCAGTTCCTCGAAAAGACACTGGATGGTCCGGAGCGCAAGGCACACCAGACTACCCTCAAAATACTTCGTCCGTTCATCGCTGTCTTAACTTCGGTCGAGAACATAGCGCGCATTCTCGATCAGATGTATTCGGTCGGATTGGCGCATCCCACCTCTCAGCGTTTGACCAAGCTCTTGCGGCAGATCGGCGAACCCGCCTACGAGGTCGTTTTCGATGGTATCGCCCACGAACCGGACCGAAAACTTCGCCAGTTTTTGCTTACCGTGTTTGTGGGGTTCGGGGAGGACACGGTCTTCTTCTTAAGCCGAAATGTTGAGCAGCGAGAATGGTATGTGGTGCGCAATGTCGCCTATCTCCTCGGCCAGATCGGTTCCGAAACTGGAATTGATGCGTTGGAGCGCGTGTTGTATCACGCAGATATGCGCGTTCGGCGGGAAGTGTTGCGCGGCTTGGCGGCCATTGGCGGCAATCGCGCGGAAACCATCCTGCTTCGTTGCTTGGAAGATGATCACCCCGTCATTCAGGGTCTGGCCGCGGAATGGCTCGGGGTGATGGGCGCAGCTAACGCGTTGCCGGTGCTCCGAGAAGTGCTCGATCAGCAGCACAAGGCGACTCGCAGAAGACGCCCCGACCTCGTGATCGGAGTGGTTCGGGCGATTGCAAACCTTGGTACCGAAGACGAGGCGACGGCGGTTCGGAAGTTGGCCGCACGACTCCGGCGCTCGCTGGCGAAGAGGCGCGATGAGATGCTGCAAGCCTGTGAAGAGGCCATCGCGAAACTCGAGGTCACGGACCTCTCACGAGCCGGCAGACTCGGAAAGGCGTCGAACTAAGCATGGTCCAGGCGATTCAAGAGATGGCGGGGGGAGTCAAGACACTCCTGCAGCACCTTACCGCCGCCCGAAAAAAGGCCCGGATGTACCCCAGCGACCATCCTTACGTGCTCGATTCGCTGCGGGGCTTTCTACAGGAATTGGCGCGGTTCCTTCACGAAAAGGACGACGTGACGCTCTCCGTCGCCGACGAGGAACTGTACTTTGACGGTGCCCGACTGATTGATGAACAGGCCGCCTTTCTGGCCTTGGTGAAGGACTTTGCCGCTCGGAAAGTCAGCGCCATTACGTTTCGCCGGGGAGTGACCGAGGAGGAACTAAGCAAGTTCATCACGTTGAGCGTCGGGAAGCCTTCCGATCTTCAGGAGGCCGGCGGCATTCGGACCCTCCTCGAACGCGACGGTGTGCGTCGCATTGCCCTCGACCAGAAGACGCTGGTACTGCCCGGAATGGTGGCCGCGGGTCCTAAGGCTCGCGAGGCAGTTCGCGTATCACGCGACATCTATCGCACCGTCGTGCAGACCGTTATCGCTGCGTTCATGGATGCCACCGACAAGTCAAAAGTGAACGTATCCGTCCTCGAGAACACGGTTGGCTTAGTGGTCGCAGGTATCGCGCGGCAGGCCGATCTCTATTTGGACCTCAGTCGCGTGAAGAGCTTTCATGAGTATACCTTTTTTCATTCCACGAACGTCGCCATCCTCAGTCTGCTCATCGCATCCAAGCTACATTTCGGTGATCGCCAAATGCACCGGCTCGGGGTCGCAGCGCTGCTGCATGACATCGGGAAGGTCAAGACCCCCATGGAAATCCTCGACAAACCGGGACGCTTGACCGAGGCCGAGTTCAAAATCATGCAAAAACACCCCGTGGACGGCGCCCGAATCCTGGCGGGGCAGGAAGACGTTGACGGACTCGCCATTACCATCGCCGCGCAGCATCATGCTCACTACAATATGACGGGTTATCCGAATTTTCAGCGACTTGGCAGGCTCCATTTCCTGAGCCACTTGGTGACCATCGCCGACGTGTTTGACGCCCTCACCTCCGATCGTAGCTACCGCAAAGCGCTGCTCCCCGACCGGGCCATGCAAATCATCTTGAATGGGCGCGGCACGACCTTCCACCCGCTGTTGACTAAAGTGTTTGTACAGTTGTCGGGGGTCTATCCCGTGGGCAGCGTCGTAGAACTGGATGACGGTGCAGTCGCGGCCGTGTGTAAGCCGAATCCCGACGACGTGTTTCGTCCGTGGGTGCGGCCGGTATCGGCATCCGTAAATGGGCGCGGCGGAAACGAGTTGATTAATCTCAGCGAAAAGGCGTCGGACGGCTCGTATCTCCGCTCAATTGTCCGGTCGCTGGACCCGAGAGACCGAAATATCGAAATCGCGAGCCAAGTCTAGTCGTCGCCGGATTCCCGCTCCCGGCACATTCTTGCATGAAGCGTGAGTTGCACGGGCACATTCAACGCTTTCTCGCAGGGTGCGGCGTCAGAGACTTGTCCAGGAACTCTCGGATTTTCTTCGTTAAGACGCCCGGCGTAAACGGCTTCTGGACGAAGTCTGCCGACGCTTCCCGCACTTGGTCGCGAATTACGGCTTCTTCCGTATACCCCGTCATGTACAGCACTTTGGCGTCGGGCCGCACGTGCGTGAGTTGCTCGGCGAGGCGTCGCCCATCCATCTCCGGCATGACCACGTCGGTTAAGACCAGGTCAATGGGTTCCGGATGACCCTCTACCATCTGCAACGCTTGATTTCCATTCGAGGCCTCCAGCACGGTATATCCGCATACGCTTAGGACACTCGAAATAAGGCTCCGCAAGGTGTCTTCATCTTCCACGACCAGGATTGTCTCCCGGCCTTCGGTCAGTGTCTCCACCTGATCCGGCGGCCGTGAAGGGAGCGGCTTTTCCGTACTCGGCAAAAACACGCGCACGGATGTTCCCACGTTCGGTTGACTTTGGACCTCTACGTGACCGCCGCTTTGGGTAACGATACCGTAAGTCGTGGACAGGCCCAGGCCGCTGCCCTTTCCACGTTCCTTCGTCGTAAAGAACGGCTCGAAAACGTGGGCCAAGACTTCGGGCGTCATTCCGCACCCGGTGTCGCTGACCGCCAGCATCACAAAATTCTCCACGGTTGATTGTTGGCGGGCCTGCACGGGTGCTTCGTCCGCGCGCAGATTGCGCGTCTCGAGAGTGAGCTTGCCCCCGTCCGGCATGGCGTCGCGGGCGTTGATCGTCAAATTCATTATGACCTGTTCCAGATTTCCGGGGTCGGCCACGATATTGGACAGACTCGGATCGAGTGAAAGGGACAAGACGATCCGGTCGCCAACTAATCGCATTAAGACGTTCACCATCTCGTAGACGAGCGAATTCAAGTTCAATACGAGGGGCCGCAGCAATTGCTTCCGGCTGAAAGCCAACAGCTTCTGGGTAAGAGAGGCGGCCCGTTCGGCGGCTTTGACAATCTCGACCACGTGGCGACGAGCGGTTTCGTCCAGACCGTTCTGCCGCATCAGGAGGTCACTGCATCCGGAGATGATGGTCAGCAGGTTATTGAAATCATGGGCCACCCCGCCCGCCAGTTGGCCGATCGCTTCCATTTTCTGGCTTTCACGGAGTTGCTCTTCGAGCAACTTCCGTTCGATTCCGAGAGCCATTGTGCGTGCCGCTGACTCCAGCGCGTCGAAGGTATTGCTCGCAAAAGTCCGCCGGGAGAACACGGCCAATACGCCCAGCAATCGGCCGCCGACCAGCAGCGGATATCCCGCCAGCGCGATAATTCCTTCCCGACGAATCCACTCCGGATCGCTCACGTGAGGCCCCCGGAACAAATCATTGGTTCGGATGGCTTTCCGTTCCATCGCGATTCGCCCGATCTCAAAGTGACCGAGGGGAATCTTACTTCGGGGTCCGTGCAACACGGTATACGCACCCGCGCCCGCCTGGAGCTCCAAGACATTGCGCAGTTCATCCAGTGTCCAAATACGTACCAAGGCGGCGTTGGTACCCCGCGCTACCGACTCGGCGCAGAGTTGAAGCATGCCTTGAAGCGAAACGGCTTCCGCGACAATTAGCGCCACCTCGCAATTGAGTGCGACCAAGGCGCCGTGCCGCTGACCCATGACGTCCCGAAAGACCGAGACCGTACCCATTGGACGGTCTTCGTCGTCGCGCAGACAACTGGTCATGCTGTCAATCGGAATCGTTTCGTCCGATTTGTCCACCAGAAGCGTATCCTTGGCCAGGCATACCACCGGTCCGTCCGCCGCGTCTTCCAGCGATATGGGCTGGCCGTTGCCACGGTGGACCAGACGCAGGACGTCCCCCAGCTTCCGTCCGATTACCTCTTCTTTCGCCCAGGCGGTCACCGCCTCCGCCGCGGGGCTGAACACCGTGATACGCCCTTCGCGATCCGCGGCGATCACGGCGTCGGCCGGTTCTTCGAGCGCGTCCGCGAACCATTGCTCGACCTTGCGTAGCCGCGCTTCCGCCTGGTGTTTATACAGAGCCATTTCGATGTTGGCCTTCAATTCGCGCTCCGAGAACGGCTTGACCACGTAGCCGAACGGTTCGGTAATCTTTGCCCGTTCCAACGTCCGGTCGTCGGTATAGGCCGTCACATAGATGACGGGAATCTGGCAGTTCCGACGAATCTCTCCAGCCGCCTCGACGCCATCCATGTCCCCTTTTAGAACGATATCCATCAACACCACGTCCGGATGACTTTCGCCGGCGAGCCGGATCGCGTCCGTTCCCGACGCAGCGATCCCAGAAACTTGATATCCCATGCTGGTCAACCGCGCTTCTAATTCCCGCGCAATGAGAATCTCATCGTCTACGATGAGAATTTTGGTTCTAGGCATGATGCTAACTCCTGTCTTTGTATTGCAGTTCCTTGAACCGAATTAAGAACATCGCGCCATGGTTGGAACGCACCTCCATCGTGCCTTCCAGTTGACGTGTCAAATCGTGGACCAATTTCAGGCCCAGTGAGTTCGTGGTCCGCCAATCGAAATCGGGTGGTAAACCCACCCCGTTATCCCAGACCACGAGGCGAAAATCCGTGAGCCCCAATGGAAACAATTCAACGCCGGCTGCTCCCACGCGCCCGGCCGGGAAGGCATGTTTGAACACATTCGTTATCAGTTCATTTATGATCAGACCGCACGGGACTGCGGTGTCCACCCCCAAATGAATATCGTCAACGCTCGTGTGTACGGCAAGACTTTCTCGCTGGATATCGTAGGTCCGCAGAAGGTCGGCTACCAGGTCTTGGACATATTCGCCGAAATCCAGTTTTCCCAGTCTGGGCGAACGGTAGAGTTTCTCGTGGATAAGCGAGATCGACCGTACCCGGCTTTGGCTCTCCAGAAGAATCTCGAGAATTCTCGGGTCGGACGTATAGGTAGATTGTAGATAGAACAGGGAAGAGATAACTTGGAGATTGTTCTTAACACGGTGGTGAACCTCTTTCAGATACATCTCCCGGACGCGCGCCGCCTGCGTCTCGATCCGTTTGCGCTCCGTAGTATCGCGGACCACCCCCAGAAATAGACTACTTCCCTCGACCTCCAGCGGACTGAGCATGATGTCCACCGGGAACTCCGAGCCATCCTTGCGGTGCCCGAACAATTCCAAACCGGCTCCCATCGGTCGAATGCGTGGAGCCGCGCCGTATTCCGCCCGGTATTTGACGTGACGCGCGGCGAGTCTCGGGGGGATCAATATTTCAACTGGTTGGCCCAATAACTCTTCCCGCCGGTAGCCGAACATGTTTTCGGCTTGGGCATTGGCCATCGTAATCCGCCCTTCCATATCCACCAATAGAATCGCGTCGGGTGCGTTCTCGAAGATTTTATAGAGGATTTCCTGACTCGATTCGGCGGGATACGAAACGGCCCCACCCGATTCCCGCTTCATTGCGGTCATTTTTTTAACGTCCATCGGACCCGTTAATCCCGCCCCTCAACCGTCCTACCCGTCATTTTTTCAACAAGCGACCTGATTCGCACTATTCCGCGAGGACCCCTCGGACCGAAGAAGCCCATTCAATCCGGAGTAGGCACAAGGCTCTTCAGAAGTTCGCACTGGTATTTGTTTGGGCCTTATTCGTACTCCCATCGTGCGTCCTATTTTCGCACGTTTTGAGGCCCTCTCGTCTCACGTGGTCAGGTCTGGAGCGAAGCCGCGGCGTACCGTGTTTTCAGTGATGCATACCGGGTTGACGAAATGGCGCAGATACCCCGGTCCCCCGGCTTTCGTCCCGCCGCCGCTCATGTCGAAACCACCGAAGGCTTGTCGGCCAACCATGGAGCCCGTGCACGGCCGATTCACGTAAAGATTTCCGACCCGAAACCGTCGCCGAGCCTCCTCAATGTGGCTCGGCCGGCGCGAGTAGACACCGCCGGTCAAAGCAAAGTCGCTCGACAACGCCGTGTCCAACCCCCCGTCAAACGAGCTGACGACGAGCACACACAGGATAGGGCCGAATAACTCATCCTGCATTAGACGGCACTGGCAATCTGTAGCCTTCACCACGAGTGGTGGTACGAAGTACCCGTTATCCGAAGGAGCACTTCCTCGATACAAGACTTCCACGTCGGTACCCGGATCCTCGATAATCTCCATTAAACGGAGGTATGCCTCCTCGTCTATCACCGGTCCCAGTTGACATGACGGTTCAGTGCTCGGACCGACTACAAGGCTGCGGCAAGCTTCTACCAGCCGGTCGAGGAAGTTGTGCGCGATGTCTTGGAGCACGATCACCCGCGAGCACGCCGAACACTTCTGGCCCGCGTAGCTAAACGCGCTGATCATCACCCCTTGCACCGCTTCGTCCAAGTCGGCGTCTTCGTCCACGAGTATCGCGTTTTTGCCTCCCATCTCGCAGATAACGTGTTTGAGCAGTCGTTGGCCGGACCGATGCACGGCGGCGCGCTGCCAGATCGAAAGTCCCACGCCGCGACTTCCTGTAAAGGCCACTTGCGCCGTCAGCGGGTGCTCGACCAAAGTGGGTCCCACGTCTTCGCCACGGCCCGGGAGGAACTGCACTACGTTCGGTGGGTAGCCGGCGTCGAGTAAGTGCTCGTGGAGCGCATTTGCAGTCGCGCTGGATTGTTCCGCCGGTTTCATGATGACGGTGTTGCCGGCGACGAGCGCTGCCGTAGTCATGCCGCACAAGATCGCAAGCGGAAAATTCCAGGGCGCGATGACGACGGTGGGGCCGCGGCCTTCGTAAATAAGTTGGTTGATTTCCCCCGGCGCTTCGCCGATCTGTTCGGGCAGCAACTCGGCCAACGCTCGACGCGCGTAGTACCGACAAAAATCAATCGCTTCGGCCACGTCCGCGTCGGCCTCGGTCCAAGGCTTTCCCACTTCGTGCACTTCGAGAGCGGCAAGCCGCACCCGATCCTCCCAGAGACCGCCCGCGAGCGTTTCAAGGAGGTGTGCCCGGTATTCCACCGAGGTATTGCGCCATGAAGGCCACGCGGCCATCGCCGCCTCGACCGCCCGTTCGGCGTCGTCTTTGGTCCCCATCTCCACCAACGCCACGCATTGGTTCCGGTCATTGGGGGAGAACCGTTCCATCACGGTTTTCGGATGTTGACCATCTCTGGAAATACGCACCGGAACCTTCATCGGTAGCAAACCGGAAGAGCGTTCCACCGCTGCGGCCAATCGCTGTCGTTCCTCGGTGTCAGTGAAATCCCGATGCGGACAATTGGTGAACGGCGGCGAAAGATCAGGTCGTGGTTCCCACGCGGGCTTCGACGGCGACGGCGACGTTTCTGGCGCTGCGAGAAGCGCCTCGAGATCTACCCTCTCGAAGTAGGATTGTCGCAGAAAACCTTCGTTCGAAGTGTTCTCCAAGAGTCGGCGCACTAAGTACGCCATGCCGGGGATGAGTTCGCCAATCGGCGCATACACTCGCACACGATGACCCCTCTCCCGCAATGCGTCGCGCAGCGGCTCCGCCATACCGTACAACATTTGGAACTCAAACGCCTCGTCGGAAACGTTTAATGCTTCGGCCTGTGTCAGCGCAAATGAGACAGAGCGTAAATTATGGCTGCCGAATGCCGGTAGCAGGTGTTCGCAATGTTCGAACAGGAATGTTGATAGCCTCTCGAAATTGCGATCGGTCGCGGATTTGGATTCCCATACCGGCACCCGATAACCGTGCTGTCGCGCGCGAATTACTTCCTGTTCCCAATAGGCGCCCTTCACGAGCCTCACCGTGATCGGCGCCTCGCGTTGCCGCGCCATTTCCAGTATCGTATCCAAGTCTGTCTGCGCGTTCCGCAAGTATGCCTGAACTGCCACCCCGACGTGCGGCCACGCGCGTAGCTCGGGATGCCGCAACGCACCTTCCAGGAACCCCAGAATAATGCCGTGTAACGCCCATGTCTCCATATCCACATTCACGAACACGTTTCTTTCGCGCGCTCGGAGCAGAATTGGAATAACGCGCTCCCGCAAGCGTGCGATGCTGCCCGCTGTGTCCACGGGATCGAGGAAGGGTTCCAGGGCGGACAGCTTCAGAGACACGTTGGCCCGTGGGATGAGTCCGAGATGGTTTCGATCCAGAACGTCACGGGACGGCCAACGCTGCGATTCCTCGCTAAGCGCGTCAATGAGTCCCAGGTAGCTGGACTGGTACGCATCCGCCTCTTCATGGCTTACCGTCACTTCCCCTACCAAGTCAACGGTAGCGCCCAAACCCGATTCATGTAGCTTCCTCAGGCGTGGCAGCGCGTGTGTCCAGTCCTCGCCAACAATAAACTGCCGCGCGACCTCCTCGACCATCTTCCGTACTGCGCCGGCGGTGAGACCCGCGGTCAATCCGCCGGTGGCGAATTTCAGGATCGGCCCCAGCCAAGACGGCAGCTTGCGCGCGTTGGGTCGCAGATATTCCGAAATATGCGCCTGGATTTCCCTAGCTGAACGAAGCGAGGGCAGCACATCCACCAAACGGAACAAATCCACCTTCAGTTCCGGGTCGTGCATGACCCAGTTCAGTAGACGCCCCGTCAACGCCCGCGGTTGAAAGACGCTGGGCGCCGTATCGTGCATGTGGCGCAGAAGTTCGGCGGCAGTCGCCCGAACCCGGTCAGCTTCGGCAATCGTGGGAGAAGTTGTTGCCATAGTTTTAATTCTCCGATTCGCCTATGCGCGGCAGCGCACCGGTTCCTTCATCAAAGAATTACGCCGCCGCCCGATGCAATATTCCTGTTCCGCCCGCGAATCAGCGGGCTTCCACGGCACGGAAAACCGTCAGGAAATTGTAGCGCCCAGATGTAGTGCCCGATGTAGCGCCCATTTGCAACGGGCGTATGACTTCCATTCGAAATGTGAGCTTCACATCTGAACGCTTCTCGAACGGACGACGGCATTTGGCGGTGTATAGACAACCTGTTAGACTGCTCCTGAATAGGAAGGCTAAGGTCGGATTATGTGGGGAGAATCAACGATGAACAAGCGATTCGTGAGTACCCTTTTCTTGGTTATCTTCGCGGTGCTAATTGGCAGTCTCTGGGTCTCAGGTGCCTCGGTATTTGGCCAAGTGCGTACCAGCGAGGTGGCCCCTTCCTTCAAGGCATTGGCAATCGTGACCGGAGAACAAAGCACCATTCCGGAAGTGAAGGCGGCCGAGATTCTCCAAGCGCGTATCCTGAAGCGGAGCGGCGTCACGGTCGAGATTGTCCGAGAGGATGTCCCGAATCTTCAAAAGGTCCTGAAGAAAGCAGAGTTGGTGCTCGTGGTTGGCTCGCGCGGCCATCACCGATACTTGTCAGAACTGATGGCCTGGCTGGATATGCGCTTGCCTGTCCTTCCAAACTCTGACCAAATCCATCCGGAAGGTTTCGCGGTAAAGTCCCGCTACGTTTCGCCCCGTGCAGTGCAACCGGGCTTCGAGGATGTTCCCGCCAAACTTAGGGTTTTTGACGGCAAAAATGTGATCGTTGTCGCGGGGGCGGATGAACGCGGCACGATTTACGGCGTCGGCTGGTTGCTCCGAGCCATTACGTTCTGGCCGGATGCCCTGTGGTTTCCCGGCTACATCGGCAACCACAGCGAGAAGCCCGCGTTTCCGCTGCGCGGCGGAAGACCGACCGGTCCCGGGAGCCGCGCCCGGCAATATGGGAACTTGCGTCCACAGACGGCGGAAGAGCTTCAAGAAGTTATGGAAGATTTGATGCTGCTGGGTACGAATATCTTCGAAGGGGAGCCTGACTATGTGCATTCGTATGGCATGATGACGGTGTTCGGGCGGACGGCCAATGAGATGCCGGCCGGGTTTCCCAAGGAATGGAGCGCGGACGGTGGACGCTCGCCCAAATACGTCTGCCCCTCGATTCCCGAAGCGAGGCAGGCGCTGCTCGATTCTTTTGACAAGATGTTCCGCGAGATGCCCGACTACGACTTCTTCACAACGAACTCCGGCGACGAAGGCGGGTGCCGCTGCGACAGATGCATGCCTTGGGGAGACAAGTATATCCGCCTCGTCCACGATATTGCCGATATTCTTCACAAGTATCATCCAAATACGAAAGTTCTGGCCACCAATCAGGACCTGACCAACGAAGGCAACCAAGCCATTTTTGACTATCTGAACAGTACGGATTCGAGTTGGCTTTACGCGATACGGTACGGGCCGGGTGCCGACGAAATGCAAGAGTATATTCGCGGTCCGGTTAATCCGCGCTGGTTTGAATACGAGGGATTCGGGCCGCTCGGCAACTACCTCAAGTTCATGCACCATGAACTTCCGCGAGCCACAACCATCGCCCTGTACACCGACGTCACCCATTGGATGCAGGCCCAATTCGCGGTCCCACACCCGGATGTGGCCTTGGCTGCCGTCTATGATCGGCGGTCATGGAATGCTCGCCCCAACAACTTTCACGCGGTAGCCCAAGAAATCCTTCACTACGCGGTTGGCGACATGCATTACAGTGAGGGTATGCACGACGACTTCAACAAGTGGTTCTGGTACCGGTCGCTCTGGGACCCGAACCAAGATGCGGAGTATGTCACCAAGGAGTATTGCCGATACTGGTTTGGCCCACAGGCGCAGGAGGAGATAAGCCAAGCGATCTTCCTGATGGAAGAGACGCTCGACCGACCGGTGATTGACAATCCGGGAATCGCTAAGGCAGTCGAGTTACTCCGGTCCGCAGGGCGGCGGATTCCCGAAAATTTGCTCAAGCATGACTATCGCTGGCGCGTCATTCTTCAAAAGGCGCTCACCGATCGTTACCTCCAATTGGAGCTACAGCGAGGTCGCGAGTTGAAGGATGCGGCCGCCCAAATACTCCGTCGCATCGCGAAATCCAAGAACCCTGCCGCGGATTTGACTGAAGCGCTCGAACTGTTGGCGCAGCCACTGGAAACCGCTCAAATGAAGGCCGTCATGGATGAAGCAAAGGCTGTGGGCGAGGAATCCAACAATATCATCGGATATCGTGAACCCGCGTGCTTCCTCATCGAAAAGCTGGACTTGACTGAGGTCGGCTGGTGGAAGAAGGCCCTTCAGGATGCCCTAGCGACAGAGAGTGAACGGAAGATGCGCAACGCCGCGAAGATGGTGCTCCACTACGCGGAACCAGGACCCGGCGGTTACTACGATGATCTCGGTTGGCCTGAAAAGTCCGAGCATCTCGTTTTCGGCGACACACTTTGGGGCTTCATGCCCTTCCCGGGTCCCGCCAAACTATCGCACTACAACCTGGCCTACACGTTCGGAACACCCGGACGCGGCGTGTCCTTCGTTTACGACGGTTTGAGCCCGAAAGCGCAATATGTCGTGCGCGTGTCGGTCGGCGGCCATCTGGACGAGGAGATGTCCATGCTGCAGGGGATTAAGCTGGCGGAAGGCCTCGAGGCGGATGGCCAGGTGATTAGCGACGGATTCCCAATTCCTATGGGCGACATCGCCCTTTACGAATTCGATCTCCCACGGGCCATCACAAAAGATGGACACGTTCAAATTTCAATGGTTCCTAAATCCGACCGGCTGGCCATTACCGGTCTACAGGAAATATGGCTGATGCGAAAAGAAAAAATGCCCTGGACGGCAAGACCGTGAGGTTATGCCCTGACGGGCACACTACAAACTGCGTCCTCGGTGATCGCCAGGTTCGTAGTGACGCCGTCAGGCGTTTGCAGTCACTCAGCCAACATCTTCCTCAACGTGGTCGCAACGCGCACCAGCGCCCGGCTGGCATGGAATGCGGTCTTCCATTCCCCGCCCTTGTGCGTTGTGACGGCTTGGCCGCTGTCCCAAAACGTTTCTTGATACCAGTCCCCGTACTCGTGGTCGATCTGAAAGGTCCAAATCCAATCAAAGAGCTTGATGAATGCCTCCAGATATCTCGGATGCTCGGTCCATTGATACACATCAACTAGAGCATTCAGCATTTCCGCCTGGGCCCACCAGGTTTTGAGCAGACGGTTCTCGTTCAAGTCTGTGGCCTCGGTCACGCGACCGGCCATGGGACCGTACGCCGCAAGTCCCCCACGCTCGTGATCGAATCCAAACTCGAGCGCATGGTCAACCAACACCAAAATGGTTCTGCGGTATCTCTCGCGCCGCTCCTGCAGTACGTCCACGGCTTCCAGCATCAGCCACGCTATTTCCGCGTTCAGGCCATACGAGGTTGTCGTTTTTCCCCTGCCATCAGGGATCGGGTTCCAGTCATAATCAAGCGCTGTGATACTGCATCCATGTTCCGTATGAATGCCCTTCTCCTTGACAAGAGTTACCACATTTCTTAGCGCCTCCAAGTGCCGAGGCGAATGTGTGACGCGGGATAAATACATGAACGCTTCCATTACGTTGGTATGCATGTCAATCGTTTTGATTCCCTGCCGACCGCCGAGATTCATTTGGTCGTCGTTCAATACCGGCCACGTAGCGTCGTCGAAGTCCTCGATAAAACCCCGGTCTCTGTCAGCGGCCTTCGTCAGAAGTAAATCGAAAACGCGCTCGGCCCATTCCAACGGCTCTTTCCGACCGGAAGCGCGATAATATTCCGTCAATCCGAGTATTGCGTAAGCATGAAAATCGGTGTTTTTCCGCTGGCTTTTCGCCTTCCCATCTCGGGTTACTGAGAAATAGAACCCGCCCTCTTGTGGGTCCCACATGTTTCTGACGAGGAAATCGAATCCCTTTCCAGCCAGTTCCAGGTAACCTCTATCGTTGAGACCAAAACGATGCGCCAGCGAAAGACTCGCGATCATGCGAACCTGCATAATCAGTATCTTTTCGTCTGTTTCCAGCCTTCGGCCTCTCTGGTCCAGCCGTGTCAGGAAGCCGCCGTACTCCGTGTCCCAAGTGTGGTTTGCCCAAAACGGCATGAGGTTGTCAGAGAGATTCGATTCCGCCCGTTCGCAAATGAGCTGGAGCCGGGTTCTGATGTCCGAATTTAGCTGCATATTCCGAAGATTCCTCGTTCTGAACGGAAGCTACGTAGAAGGTCCCACTGGTCTCGACGCTGCCACTGCGATGCCGCGGCACTCACTAAGGTCCAGGTCACCGATCTTTCTTTCGTCTGGCGACACCGCGCAATAAAAGTGGTAAAACGTCCCGCCTTTGACGAATACCGAAGGTTTGTGCGCGTAGCGGGCGTCAATGCTTCCCGGAGGTCCAGGCTCGATTAGAATCTCGTTGGATTTCTCCCAGTGCAGCAAGTCACGGGAGAAAGCCACCGTGTCGCGTGCCTTCCCATCGCTCGACAAAGTGTAGAAGAACATAAGCCAGACTTCCCCGTGGCGTACGACATACGGGTCGCTGCAAAAGCGGTCATCGAAGCGACCGGGCGATCCTACCGAAATTATCGGATTGCCGGCGTACCGCGTCCAGTGCTGCAAATCGCTGGATGTGGCGACGCCGATCTGTTCGACCCAGTTCTCGGGGGTGTCCTTCGCATTGTAAAAGAGGTAATACCGACCCCGGTGCTGCAATATGCATGATTTGTAAAGTCCACCCCGTTCCCATTCGCTCGCGTTCGAGTCGGACGCACATAACGCCGGTTCCTCAAGTTCCCAGGAGCGAAGATTCCCACTCCGGCATAGGCCAATGACGGCCGGGCCTTCTTCGTAACCGGCACGTGGATAGGCGTGGTATGTACCCAGGAACCGGCCTCGCACCTTCCTGATTTGTCCCGAACCGAACAGTTCGTTTTCGCGTAGAATCCACGTCAGCGCCCCATTGAACTCGTTGAAGCTTCCTTTCGGCCCACGGTCCACGATCACTCGCTCCTTCGTCCACTCCAAGAGGTCGTCGGACACGGCCAGTCCCGTCCGATAGCCAATACCGTCGTATCCGATGAAGGTCATGTAGTACCGGCCGTCATGGCTGAAGACAAACGGCGCGTCTACCGCGAGACTGTCGAACGCGCTTGGGGTATAGGAAGGTTCCAGAACTAGTCTTTGCCATTTGAACGGCGTTCTGATCTTCTCAAGCATGCTCATGCTCTCTTCGTCCGACAACACTTCCGTACTCCGACTGGATGACGACGAGGATCTCCACCCTATGTTGGTTCCGATCACTCCCACCACGGCCCGTCCGGAAGATTTCAGAAACCCTCGACGAGAGAATTTCTGACTCTCCGAGTTTGCAACGTGGCGCTTGTCAGAATCACCGCGCCGCATGATTCGCGAAACGACTCAAGCCTAGAAACTCGACGGGATGTCGGGTCCTGCCTTCCAGGGCCAAGTCCGTAAGAATTTCGCCGATGACCGATGCAAACTTAAACCCGTGGCCGGAAAATCCGCCCGCCAAGACCACGTTCGCAAAACGGGCGTGGCGATCAACTATGAAATTCCCGTCCGCGCTCATCGAGTACATGCACGCGCTGAATTTCGTCCTTCGCGGTTGCATTCCCAGGAATGTCTCGCCGAGAAACTTTAGAATCTTCGCCTCGTCCTGGGAGTGCAAGCCACGATCCAACTCGTCAGGATTTGAGACCTCCTCCCCACCGGTATGCTCGGCAATCTTCATACCGGTCTCGTCCACTGCTGGAAAGCCATAGAAGCCCCCATAGTCTGTATCCACGTAAAACCCCGGAAATGCTCCCGCCTCGTACCTCGCGCGGTTCGGCGAATCGTACCACAATTGAACCTTGCGCAACACCCGGAACGGCGCCCGTAACTCTGCGAAAACGGCGCCCATCCACGCACCCGCGGTCAGCACGAGGCACTTCGCTTGCAGCGTGCGCTGGTCCGTCGTTACCGTGACGAGATCGTCTGCTGAACTCCACGATAGTACGTCCTCGTGAGCCAGCACGTCAGCGCCGTGCAGTTGCGCCAATGCGAGGTGCGTCGCGACACACTCCTCGACGCGCAGATATCCACCCACCGGGTCCCAGAAAGCGGCATGGTCTTCCGGCAACCGGAATTGTGGATACCGCCGCATGGCCTCGCCGGCCGTGAGGCGTTCATGCGGCAGGTCATGCTGGCCATAACACTCCTCGAGTCCGCGAATTAGCGTGAAGTCCGGCCTGCCCGACAACAGCAGTCCGCATTCGGTCAGTAACGACTTCCCGCTCTCGACTTCGAGTGCCCGCCACAGTTCGTATGCCCGCTCGACCAACGGAATGTAGTCCGGATGCTCGAAGTACGCCTTGCGGATCATGCGCAGCGAACCGTGCGAACTCCCGCGATCATGCGCCACCCCGAGCCGTTCAACCCCGCATATCCGCGCGCCCCGCTTCGCTAGATGATACAGCGCAGCACTACCCATACCCCCCAACCCCAACACAATCACATCATAGCTCCGTTGCGGCATGACCTAAGGCTTTCACCGTTCCCGCGATTCCTCTTGACTCTGCCATGATGTGCGATGCAGCGAAACTTCTTCCGCCTTTCAGCTCATAATCGTAATCGAGCTTCATAATCGAGATTCGTGCGCGTGCTCGTAATCGGGAATCGTAATCGAGGATCGTAATCGCCAATCGTAATCGAAGTTCATGCTTGTCCCCGCATCAAAGTATACGGGGGGCCTGCTATTCAGTCCTCCTTCGAAGGGGGTGCCCCATAGGGCCGGGGGATGTCCAATACTCCGACACTAAACCTTGGTCGCAGCCTCGGCTTCCTTCGCAAAGTCAATCACGATCCGGTCCATTCCGGGGTCGAACGCCTCATATTCCATTCCCGCCATATCCAGCATGCGCCGCGCGGCCCTGACACTATCCGTGTCGTGGTACTTATCACTCAAGTAGATGATCTTGGAGATGCCGCCCTGGATGATAAGCTTCGTGCACTCGCAGCAAGGGAAAAGCGTGACGTACATGCGGCAGCCCTTCAGGTTCGCGGTGTTCGTGTTCAAGATGGCGTTAAGTTCGGCGTGGCAAACGTACGGATATTTGGTGTCATAGGAGCTTTGGGCCTCGCGGTTCCAAGGCAACTCCTCATCGCTGCACCCGGTCGGAAAGCCGTTATAGCCGATCCCCACAATCCGGTTTTGAGCATTCACGATGCACGCGCCCACCTGCGAACTCGGGTCCTTGCTGCGATGCGCCGACAAAATCGCAATTCCCATGAAATAATCCGCCCACGAGATATAATCCGTACGATGCTTCGTCATGACGACTCCCTCTTGGATGACGGGCCCAATTCCCCTAAACGCCGCTTTGACCCTAAGACTAGTAGTGGAACGGGTTGCGGGTCAAAAAAAGGCCGGTACTTGGGTCTCGATTAGCTTTCCGGAGAACTGCCAAGATACAAGACAAACTCTCAGAAGCACGTACCCGCCCCATAACGGTAACCTGCAAAGGCAATTATCCTGGCTCCGGAGCGGGTGGCTGCGGGAGACCTTGTGGATTGGAAAGAGGAACGAGCAACGCCTGAGACTGTTTGATAAAAGCCTTTCCCAAATGATTCTCGATTATCTTGACTTCAGACGTACCGTTAAAAGTATGGGTGGTCGCGTGAAACACTGACAGCAGGCAATCCTGCAAGTTCTGATCACGCTCGAGATAATCGATCTTCAATCCCTTCTTTTCCAATTCTGATCGGGGAATGTGCCCGCTATGGCTCTTGAAGCGGCCATGAGAAGATAGCCAATTAGCAACATCACGTGCTTTCTCCCTCCGGTCTGGGTCCGCTTTGAACACGATCCTTCTCACAGCCATGACTTGACGGTGCGGCTGTATGGCAGCGTCGAATCGCTTCCAATTTTCGTAGACCGCCATGACCACTTGTATTCCCGGCTGGCTCATCGCTTTCTCGAGCAGGTCTGTGTATTCCTTGGCTCGATGCGTGCCATGCTCGCCGCCACCGGTTTTGGTGCCACTCATGTTGGTATCTCCTCACCTGAATTCTACACGGCCTTGGCGTCAGTGTCTACAAGGGAGGGGATCTTTTTCCGAGTGCAAATTGGCATCGGGAATTCAGGCCTGGGTGTGCCAGTGTTTACTCTGCGGTACGTTCGTACCCAGTAACGCGTGTTCAGCAGATAAGCGCCCCGCGATACGGATTCTTGGTCGAATTGCCAGAGAGGAGTGGAACGATGGGTTTTCCGGGTTTGAGTTCGCGCCAAGTCGCTGAATTCCACGATACCGGGTATCTGATCGTTGAAAGACTGTTCGACGAAGAGGAGATTGACCTGCTCCAGCAGGCCTGCGACCGAGACCCGACGCTGGTCCGGCACGCCATCTCGCTGCAAGATGGCGAAGGCGGCACGTCGCGCCTGACCCTGTGGAATCAGCCTTCGGATGACCTGTACGGCATGTTCTCGCGGTGCGAGCGCGTGGTGAACTCGATGGAACAACTCCTGGACGACGAGGTGTATCATTATCATTCCAAAGTGATGTTGAAAGAGCCGCGAACCGGCGGGGCGTGGACCTGGCATCAGGACTACGGCTACTGGTATCAGAACGCCTGCCTCTTCCCCGACATGGCCAGCGCCATGATCGCCGTGGACCGTGCCGCCCGCGAGAACGGGTGCTTACAGGTGCTCAAAGGTTCGCACAAAATGGGCCGCGTGGAACATCTCCGTGTCGGCAGCCAGACCGGAGCCGACCCGGAGCGGGTCGAACAGGCGATGAAGCTCCTTGAATTGGTCTACTGCGAGATGGCCCCCGGCGATACGCTGTTTTTTCACTCGAACCTATTGCACCGTTCGGACCAGAACCGCTCGGACCGGCCGCGACTTGCGCTCATCTGTTGCTACAACACCAAGCACAACAACCCCTACCGGGAAAGCCACCATCCACGCTATACACCCCTGGTCAAAGTGCCGGACTCCGCCATCAAAGCCAAGGGCCTCGAAGTCCACGCGCAACGCGACTTCCTCAACGTGAAAGACGACAAGACCGTAGACGTCAACGCGCGTTAAGGCGACGGGAGCGACCGCCAAAGCTTGACTGTGTGTTGCATACGTGATACAACATCCACATGAAAACAGCCGTCGTTCACGCGCGTATTGAACCGAAAACGAAACAAAAAGCCGAAGGCGTTTTGCGCAGACTCGGCCTTACACCTACGGAAGCGATCCGCATCTTCTACCGGCAGATATCCCTGCGTGGTGGTTTGCCGTTTCCGGTCGCAATTCCGAACGCTCTGACTGTGTCCACGCTGGAAAAAAGCCGCCGAGGCGAAGACATCCAAGAGTTCGAGTCCTTGGATGCGATGTTCAAGAGCTGGGAGAAGTGAAGAAGGTCTACCAGACCGGACAGTTCTCCCGCGACGTCCGGCGCATGCGCCGACGCGGAAAGGGCCTGCGCAAGTTGCGGGCGGTCGTCAGGCTTTTGGCCGGAGGAATGCCGTTGCCACCATCCCACCGAGACCACCCGCTTACGGGACCGTGGCACCACTCGCGAGACTGTCACATCGAACCTGACTAGGTACTGATTTACACGTTGGACGAGAAGTCTCTTCTGCTGGAACGCACCGGCACGCACAGCGAGTTATTCAAGAAATAAAGCATCACTTAGAGGAGTCGCCGCACTTTACCCGGCGCTACCGGTCGGCTGGTTTCGGCGCTCTGGCAGGCTGCGAAGCACAGCGCTAGGCTCTTCAGATTGTCGCGGGCGTTGTGGGTGGGTTCGCGCTCCTCTTCAATAGCACACAACAGTTCAGCCATCGTTCCGTGCATGCCGTCGGGGAACCAGCTTCCCTGAAGTCGGGGACGCGCGTAAGTCTTCTCTGTGCACAGGATGACATTCTGCCGGGCCAAGTCCGGACCAGCGCTCAGGATGCTGCCGCGAGTGCTCGCGATGTACGACGTGTCGAGCCTGCCCCGCTTCACCGCCCCATCGAACACGAGCGACGCTTGAGCGTCGTCGAATTCGATCAGCGCCTGCGCGAGCAGCGGTGGTTTGGATACCTGTTTCGGAGCGAACGACATCGAGGCGTGGACCCGCCGCGCGGTCTTGCCCGGCAGGAAGCACCGCGTGATGTCGAACCAATGGATGCCGAAGTCGTATAAGATCAGATGCTTGATCCTGTCGAACACCGTGCCCGCCGTCCAAGCGTGGTCCCAGTGCACGGCAAGGTGCGACGCGAAAACCTCGCCCAGTAGACCTGCCTGTACGACGTGTCGCATGTAACTGAAGTGCGGCGCCCAACGGCCATTCTGGTTCACAGCTAGTTTTAATTTGCGCCGGTCGGCAAAGTCCGCCAGCCTCTCCCCCACGTCCAAATCCACCACGAACGGTTTCTGACTCAGGACGTGCTTGCCCGCGTTCAGCGCGTCCTTGATAATTTCCGCGCGTACTTCCGGGTGTGTGGCAATATCCACGACCTCGATATCGCTCCGCTTAAGCACGTCGCGATAGTCCGTGTACACCTCGGCTCGAGGATAGAACGCTTTCTTACGTTCTAGCGCGCGCGACTTGATGAGGTCGCACAGTGCGACCACGCGATAGCCCGCGCGTTTGTAAGCCGTCAGATGCTGCAGCGTGATGCCGCCGCAGGCGATCAACCCGATGCTGAGACGATAAGATTTCGGATCGCAGGGTCGGTACGGCAGTTGGGGTGCAGCAGCCCGCTTCAATCCGTCGAGGCTTGGTCCGAAAGGGAGGTTGCGCACCGTTCTACTCCGTCAGCAGCGGCGCGTTAGTGTCCGAGCCACGCACGCAAGGAAGATTCCAATTGTGTTGCATCAGAGGCGCTCAAAGTTCCGACTCTCTTGGCGATCAGGGAACTGCTTACGGTATGGATACCGCGCTTGGCTGCCGTCGGCACACTAAGGCCCTCATCTCTCCAGTCTTTCAGGACAAATTCCCCGGCCAAGAGCGAACTGGTCTTGCTCGTCAGAGGGATGATGAAAATATCCTCAGACAAGTGTGGGGTGCTAACGACAACGGCGGGACGGACTTTTGAACCTGACAAATCGGTGAATGGATAGCGAATAAGAACAATGTCATTCTTGGAGCAGTTGCGCATACACGTCGTCTTCCTCGTTGTTCCAAACTGCATCCAGCGAGATTTGGCTGGTCTTGCGCCAGAAGAGCGACGCATCGGAGTCTGGCAATACCGTCACGAGAAGCTCGGTCCCATCCCGAAGGTCTGTTTTTTCTAACAGTTCAATTCGGCCCTCTCGAACCACGGCGTGAAGTGTATTAAGCATTTCGTTTTCCTTGTATTTCCTGTCATCAGAACGTGGCTTAACGTATCAATCTACCACTTTCATGGTGCGGCCTTCCAGTGCACTTTTTATCGCGCTTTCCACGACCTGTTGGCCGATGCGCGATACCTCGATGGAGAGCGGGCCTTCAATCGGTTCTCCCGTTTCCAGGCAGTGGATGAAATACTGGATTGGGTTTTGGTTAGGCGGCACGAGCGGGTCCACGGGCACGTCCATGCCTTGCGGTTGAGCCCGCGTCTGCAATCGCACCGTGGGCGCGTAATCGTAACTGCCGATCGTCCCTTCCGTGCCCACGATTACGAACCCGCATTTCGGCTGTGGTTGATGGACCCACGGGTCCGTGAACGTACCCCAACGCGTCTGAAACGTCGAGAGCCCGTGGGCATAACGAGCTACGGTGACACTGTGCGCGTCCACTTCGAGGTTCTCGGGCTGTGCGGTTATCGCGGTCACTTCGAGTGGCGTCCGATTGCCTTGGTACCACGTTCCCAGGGTCGTCCCATAGCCCAGATAGTCGAGCAGCGACCCACCCCCATAAGATTTCCTGTAAAACCAGGACATGGGTCGCTCCTTCGCACGTTCGCCCTCGCCGGTCTCGACCTTATCTGCTACGTGATAGAGCGGCCCGCGATTGCCATCATAAAAATGGACTTCGAGTACTTCACCGATCTGACCCTCGTCAATCAGCCGTTTCGTCGTAACATGCGCCGGTACCCACACCAGCGGCCAATTGATCGCGAGTCGAACCCCGGCCTTTCGTACCGCCGCGATGATGCGGTCCGCTTCGGCCAGAGACGCCGCGAACGGTTTCTCGAGCAGGACATGCGCGCCGAACGGCGCCACACGCTCGACCCAGTCCCCGTGCTGCGCTGTAGCCGGACAAAGGATCACGATGTCCGGACGCGTGGACTCCAGACACTCCCGATAGTCGGTGAACACGCGGTCGCTGGAAATTTCAAGGCTGCGCACGGCGGCTTCCATGCGCTCCGGCACCTCGTGGCACACCCCGACGATTTCGGCGCGCGGATGTTCCCTCGCCATGCGCAGGTTGTCGCCCATGTGCATGTGATCGAAATTGATGCCCGCTACGCGCCACGTCTTCATGGTCAAGTTAGCCGAACACACTGTCGCCCCAGCGTATTCCGTAGTCCTAATCCCTCAGCCACGTGGCACTTGTAGCCCATCCCAATGGACGTTATCATCTGGCGCGCGGCCCGCGTTCGATCAATGTATAGCGTTCGATGAAAATCCAAGGATTAAGCATTTCTATGTGCAAAAGAATGATTAGTAAAACCGGCTACCTGAAATCGGCTCTTCTTCTCCTGTCGGCCCTCTCTCTGAATACTTGGGGACAGGCCGATCTTAAACATTCCATTGTCAAGAACGTAATTGTGCTGATTGCCGACGGCTGCGGTTTCAACCATCTCGAAGCCACGGCCTGCTACCAAAACGGCAACTCGGGACCCTTGCCGTTCGAGCACGACTTCATGAAGCTGGCCGTATCCACGTATCCGGCCGGAGGTAGTTACGACCCGCAGGCGGCGTGGAGCGATTTCAACTATGTAAAACAAGGACCGACCGACTCGGCGGCCGCGGCCACCGCCATGGCTACCGGTGTCAAAACGCGCAACGGCACGCTCGGGCTGGACCCGGCCGGGAATCCCTTGGAGAACGTCGTGGCGAAGGCCGAAAAAATGGGCAAGGCTACCGGAGTTGTGACCACCGTGATGTTCTCGCACGCCACGCCCGCCGCGTTTGTCGTCCACAACTACGATCGCGGCAAGTACGACCTAATCGCGCAGGAGATGCTCTTGAAGAGCCCGTTGGAGGTCATCATGGGCACCGGTCATCCGTGGTACGACGACAATGGCGTGAAGAAAGCCGGTGATGACCTCAGTCCGCCGGAGAACGTTCCCGAAGGCGACTACCGATACGTGGGAGGGTCCGATCTCTGGAAGCAACTGTCAAACGGTATCGTCGGCGGCGATTGTGACGGCGACGCCAAGCCCGACCCATGGACCATGATTCAGTCACCCGGGGATTTCCTGAAGCTGACGAATGGCGACACACCGAAGCGCGTGCTCGGCGTGGCG
>JACQVH010000153.1 GCA_016209895.1 Candidatus Hydrogenedentota bacterium | reverse complement strand
TGATGGGGCTGTGGGGCGCGGGCGGCGGCATGATCGTCTGGCTGGCCGGTCTCAAAGGGATTCCGTCACAATTGTACGAGGCGGCGATCCTCGATGGCGCCGGACGCCTCCGCTGCTTTTTCCATATCACGATACCCATGTTGAGCCCTTACATCCTTTTCAACCTGATCATGGGCGGTATCGGCGTGTTCCAAATCTTCACGCAGGCCTTCGTCATGACCCACGGCGGGCCGGTGGACTCGACGCTGTTCTACGCCTTCGCCCTGTTCAACAACGCCTTCAAATACATGCGAATGGGCTACGCCTCGGCCATGGCCTGGATTCTGTTCGCGATCGTACTCGCACTGACCATCGTGCAGCTTCGTCTTTCGAAGCGTTGGGTCTATTATGAGAGCGGAGAGTAAAAGATAAGTGTGAAGTGTGAACTTGGTGAGACCGTGGTGGCATCTACGTCGGTGTTAGGGGTCTTTCAGATATGAGCGGAGGGCGCAAGAATCCGGTGGTGCGGTTGCTCGCCGTGCTCGGACCGGGGTTGTTTCTGATCGGTTACAACATCGGCACCGGCAGCGTGACTACCATGGCCTCAGCGGGCTCGCGCTGGGGAATGTCCTTAACCTGGACCGTCGTGCTTTCGTGCATTTGCACCTATTTCGGAATGCTCATGTTTGGACGCTACACCCTCGTCACCGGCGACACGATCCTGTGCGCGGTGCGCCGGCGGCTGCCCTACGGAGACGCGGTCGCGATGTTTCTCCTGCTCGCGGTGACTATCGCGGAATTCGCCAGCATCACCGGCCTTTCCGCCATCTGTGTAGACCTCGCGCGCGAGTGGATTCGGTACGCCAGCGGCTATGACAATCGGGTCATCAAAGCCGCCATCACGATCGGCCTGTCCTTGTTCCTTCTGGCCGCGATGTGGCGCGGTAGTTACGCCTTCCTCGAAAATTTGCTGGCGATCCTGGTCGCCCTGATGGGCCTGTCCTTCGTGATTACTGCCATCCTCCTGGTGCCGTCCTGGCGCGACATTCTGGTCGGGTTCGTTCCCACGGTGCCCCACGAACCCAACGCCGCGCTCATTGTGTCCGGCATGGCGGGTACGACGTTCAGCTCGGCCATCCTCTATTGTCGAAGCATTATCCTCAAACAACGCGGCTGGACCCTTGCGGAGAAGAAACCGGCCGCGCGCGACGCCGTGGTGGCGGCCGTCGCCATGTTCGTCCTGAGCATTGCAGTAATGGTTTGCGCCGCAGGGACGTTATACCTAGTCCACCAGCCCGTCGAGGAAGCGGTCCAGATGGTCCAGACTCTGGAACCGCTGGCCGGGAAGTTCGCGATCACCGTGTTCGTGGTGGGCATTCTGGGCGCAGGCATCTCGAGCCTGATACCGACCATTCTCATTGGCCCCTGGTTGATCGCCGACTACACGAACACACCGATCAATCCCCGCTCGCCGTCGAGCCGCGCTCTCGTTGTGGTCGGCGTGCTGATCGCACTCGGCGCTCCATACCTCCCCCCGCAATTCGCAAAGCCGGTCTTCATCATGATCCTGACCATGGCGCTGCTCGCGGTCATCGTGCCCGTTTCCACCATAGTGATTACGGTCCTCTTGAACCAAAAAGACGTAATGAAGGAACATCGGAACTCGGCGGCAATGAACTTCGCTTGTGTCGTGATGATCGTCTTTTCCATCGTAATGTCGTATTACGCCGTCATTGGGTTGCGGGACTACGTCCACGCGAAGTTTCCAGGGCTCTGGTAAGGTACTTGCACACAGCTTTTGTCGAGGGAAATTGACCAAATGGATATGAATCAACGTTACGCGCAACGATTGAAACGGTACATCACTGCTTTGCGGAACGAGAAGCCGGACCGAATCCCGATCCGGCCGTTCGTCGCTGAATTTACCGCCAAGTATGCCGGGTACGCCTGCCAAGAAGTGACCCACGACTACACCAAGGCCTTCGACGCCGCCTGCAAGTGCGCCGCCGATTTCGACTGGGACGCCACCGTCCCTAACATGGTCTACGTCTGGACCGGACTGACGGAGGCGATCGGTCTCAAATACTACGGAGTCCCCGGCATTCATGTGCCGCCTGACACCGGCTTTCAGTACCGCGAGCCGTCTGAAGAGAACGCCTTCATGCGCGCCGACGAGTACGACGCCCTAATTGACGACCCGACCAGTTTCCTCTTCAACGTCTGGCTGCCGCGCGTATCGGCCGACGTGCAAGCGCCGGGCGAGCCTAACAGTTACCGCAATAATCTGTCGTTTCTCAAAGGCGGCATGGCCATGCTCAGCTATTTCACGGCCTTTGGTCCGCAAATTGCCCGGCTCCGCGACGAGTGCGGCACCGTCTCCGCTATAGCCGGCATTTTCAAGGCCCCGTTCGATATCATCGCCGACAAGTTGCGCGGCTACATCGGACTGACCTTGGACCTTATCCACCAGCCGAAGAAGGTGCTCGCCGCCTGCGAAGCCCTGATGCCGCATCTGCTGCACATGGCGCTTTCCGGCGCCGACCCGGACCGCAACGTCCCCATCGGATTCTGGATGCACCGCGGCTGCACGCCGTTCATATCACGCGACCATTTCCATACCCTCTATTGGCCGACTCTGAAGCCCATCATCGAAGAAATCTGGGCGCGCGGCCACCAGGTACTGTTCTACGCGGAAGGCAATTGGAACGACCATCTCGAGAGTTTCGCCGAACTCCCCGACAAAAGTATTGTGTTCCACATTGACCGGTCCGATCCCTTCCTGGCGCATCGGGTTCTCGGCCACAAGTTTTGTCTGAGCGGCGGCGTCCCGAATTATCTCCTATCCTATGGGACCCCGGACGAAGTACGGGCATACTGCAAGACGCTCATTGACGGCGTGGCGCGCGACGGCGGGTACGTCATGGACGCCAGCGCCATAGTCCAGAACGACGCGAGGGTCGAGAATGTCCGAGCCATGACCGACTTCACCCGCGAATATGGCAATTATGACGGCGCTGCATATCGGATCGAGGGAAACTTGGCCGAACCGACACCGCGACGGTCTCCGGCCTGGATTGACCGCTCCCGCATCGCTCCCGGCGTCTGCATCCCCTGGGACGACAAGCGCCGCGAACTACCCGACCTCACCGGCGACGAGCAACTCGTCCGCAAAATCTGGGAAGACCTCGACGCCCTGGGCAATCTCTACATCTGGCATTGTCTATTGTCGTTTTGAAATCGGAAGCGTATTGACGAAACATCCACTTGGAGGACCTTTGATTCCTCGTATTTCCCCATTTATACTAACTTAGAGCTCGTTCACAGTGGCTCTTTTTCAAGCAGGAATTTCAGCATGGAACGCACCATCCGGAAAAAGGTAGTGATACAAAGCGGGGGCCGCATCAATGTGCAATCTCCCGATCTCCCTGAAGGCGCCGAAGCTGAAGTAATTATCATTCTGCAGAATAAGCTAGCCGCGCAATCTTACCGATCCCTTTTTGGATCGGGCAAGGGGGCATTTGCTTTTTCGGAAGAAGCGGACGCCTTTCTCCGTCAGGAGCGAGATGCGTGGGAAGACTGAGCGACGCGCTCGGGCCCCGCGTATACCTCGATGCAAATATTGTAGTCTACGCGGTCCAGGGGTTTGATCCGCACGCTGGAATCGTTAAGACTCTTCTTCAACAAAACTTTCCTGACGCCGACGGACGCTTTCGAGATCATTCCGATAACGGCAGATATATTGGAAGGCGCTGCCGAATTGAGAGCCGTAACGTCGTTGAAGCTCCCAGACGCTGTCCATGTGGCAACTGCATCGCAGGAACAGTGCACGTCCCTTCTCACGAATGATATATCGCTTGTTTCCACACCAAGATGCCGAATCATTCAGCTTTCGGAGGTTGTTCTGGCTGATTAGCCACTGGAATCAGGGGCTATAGTAATTCCAAGTCATCTTGCTGCGCCGGTAGTGGGGTTGCGTCCAGAGGCGGGGCTGGTCCGGGCGCGGATTCGGCGTGGGATTGTGGTAGATGTGGAGATCGCGCCCGCTGAGCACCACGAGTTCCTCGCGCCAGTCGCCCGAGACATCGGCCACGTATAGTCGGTCCGCCATCTCCGGCCAGCACTCCACAAATGCGCCTCCAATGGGGTCGAACACGCCGACGTCGCCGGACTCGTGGCGCTCTTTCGCGGCCGCCAATTGTTTCGGTTCTCCGGTCCAATGGATAGACCAGATCACCTCAACGCCCTTCTCTGTCCAACCCTCCGGCGCGACCCGATCCATTTCGTAGCCGGAGTGGAATTTGCCGTGCGCGTCGAACACGAAGGGCTTCTGATGCGTGTCGAACCGGCTGCGACACCAGATTTCGAGTCCGGGCCGCTCCAGATCAAATTCACCGACGGCGGCATTTTGCGGTTCCCAGCGTTGATGGTCCGTTTCCCAAAGAAGCTGCGTGGCATTGTAGAGGAAGACGTGGTTGCCGCCTTCTTCGAGCGCCACCACTTCCAAACCTTTCACGTCCGGACGGACGTCCGCAACGAAAATCGAGTCGAGGTGACCCTCCACCGAGGCCCGATAGTGGAGCGCGCCGTCCGGACCGATGATCGTACCGCCCAGAACTTCGTCGCGTCCGTCGCCGTCCAAGTCGGCGATGCGCGCGCCATTGTGCGCACACGAAATGAAGTCGTCGCGCTGCCACAGCGGCTCCCAATTACCCTTTCGCAGCCGGTCGAGCGCATACGCGGCGAGATAGCGACCCATGCGATATCCTTCCGCGTTGGTCGCCTGAAGCAGCAAGTCCCGGTCGCCTTTGCCGCGAAAGTTCCCCACGATCAAATGTTCCCAGCGTTCCGCCCCTTTCGGGACAGGCGGTCTCGCGGTCCAAAGTATCTCGCCGGTGGCGCCATGCACCACATGCAGGGTACTATCTTGCGTCAGGTAGAGGACTTCGGTACGGCCATTCCCGTTTATGTCTGCCGCCGTAACCCCCGGACCGTGGTGTCCCGGCAGACCCGCGCCTTCCGCTGAAGTGCCGATGCGCACGGCGACGTCATGGACCCAAAGTGTCCTGCCATCATGTCCATAGGCAGCGACGTGCCCCGGTACCGTGACCAGGTAATCCAACAGATGGTCGCCGTCCAGGTCGGCGGTCACGATTCCGCCCGGACTCTCCTCCGGCGGCGGGATATCCATCCGAATCACAAACGGATTCGCCTCGTACTGCGGCCAAGGTGCACGTTCACCGGCCACCGTAGTCGCAGTCAAAACCAAACCCGTCACAAGCACCACCGTTCGCAGACGAATCGCGCATATCTTCAGTATTCTCATTTTCATTTTCTGTCCTTGGAAACCAACAGCATAGCTGAATCAATCACCTTCGCAGAATAGGAGTCGGCCCTCTTGATTTCAGGGATTGGATGACTATAGGCTCTGTCCCGGTCCACGGGAAGCGCGTCGTGAATTCACTGTACACGGAATTAGGCGGCGAAGTGAGCATAGAACAAATCGTGGATATTCTCTACCGCCGGATTCTCGAGGACCCGGCACTGGCCTTCTTCTTCGAGCATGCCGACGTGTCCCGCGTGAAGCGCAAGTTCCGCGAGTTCATACACGTCGTGACCGGCGGCCCCCACAAGCATTCCGGCCTGGAACTCCGGGGGGCGCATGCCGGGGCCGTCGAGCAAGGTCTCTCGTTCGAACACTTCACGGCCTTTCTCAACCATTTTGACGCCGCGCTCCGGGAAGCGAACGTCCGACCCGAACTGACGACCCGAATCCTGGAAACCGTAACCCTCTGCCGGAAAGACGTGCTGGGATTGTGAGCGGGTCTCGGGGTTCGGGTCTCGGGTTTAGGGTCTTCTTCGTTGAGCAAACGCTGAATCCGTGAGAATCCGCCATATCCGTGTCATCCGCGTTCCATTGATTTCCAAAATACTCATTGCTCATTGCTCGTTGCTCGGAACTTCTTTCAAAACTGAAAGTAGATGAACGGATTCGACGTGAACTTGCCGAAGATGAGGATGCTCATCGCGGCGGCGTAGTAAAAGCCCCAGCGGAACCACCGCGGACCCGTCGCGAACAGGCTCCGCAGGCGGTCCGGCCGGTCCCATTCCAGAAACGCCTCCGCCACCAATAGCACGACGACGCCAAGACAGCCTACCATCAGGTCCGTCGGGGTCAACATGACGTGCAACGCCGGCCACGAGAATCCCGGCGCGAACAGGTCACGGATGATTACGAACGCGGTCGAGATAGACTCGGCGCGGAAGAAGATATAAGCGAACACCACCAGGTGAAACGTAATTAGAACGCGCACGATTCTGTGAAGGTTGGGAAGCCGAGTCAGTCCGACCACGCTGACGAGCACTTGCCGCAACGCCGCGGTCCAGTACGAAACGAGGTAGTACGTGCCGTGCAGGGCGCCCCAGAACACAAACGTCCAGTTGGCGCCATGCCACAGCCCGCTCACCAGAAACACGATCACGATATTGGCCTGCCAACGCGGCAGCGCCACGCGGTTGCCGCCCAGCGGAATGTAGACATAGTCGCGAAACCAAGTGGTCAAGGAGATGTGCCAGCGTTTCCAGAACTCACCGATCGAATCGGCAAAATAGGGCCGTTTGAAATTGTCCATCAACCGGTAGCCGAGGACTTGCGCCGAGCCAATCGCGATATCCGAGTAGCCGGAGAAGTCGCAGTAAATCTGAATCGCGAAGAAGTACGCCGCCAACCATACCGGCCCACCCTGGTACTGTCCCGGATGGTCGAACACTTCCTGCACGTACAGCGCCAGCCGGTCCGCAATCACCAGCTTCTTGAAGAAGCCCCACAGCATGAGGCGCAGACCATCCGCGGCCAGCCGCCAGTCGAAATCACGTTTCTCGAAAAACTGCGGCAGCAGGTGCGTCGAGCGTTCAATGGGCCCCGCCACCAACTGCGGAAAAAAGGCCACGTAGAGCGCAAAGATGCCGAAATGCGGCTCCGGCTCTTTCACCCCGCGATACACGTCCACCGTATAGCTGACCGCCTGGAACGTGTAGAACGAGATGCCCACCGGTAACAACACCTGAAAAGCGGGCACGTCGTAGAAGAGGTTGAACCGGTTGAAGAGTTCCCGGAACGAATCGTTGAAGAAATTGAAATACTTGAACCCGAACAGGAGTCCGAAATTCGTGACGAGACTGAGCGCGAGCCAGTTCCGCCGTTTCGATTGCACGGCGATGCGGCCCATCATGCGCCCGACAAAATAATCAATCGTCGTCGAAAACAGGATCAGCAGCGCATACTCCGCCCTCCAGCACATGTAGAAGTAATAGCTGGCCACCAGCAGCATGGCCCACCGCCACCGGTACGGCAGCCAAAAATAGAGCCCCACCACCACCGGAAAAAACACCACAAAACGCAGCGAGTTAAAAAGCATTATTAAGCGGCGACGGTCCTTTCGCTTCTCGCCGGGGATTATATACGATTTTGAAGAAATGCTGAACGGTTGGCGAAGAACAATTAGGTGCGGGTGAAGCGGATGCCGTAGTGCCACGGCGGCAGATCGAGAACCCCGCTGGAATTGGTCAGCAAACCCATCTGCTCGGCCCACTCGAGGATATTTTCGGGCTTGGGTCGAATGGCCATACTGGGTCCGCGTGGCGTCGTGGCGTCGAAGCGCCAGTGAATGACGAAGACGGAGCCGCCGGGTCGCACCGTGCGCGCGCCTTCGGCCAGGAGCCGGACCGGCTCCTCGCAGTGGAGAATATTGAAGAGCAGGCATCCGTCCTGCGATTCGGGGGCCACCCCGAAACCATCCGCCCCCACGTCGGCCACCATGCAGACTACGTTGCTCAGACCCGCGTCACGCGCCCGGCGGGTCGTCCTCGCCGCCATGTCCGGCTCGATGTCGAGCGTCGTTAAGGTGCCGCCGATGCGCCGCGCGACCGGCAACGTGAACGTCCCGTAGCCGCAGCCCAGTTCGACTACGTCGCGCAGCGTGTCATCAATTCCCAAACGGTCGAGAATCAACTTCACGTCGAGTAAGGTTTCCCAAAAAACCTCGTCCGGCATTCCGCTTTCACGCAGTTTCATTGCGGGGACCTCCATTACACCGTGATCACTCGGTCAGAGCCCCGGATGATTTCTTGCCAAACTTTGACTACCCAAGCCAACAGCTGTACCGCGTCCACGCTGCCGTCGGCTTCGCCCTTTTCAAAATCAGACTCGACTCCTCCCATTTGGTTGGTAACGTGGGCGAAACATAGGACCGGCTTTTGGCGGGCCTCAGCGAAGGCATATAAAGACGCCGCTTCCATTTCGACGGCGAGGATGCCTTCGGTCCGCGCGTGGGCGATGGCGGATTCCGTCTCCCGAAACGGCGCATCGGTAGTCCAGACTGGTCCGCGCTCGATGCGCAAGGAACTGTCGTCCAAGCGGGTACAAAAGGTGTCCGTCAGCGCGGCATTCGCGTTCGCGTACTTGGTGGGCGGGAGGTAGTGGTAACTCACACCTTCATCCCGAAGGGCCTTGTCAATGAGAACGAAGTACGGCGGTTTTCGGACCGGAAGGATTTGTCCCGCCGACGTGATGCTCACCAGGAGTTCACAACCCGAAACAAAGAGTTGCTCGGCCACCAGGACGGCAAACGGCCCTCCCACCGCACAACCGATTATGCCCAACTGGGCTTCGCCCACGGAGAATCGGTACAAATCCGTGTGATAGCACGCCCATGAGAGATCACGTGTCGCCTCTCCCTTTCGCAGCAAGTGCCGAACGATGTCTCCGTCGGGGTCGAGAACGCATATTTCCGGCGCCGGTGATGCCGGAAGCCCCTTCTGTCTTCGAGCGTTTTCTAACAGTCTCTGCGGAGAGAATACCGAGGGCATCTCGTGGTGCTTGTTCTGCACCAGTGGCGCGCCGTTGAAAACCGCAGACCCTGCCTCGACCGGTTCGTTGCTCATCGTGTCCCTGGCGCCCCTTCAATCTTGAATCCCAACGCCCGCCAGTCCGTCACGCTCAAATCCAAGCGGTATGCCCGGAAACCTTTTGCGCGAAGCTTTTCCGCGGCCTCGACGGCCATCAAACAGTATGGTCCCCGGCAATAAGCGACCACGTCACGGCCCTCGGGAAGGTCTTTCATGCGGGCTTTGATGTTGGCGAGTGGCACCGATAGAGCGCCTCGCAAGTGCCCGCTCCGGTATTCCTCCTCGGGCCGGACGTCCAACACCGTGACTTCGCCCCGCCGCACGCGCCGGAGCAATTCCTCGCGGTCCACAGGATCAAACCTTTCGCGGTCTTTCAGAAACGTTCCAACAGTCTGATCGATCTCCGCCAAGCGCTCTTCCGCGAGTAGCCGCAATCCTCGGACAAAGCCCCCCACGGAAGGGCTGGCCAACCGGTACGCGACTTGGACACCCATTCTTTCCGATTCCACCAGTCGCGCCGCCTTCAGCACCTGCAGGTGCTGCGACGCATTGGCAATCGAAAGGCCCGTCAATGAAGAAAGGGCTTCCACGTGGCGGCTGCCTTGGGACAAAACGTCGAGCAACTCGATTCGCTTCGGGCTGGACAGGGCCTTTCCAATCCGCGCGAATTGTTCGTACACCAAGTCTTTTAATTGCCGGTCCCGGGTCATGCGGAGGTCCTTTATTCAAATAAACAATAGAATAATTGAACCCGCCACGCTTGTCAAGAGACCTTGGTGAGACACCTGACACCGTCGCAGACCGGCCGGGTCGTCGTCCCTGCGGTCCTTGTGGTCCTTGGCGTCTTTACCATCTGCCCTTTTTGCGGCGCGTTGCCGTCAACGCGCACACTCTGTTATCGTGAATTGAAGTATCTCAAAAGGAAGACACGCGACCGTGCGAATGGATATCGCCGCGCAGACGGACGTGGGCCGTCGCAAGCGTACAAACGAGGATTGCTTCGGGGTGTTTCGGGAAGAGACGCCCGGGTTGCGCCTTTTCGAAAACGGCGCCTTGCTCTGTGTCGCGGACGGCTTGGGTGGGCATACGGGGGGCGAGATTGCGAGCAAGCTCGCGGTCTCTTACCTCAAAGATATGCTCAAGGAGCCACCGCCCGCGCCGCGCGAAGATACGGAAGAAGACGAAGGGCCGCTCCCCCTCATCCGCGACCGGATCAAAGCCGCCAACGACAACCTCCACCGGCAAAACCTCGAGCTGGTCAAGTCGGGTCGGCCCATGGGTACCACGCTGCTCGCGGCCCTCGTAACGCCCAAGAAAGTCTACGTCGGCAACGTCGGCGATTCCCGCTGCTATCACCTCCGCGACGGCGAGATCATCGCGCGGACCGTGGACCATTCCTGGGTGGACGAGCAAGTGAAGCTCGGCCTGATGTCGCGGTCGGAGGCGGAATCGGACAACCGCCGCAACCTGGTCACGCGCAGCATCGGCACGCAGCCGGATGTCGAGATTGACAGCTACCTCTGGCATATCGTGCCGGGCGATATGCTGCTGTTGTGCAGCGACGGGCTGGTCAACATGGTAAAGGATACCGACCTCTGCGCCGTGTTCAAACGCCGGGGCAGCGCGGCCGAGATTGCGCAGCGATTAATCAATCTCGCGAACGAACACGGCGGCACGGACAACATCACGGCTATCGTGGCCCACATCAGCCCCAGCCTGCCGCGACTCCTTTCCATGCGCCTCGCCGCGATCCTGCAGAAGTACGGCCTGAAACTGCTCTGGGGACTCATAACGGCCCTGATCGGCTTGGCTTGCTTCGCAGGTGGCTACTACTTGGGCCTGGGGGCGAAATAACTTGGGTCTCGGGTATAGGGTTCAGGGTTCAGAGTCTAGGGTTCAGGGCCACTGAACTCGGTACTCGGCGCTCACTTCTCATCGCTCGTTGCTCACTACTCATTGCTCATTGCTCGTTGCTCGTTGCTCATTACTGTACGATTCAAGCCGAAACTCCGACCCGTCCCAGACCACGTATGACCGATGGACCAACCAGTCGCCGGCGTTGATGTAGCGGCCGGGCCCGTTCGGCGTGGGAAACTCTTCCACGACGGGATAATGCGAGTGCCCGCAAAGCACCACGTCGGCCTCGCCGCCGGCGAGCGTGCGCCGGGCAAACTCCTGCAACGGCGCGACCTCGGAACCCAAGCGCGGGTCCTTGGCGCTGAGCAGGTGCCGACTGCGGCCCGAGACCCACTGCCCCAGCCGCATGGCCCGGTCGGGGTGCAGCAGACTAAACAGCCAAACCACCGGACGCCGGCGGGCGATCCGCTTATAAATGCGATAGCCCACGTCCTTGGGATTGAGGCCGTCGCCGTGGACCAACAGGACGCGATGTGGACCAAGCTGCAGGCGCATCGGTTCCCAGTGGAGACTAAACTTCAGTTGTTTCTCGAGGAAGCGCCCGGCCCAGAAATCGTGGTTCCCGCAGATGAAATGGATTTCGATCCCGTGGTCAGCCATGTCCGCGAAGGCCCTCAACACGTCGAAATAACCAGAAAAGATCACGTGGCGATACTCAAACCAGAAATCGAACAGGTCGCCCAGTATGATGAAACGCTCGATTTTCCCCCACTCCAAGCCCCGCAGGAAGCGTACAAAATCGCTCATGGACGCCTGGCCGCTCTCCGCGACCCGGAGGTGGACGTCCGAGACGATCACGGTGTTCATCGCAAGATGCTGATTTTGTTCGGCGGCCAGAACCGCAGGAGGGCGGTCCCGACAATCGTGTCGTCCTCGATTGGCCCGAAGGAGCGGCTGTCCTTGCTCACCTCGCGGTTATCGCCGAGCACGTAATACTTACCCGGCCCCAAAAGCACTTCTTCGGAATCGCCGTCCGTCGTGGCATGGTCGGCTTGGAGATAGTCCTCATGAATGCGCTGATTGTTGACGTACACCGTGTTGCCCTCGATCACGACCTTCGCCCCCGGTTCCGGCCGGGACGGCGAACCATGCTCTTCCGCGCCGACGGTATTGCTCGGAGTTTTTTTCGGCCCTTTCGCGATCACCCGCTTGACGTAGCGTTTGTCCTGGTCGTCGGGGCTTTCGAAAACCACGATGTCGCCCGGCTCCACGGCGTCAATCCCTGACAGCCACCGGAACTGGCTCAACAGGTGCGGCAGCTTAAACACCAGGATGCGCTCCCGGTCTTCGAGCGTGGGCCGCATGGATGGCCCCTGCACCTCGTAGCCTTCGATCACGTAGGTCCGCAACGCAAAAAAAAGCACCAGAAACCAGGCCACCATCTTGATAAACTCGATGACCTCACGTTTGACCTCCGACCGGGAAGGCGGTTGGGACTGGGGCCGTTCTGGGAATGATTCGTTTTCGTTCACACTCTACCTCTGACTGCCAAGGCATGGTCTGCCGGTCGAAATCTACCACGTGACAGGGCCTTTTGTAAATCCGACATGGAACGGATCGGGTCCTGGAACTCGGTGGCGTAGCGCCCCACGTCTTCCAGCCGATGGGCGTCGCTGCACGCGACCGGCGGCACTTTGATCGCCTTAGCTAGGCCCAACGCCAGACGTTGCTCATATTCCTTAAGATTCACGCTGACGACCTCGATACCGACCAGCGGAATTTCATGAATGCGTTCACCGAAACCCAGTCCCGCGCGAGTCGGGTGCGCCGCCACGCAAACACCGCCGAGCCGGCGCGCCATCTCCGCCGCCTTTTGCGGCGGCCCGCCCGGAATGAAGGAGGAAACTTGGTCCGACGGGACGCCATAGATCAACAAATCGCCTTGTGACGACGAATACTCGAAGCCCGCGAGCAGCGTGAACCTCGACGCGCCGTTGGCGTTCACGAGCGCGCCCAGCTCTTCTTCCTCCCACTGCCGGTGATGTTCCGTGATCGCGAGACCGTCCAAACCGGCGCGCAACGCCTGCCGCACCAGTTGCTCCGGCGGGATTCGGCTACAGGGAGAATACCGATTGGTATGGACGTGCAAATCAAAAAGATAACCCATGAATCCTGCTAAACTGTCCACCTAACCCGATTTTGTGAGCAAGCCAAGCGCCGCCGGAACGGGTGAGTCGGCGCGATAACGGGGAACCAGGATTTCCCGTTCGCCCACGCTCTGCCGCGAAATAAACAGCACTCCCGCGGGATGTTTGTAAGCCAATTCCTTGAGATACTGCCACCATTCACCGCCTTCAATCTCGCGTCCCAAGAGGTGCGCGGTAATCTTGTGCGGGTCCTCGCCGAAGGCCTGATCGATTTCCTCGGCCAGACTCCGCGGCGTCAGCCACCGTCCTTGGGTATGTTGCTCCAGTCGTTTACCGAACTCTTTCGCCAACTGCAACGTATCATGAAACCGCTCCGTGAATTCGTTCCAGTCCACGTCAATCTGCGCGACCAATTCCTTGAGAAACATGACTCGCGTCTCGACCGAGCGCGCCCCAAGCCGGGCCGCCGCTTCCGCATCCAAAAGCAGATACGATAAGGCCGTGCTCAGAAAGCTCTGCGGTTCCTGCAGCGCCACACAGTCTTCCGGACGCTCGGGGTACTGTCCATGTAACATCAGGGCGCGGGTCTGGTAATCCGGCACGTTCGGCAGTGGTTCCGGGAAAGCCGCGTAGTTATACGCCAGCCCGGTCGCGATGCGGTAGCCGCGTACCGCTTTCCGGATATTGCCCTCGTCTAATGCCGCATCCGCCTGCCGCAAATATTCCTCCTGGATGCGGGGGCGGATGCGCAACAATTCATAAGCTTGGGCGGCGCTGGTGTATTTGCCCGCCCGCACTGCATGATCACCCAATACCATCAGTAGCTCGGAAGGCATCTGCGCCGGGCGTTTCTCTTCGAGTTCCTTCTGGATATGCTCCCAAGTCTCCGTCTTCTGAACAAGTTGCAGCGCCTCCTTGAAGACCATCGAACCCTCGAGGTCGTCATCCGGCAGCAAATACGAGTACTTCTCGGCCTCAAAGCGCTCGGTGGAACTCCGGCGCGCGGGAGAGAAGGGCGAAAACACTAGCCGGAAATTCACAATATCCCCTTCGCACACCGCTTTCGCCAACGCCTTTGCCGCCAATTCCGGTTCAACCGTCTTGGTCTCAGGCGAACGCCTGCGGTCGGATTTCATGAAGCGCTGCCCGCCAGGATGCGTCCGATGGTGCGTTGCCGCTCCTCCCAGTCAATCCGCGGCGGCGTCACCTCATAGTACGGCAGACGTTCCAATATTTGTTGGTAAAGACGGTGCCGATAATAGCGCAGTATCCGGGAGGCGTGGCGCTCATGGGCTTCGTCCCAGTTGCTCGCCTCGACGCACTCCTTGTCCCGCCCCGCATCGAGCATCAATTCCTCGACATATTTGGCCAGGAAACTCCGCACTTTGCTGTCAAACTCCCGGCGCAAAGCGTCGGATTCCACGGCATTGCCCGACCGCGCCGCCGCCTCCCGCCACATCTCCTCGAGCTCGATCAGATACCTGCGCTCGTTCCAATACGCCTCCCGCGAAGCCGTATCACGCAAAAGACAAAAGGCGGCATTCAGCTTGGCCATCTCGAGCAAATAATGGGCGCGCCGCTCCTCGGTGATCTGGGCCTGCGAAATCTCGAACACCAAGTCCTTCATCTTCTTGCGATAGTTCTTGCGCACCTCGCCCGGCTTGGCCGTCTCGTCCAAGTCCAGAATTTCGAAATAGTTAACGTATCCCTGCACGTTGTCCGACATAGACTCGATCTTCCCGCTCAAAGCAAAATGATATTCTATCTTCCAGCCCGCTGTTGAACAACTCCACTGTCTCCGGCCGCCCGCCGGCATTCATTCGCTCATCGTCAGGTGTTAACTTTCATACTATGGCGGTCGCTAGCACCATAGCGCGAATCCGAGTCGGCACGGTTCAGGAATTGGCGCAGGACAAAGTGCGGATCGTACACGGGGCGGATGTTCCCATCGCCGTCTTTGCCGCTGACGGCCGCTTCTACGCGGTGGACAACCGCTGTCCGCACATGGGTTTTCCGCTCCAGCGAGGTACCGTTAAGGACGGCCTCCTTACGTGTCATTGGCATGAGGCGCGGTTTGACCTGGCGAGCGGGTGCACCTTCGATTTGTGGGCCGACGACGTGCCCGCCTACGACGTCACGGTGGACGACGGCGTCGTGTACGTCTCGCCCGTGCCGCGCGTGCGTGCCGACGCAAGCTACTACCGCATGCGCCTCCTCCGTGGTATGGAACAGGACATCGGCCTCATCCAGGCCAAGGCGCTGTTAGGACTCCTCTCCGCAGATGGGGATGTCAAAGAGGTCATCCGGGCGGTCGCCGATTTCGCGCTCCGCAATCTCGAAATCTGGTCCGAGGGTATGGTCCGGCTCACGTGCGTGACGAATCTCTTTCCTGTGCTCAGCGCTGAGACGCGGTATTATGCAATGTTCTACGCGGTGCGACGTATCGCCGACGAAGCCAGCGAATCCGTACCGCGCCGGGAACGGCATCCGCTCGATACGGAAGCGCACGACTTTGAGACCTTGAAACGCTGGCTGCGGCAATGGGTAATCACGCGGCACCGCGACGGCGCCGAGCGCACCATCCTGACCGCCGTCGAACGTGGTTTCCCCAAGACCCTTCTCGCAGACTTGGTTTTCGGCGTGGCCGCCGAACGACCTTATGCGGACCGCGGCCACGTCTTCGACTTCCACAACAAAATCTTTGAACTCAACGAAACGCTCGGCAACGAATATGTGGCGCCCTTCTTGGCCATGGGCGTGCCGGCGCTGGTGCGCTCGCGCGGCGGCGAAGAGAGCACCGAATGGCATCATCCCATCGAGATCATTGAGCCCTTGCGGGCATTGGAACGCGAACTGCCCAACCTGCTGAAGACCGGACACAATAGCTCGTGGCGTGACGACGGACAACTGGCAGATATCCTCCTTGGCGACGAGCCCGTCACCGTCCTACGCGCGTTGCAGGACGCGCTTGAAGCCGGCGCTCCTCCGACCGAGTTAGCCAAGCGCGTGGCCTACGCCGCCGCCCTCCGTCTGGCCCAATTTTCGCTGGCGAACGAGGTCGGCGATTGGTTCAACCCCCGACACACGTTCATCTACGCCAACGCCGTCCATCAGGCCGTGCGTCGCAGCCCGACGCCGGACGTAGTGCGCGCCATCCGGCACGCCGCGATCGCCGTATATCTCGACCGTTATCTCAACGTGCCCCCGGCACGACTACCGGAAGACGATGATCTCGACGACTTGCCGCGCGAGCCGCGCGCGCTCCGCGAGGGGCTGCTCGATTGCCTGAACCGCTGGGGCCAAGTGGACCTCGCCGCGCGCTACGTCGCGCGGTACCTTCGGCTGGGACTTCCGGCCCCGGAACTCTTCGATACGCTGGCCTACGCCACGCTGCGCGAAGACCTCGATTTCCACACGTTCCAAGTGCTGGAAGCCGGCGTGCGCCAATTCTCGGAGTGGCATGGTCGGCCCGAAGCTGAACACATCCTCATCGGAGTCGTCCGCAGTCTGGCCGCCCTCTGCCCGACGCCCCGCGCCCAACTTCAAACCGCCAACATCGCCCTCCGCCTCCACCGCGGCGAAGAACTGTATACCGAGTAACGATGGTCAGCGTAACCCCGCACGTCGGAGATAGGAAGGTTCCGGAGCTTTTTTCGCCTCAGGGCCAATTCACAGGTTGTAACCCGTCATGTTATACTGCCGTGGCAAAGAACTCTGGTGCATGCCTGATAAGACGCCGACCATTAACTTAGGCGACATCGTTGACGCCATTCGCGCTAACCGAATTCGTATTACGAATCACGCGGACGAAGAAGCGCAATTGGACGGCTTAGCTTTGGCAGACATCAGCTTGAGTGTGTTGCGAGGAGAGATCATCGAAAAATATGCCGATGACAAGCCCTATCCCAGTTGCTTGATCTTCGGCCACAGCGCCAACAACGAACCTATTCACAGTGTGTGGGCGTACAATGCGGAGACGAGATTCGCCGTTCTCGTAACCGTTTACCGGCCCGATCCCGAACGTTGGATTGATTGGCGCTCAAGGAGAAAACGATGAAACCGTTTGAAGCCTGCCCGGTCTGCGGCGGTGAATTAATGGAGAAGGAGGTAGAGAAACTGCTGCGAGGTGGCGTACATACCGCCGTGGTAAATGTGACTGCGGAGGTATGCCTTCACTGCGGGGAACGATTGTATGACGCCGAGACGGTCATGCGCTTCGAACAAATCCGGAAAAAACTGGAGAGACACGATACGAGCGAGTTTCAACCATTGGGCCAGAGTTTTCAGGTAGGATAGAAAGCACTGCCAGAAAGTGCCCGGGTGCTTAACACCTCGCAGCAGATTCCCAGCCCACCGACGTCACTTCCCAAGACTCTTCGCCTTCTCAGCGCGGTAAATCGCCCAATAAATCGCGCTCCGAAATTCGGGCACCGCTGGTTTTACTGTTCTGTTAAGCTCCTCACCGGAAATCGCAAGCTAGTATAGTTCCAGAAGTTTCTTGCTGCTCTTCACAGTCAGTTCCAGCACTTCGGCAGCTTCCCACCTCGTGTTGTAGTCTGCTTCCGGATTTCCGGGTCTGGATCGTTCTGAAATGTCCGCAGTTTCTCGAGAATCTGCGGGGCGTATTTCTTCCGGTGTTTCGCAAGTTCCAGGAACGCTGTCTTACACGACGCGACGTCGCCCGACGTCAGATACACGACAAGGGCATCGTCTTTCACACCGGTCGCGCCGAACGACGGTAAACTGAACAAACCGAGAAGCAACAACACAATCAGAAGTACCTCGCCACTCGCCCGCATGCCCATTTCCAATCGCCGCCAATGCCCAAGCAAATGGGATAACCCATGGCTCCCGTTACCGGCTATTATACCCCCGCAGAACGGGCAAGTTCCTTGGGCGTAGGGTGCCCCGTACATCCCCCAAGAGAGAACGTAGACTTTGCCTCAGGCGTAGACTAAAGTAAAGCCATGACCGTAAAGCGTCCCATCCACATCGGCGGCGTTATCCAGAACGCCGTCGTATTCAATCTCAAACATTGGACCCATCCCATGCGCGTTGATTCTTTGCCCCAATCCGTCGAGCGCCTCTTCTCGCTCTTGCACGAGAGGAAGATCGAATACGTCTTGGTAGGCGGCATCGCCTTGCTCAACTACATCGAGGGTCGCAATACCGAAGACATTGATCTGATCATGGGTTTGGACGATTTGATGCGGCTGCCGGAGATTCAGATCGAACAAAGCGATCTGGATTTTGCGCGCGCTCATTTTGAGGGACTGCAGGTAGACATACTCCTAACCCGCAACTCGCTCTTCGCAGAAATCCGACGCCACTACTCAACCGTCCAGACGTTTCTAGAGCGCAAAATTCCAGTCGCCACCGTTGAAGGACTGCTTCTACTGAAACTCTACGCGTTACCGTCGCTTTATCGTCAAGGGAAATTCACGGCGGTGGGAATCTATGAAAACGACGTCGCGACTCTTTTGTTCTATCACCGTCACGACACGTCCGCATTGCTCAAGATCCTAAGCCGGCATCTCAGCGACACTGACGTAAACGCGCTTCGAGACATCCTGCAAGAAATCCAACAGCGACACGAAAGGCTTCGGAAAGGCGTCAGCGAGGAACCGGGCGCTATGTAGCGCTCGCCGGCAGTCATGAAGATTACGAACGCCCCACCCGCAGTACCTTCCGAAGCATCATAGACAACAGGTTCATCTTCCCCGATCCGCGCGAATCCGTCCGAATCCGCGTCAGCCGCGTTCTATCTCGCACTGCCTTGAGAGAAATAACCAAGGGCCGGCCGAGCCACCTTCCGAAGAAGGCAGCATCACCGGCGACCGACCCTCGGTTGCACTCCACGAGCGTCAGAGACGCTCGAGGACCCACGATGCCGCATATGAACATGCGCTCTGGTCATTCGAAGTATGATGGACGTGACGGGCATTTGGCGCTTGCCCGCTGGGCGGGTCCGAAGGGATCGGAATCGCGGCCCAGATCAGCCGCGACAGTCGTTCCACACTTAGACTGTCAATCAGTGATTCTTGCCCTTCCACCCTGGCCCAGGGCGTCGCGTGAAGCACACCCGCAAGGGTGCCTCCACCGCGCGCCCTGGGCCGATTTTCTCGCGCCCATTCAAGGGCATCGGGTGGAATCTCGACTCAATCTCTTCACCCGCTTTCCCATCCCCTATCTAAGAAACACCCCCCGGACGGATCGGATTTCAGGGGCGCACAAATTTCATCATGGACGCGTCCGAATACTGCCAAAGCCACGAATAAAGATTCGCACAAGGTTCCGTTGTCGCGTTATTTCCACTAAATTCGTACACGGATTTTCTCGACCACGCCACGGCCTTAACGTATACTTCCGCAATGAAGTTCACCCAGTATTTTGGATATGTTCGCCGGCGACCGGATCGGCGCGACATTAGGGTAGAATGGATACAGCGAGTGGCCAAGGCTCCCGAGGTGGAAGTGGTTCAACCCGATGGCCGCATACGCCGCTGGGGCAAGATTTCCGAAGCCGGAAATAAGTACTTACGGGTAGTGATGTTGGAAGACGGTGAGACAATCCACAACGCGTTTTTCGATCGCCGCTTTCAGGAGGAAAAACATGAAGATTAGATACTTTCCCGAGACCGATACACTGCTCGTCAATTTCAGTGACCGGAAAATCTTCGAAACACGCGATCTGAACGAGAACGTACTGGTAGAACTGGGCGAAGATGGAGATATCGTGAGCATGACCATCGAACATGCCAAACGGCACGTGGACGTAACCGAGTTTTCCTACCAGACCGCCGTCTCTTGAGTCACTCCTTCATCAACCACGCTTCCGAAACGAGCGTACCCCACCCGCCGCTATTCCGCCACTGCTCGACACCCACGCGGTCGCCCGTCGCGACGTCGTGCCCCTTCTCGAGCCGAACCACCAGTTCGCCGTCTTGTGTCGCTTCCCGAGGGATTTCGAACATAAAGAAGTCGCTCATCTGCAGAGGCAGTTCCAACTCGTGGGCCAGCAGGACCTCGTCGGCGTAAATGCTCTGCGACTTCTGGTTCATGCTCGCCGCGTACCGCTCCTGATACCACGGCCGCACCAATGTAAAGCGGATTCGATACGTAGTGTCGGGTTCGAGGTCTCGGTAGTGGAACGTCACGCCCTGCGCCTCATCCTGCGTGAAATGCATCGAACGCTGGCTCGGACGATTCGCCTCCGACAACATCGGCGCGACGTAGGGCTGTCCATGGTCATACGGATATCCATTGACTACGTTCGAACACGGATTAAACGTACCGCAGTTGTCATAGAAACCGCCCGAACCCGGGTCTTCGTAGGCCACAATCATTCGTAGCAACTCGCGTTTTTCGTTCTCGTCCGCTGCCGCGCGTGCCCGTTCCAGTTGCCGCTTCAGCCAGCCGAGCCCAATATAATCGTGCTTCAAGTTGAAGTAACCCTCGTTGCGTACCCCAAACAGGGCATTGCTTTCCTCGCCCAACCGTCCGGCCTCCTCGCGCAACTGCTGCATCTCCAGCGTCTCTTCCATCGAATCAAACCACGGCAGCATGGCCTCGACGCGTCGCTCGAGATTTCCGCGTTTGAGCGCCTGCGCTACGCCTTGTTCCAACCGCGCTTGCAACGCCGCCTGCTGACCAACGTTCAGCTTCACGTATTTGTCCAGCGCGGCCTTTTGCATGTACTCCCGCCACAGCCAATTCCGCTCCATCAGATGCGGCGGAATGCGACGCCCCGCTTCCTTCACGAAGTCGTAATAACGATCAATGCCTTCCTTCTCCGTGATCGGATTCTTCGGGTCCTCTTCGAGATTCTCCTCAAGCTGAAACAACGCCTCGGACATGAATGGCGCCGCCTCTGGCCCGAACCACGTGCGGCAATATTCAGCCACGACAGCTTCGACCTTGGTCTGCGGCGCCCAGAGCAGGCGCTGCCACATCCACTGGTTGAAATGATCATGGTGCCCGCTCGAATGCGTGATGTCTCCGGCGCCGTACCGGTTCACCTCGCCAAACACCCAATGGTAGAAACGCGGCCAGGCATAGAAAGTCAGTCGGTCGTACACCATCGTGAGCGCCTGGTCCGGCCGGCGCTCATAGATGAAATGATTCCACCACGGCGGTTGATCGCCGTTGCGGTCCGCACGCGGATACATCTGGACGTAGCCGTGCTGCGAATAGCGCCAGTGCGTGATTTCGTTGAAGTGCATCAGCGTCTGCTGAGGCGGGAGCTGGTGCAGGATTTCCTGATTGTAGCGGTCGAACGGGCCGAACCCCGGATAGCGAAACAGGTCCATGCGGTGCGTCTGCCGGTGCCCCGGCTGCCAACCCATCGCATCTGACCCCGGCCCATAGCCCCAGGCCCATAGCCACTCGCGCGGTTTCTCCTGCAAATACTTGAAGATGGCCTGGTCGTCTTCGTCGTCGAATTTCTGGTTCGTAAACCAGAATCGAGTCTTAGGATGATACCGGTGAATAATGGCGGACATTTCTTCAATCAGCTTGATGAAGGTGAGGCCATACGGGTTGCACCGGTCGCATTCGCAGCCGCCCCCGTCGCCGCCATAGAACTTGACGAAGTCAAAGGACGGACTCGACCGGAAAAATGCTTCGCAACTCTCGAGCAAGGCCTGCCGCGCTTCGGGAACGGACGGACAGAGATAACCGGTACGACCGATGGACTCGTTGGCCTCCCACTCCGGCGGTCCGGACCCCACGTTCGGACCGTAACTGTCCTGGGCCATCAGACCCCACGAGTGGATGAAGTCCATTATCGGTCCCGGGTCGGTGTCGAAGGTATTCGCTCCGGCCAGCACATCGTCGAGAATCGCGCGTTGCGTCTCCTCCTCGGTCCAGTCGCGCACCTTCGCCAATCGCTTCGCTACCGCACTCTGCCCATACTGCGTGCCCCGCACTTCAAACGCCGGCGCGGTGCGGATATCCAAGTCCTTTAGAAATGCCACCGTCTTCGCACCGATAGCCAGTTGCCTCAGAAGTTCCCCGACTCCATACAGCGCGCCCCGCGGGTCCACCGCCGCCACAAGAAGGGTCGGCCCGCCCGCTTCCGGACACGACCGGATCAGAAAACCTTCCGGACCTGGATCGTGTTCCGTCATCGGCTTAAGACGCAGCCGGTCAAACCACTCACGCAACGTTCGATGATGCGCCGGTAGTCCAAAGAGTATAGCTAGTTTGTCTACTTTGCTGGCACGATTCGACCCCTCCCCATCGAGCGTCACGCGAACCGCACTCGATTCCGTCAATCTCGCGCGCAACAATTCGGCCGCCTTTCGCACCACCTCCGGCGTCTGTTCGCCTCCCAACACTATGCGAACCTGCGAAAACTCTGCCTCATCGGCGGCGAATGCCGGCACGCAAAATGAAAGGAAGAGCGCGAAAGACGCTTTGAACAAATGACTACGCATATCTCCCTCCTTGTCCCAAATGACCATGCATTTTACCAGGACTACGTTGCGTCCCCGAATATCGGGCGCTATTATTCGGGCATGCCTGAAATCGTTCAGACCAAGCAAGATCTAGTCGCGATCGTCTCTGCTCACTCAAAAGAGATCAAGGACCTAGGCGTCGCGCGGCTCGGGCTTTTCGGTTCTTTTGGGCGGGGAACCCCGGATGCCGACAGCGATGTAGATGTCTTGGTTGATTTCGAGCCCGGCCAGAAAACGTTCGACCATTTCATGACGCTCGCGTTCTTGCTCGAAGACTTGTTTCAGCGGCGGGTCGAGTTAATTACCCGCGAAGGGCTTAGCCCGTACATCGGCCCCCGCATACTTGCAGAGACAGAGGACGTTCCAATTGGGCCTTGAGTACCAGCGTCACATCTCGGGAGACACGGAATACCTCTCAGCCAAGGTCCGCGCATTACGGTCTTTCTACGCCTAGCTATCTCGACAAGCCTTTAGTATGATCGATGTTAACCGGGATTGGACGAGGCCGGCGCGAGATCAAATCTTTTGGTGCGAGTTTCATCTATGGCGCGGGTTGAAGACTACGACAAGATTATTTCATATCACGAAATGGTCGCGATTGAGAAGATGCCTCTCCAACGGGGTATGGTCTTCTCAGACGGCAGACGAAAATACTCAATTCTGCTAATGTCACAAAGAAAGGATGCCGTCTATAACGACGAGTTTGATTCGAATGGACACCTGATCTACGAAGGGCACGACGTGCGGGCAGAACAAGGAATCGATCCGAAAACCGTCGATCAGCCGCTTGAAACACCGGCCGGTACATGGACTGAAAACGGAAAATTCTACAAAGCCGCAATGAATTTCAAGAGTGGACTGCGCAGAGAGGCAGAACTCGTGAAAGTCTACGAGAAGATTGACGTTGGTGTTTGGTCGATTAAGGGATTCTTCCAGTTGATTGATGTGAAGAGAGTTTCCGATGGCAAACGCAACGTGTTCAAATTTCACCTGAGGCCAGTTCTGAGAAGAGTTTTCAATCGAGTAGAGGAAATGCCATTCAATCGGCTTATTCCATCTGGGGTAAAAGTGAAAGTGTGGGAACGGGACAGAGGCCGTTGCGTTCGTTGTGGGGCGACTGAAAACTTACACTACGACCACGATTTGCCATATGCGAAAGGGGGCACAAGTTTGACTGAAAAGAATATCCGGCTGCTGTGCGCTAAATGCAATTTGGCTAAGAGTGATAGGATTATGGTCTTCGTTTACTACTTCTGACAACCCAGGGGAATACAATGCTTCTCCATCTCTGCCCACGGCAGGCAGTTACATCATGGGTACATGCGACCGTAGAGGGCGTCCGAAAGTCTTCGGCTAGTATCGTTGAGCGAGAATTGGTGGGGGCGACTTTAGTACGCCGATTCAGAAAGGTCCCTCTCGCCACCCAACTCGGCGGTGCAAGCGACGCCCAATCAGACTGCATGGGTGATTTTGCGGTCAATAGACTTGTCTATCAAGTACGCTCCGTCCCATCAGGAAACGTTTTGCAAGGGTGCGCCAAAATCTTGAAGGCAGATCTACACCCAGTTCTTATTATTCCACAGGAGCAAGAAGATAAGGCAAGAATCCTCGCGCAGGATGAAGGTATTGACGAGGAATTGACCATCATCTCTCTCGAGGATTTCGTGGCCTTTGAGATCATCGAGCTAGCCACCGATGAAAACAAAGAGTTGTTTACCGTTTTCAGACAGCTCGTCGAAATTTGTAACAAACGTCTGTCCGAGGTAGAGACGGACCTATCTCTGCAAATCGAAGTCCGCTAGCAATTACCAAGTGGCTGAATCTTCCAGCTTGAACTCTGGCCTAAGCCTAGCCCGGCGGTTTTTGTTTTCGGTGGCGAATTTCGGAGCGGCGCTGCCGAATACGATCACGGTCCAGTTGCAGGTGTACTACACCTCCTTCCTGGGGTATCCGGCGCTGGCCAGCGGGGCCGTGCGCGGGATCACGCTGATGCTCGATGCCCTCCTCGATCCCCTGATGGGCTACATCTCCGACCGCACGCGGAGCCGGTTCGGACGGCGCATGCCGTATATCGCAACGGGCGCGCTGGTCATGGCCGCCGGTCTCCTCGGCATGTGGACCGTACCGCGGGGCCTGAGCGAATTCCAGTTCTACGCGTACCTCTTCGCCATGCAGATCATTTTCACGGTCGGGACCACCATGACCGGCATTCCGTTCAGCGCGCTCATCCCGGAACTCGCCAAGGATTACTCGGCGAAAACCGTGCTGGTCGCGTGGATGCAATCAGGCACCTACGTCGGCACGGTGTTCGGCGGGAGCGTGCGCGCTTACGTGGAATGGCGCGGCACGGCTGCAAACGGCTTCCAGGAATTCGCCATCTATTGCGCGCTCGGCATGGTCGCCTGCTACTGGTTCTTCATCTTCCTGGTCAAGGAACCTCCCCCTCCCGCCGACCGCGCGGCCGCCTTCGAGGCCCGCCGCCGTGAACTGCGTGCCTACCTCCGGCGTCAACTCAGGGACATCGGCCGCACCCTCAGCTTCGCCGCGGCCGACCGGCATTTCCTCATCCTCTTCTGTTCCGTGTTTATCTATCAGGCCGGCGTGCTCGCGGGCATCTGGCTTTACACCTTCCTCTTGCAAGACTGGTTCGGGACCACTTGGAACACGCCTTTCGCCCAACAGTATGTGCCGCGCGTCTTCCGGGACGCATTCTTCCTTTTCATCTTCTTCGCCATCGGCTGCGGCATTTTCTTCCTGCCATTCTGGAACTGGCTCGGCAAGCGCTGCGAAAAGAGAACCTGCCTGATGATCGGCATTATCGGCGTCGCGATCAGCTACGGTTCGAGCTATTACCTCTTCGCGCCCCGGTCTTACCCGCTCCTCATCGCCTACTGCATCGTCACCGCCTTCTTCTATTGTTCCGCGAACATCTTCCCGCAATCCATGCTCGCCGACATCGCGACGCACAGCGAGTATGTGCGCGGCGAAGCCAACGAAGGCATGTATTACGGCGCGTACTCGTTCCTCACGAAGCTCTACAACGCCGCTTCGCTCGTCTGGACCGGTTTCGCCGTAGACCACCTGCTCCATTACCAACGCGGTGAAAGTGTCGAAAGGGTCGTGCAAACCGCCGAGACCATGTGGCGCATGCGCGTGCTCTATGCCGCCCCCGCCTTGGTCGCCGCCTTCTTCGCGATCCCCGTCCTCCTCCGCTACGACCTCACCCGCCAACGCATGGCCGAAGTCCGCGCCGCCATTGAAAAGCGCACACGCGGCGGCTAATGTAGCGCCGGCATCCTTGCCGGCAGTTGCCGTCTGGAAGGCGGCGTTACGAAGCGGAATTTGCATGCGACCAAGAACATCCGACAAGTTCCAGTACATCAACTTCAGCAAAGTCGCAACCCTTCTGCTGATTATACTGGCATTGCCCTCTCTATCCGGCTGCGGGCGGCTATTCAGATGGCGTGTAAAGCCACCCCCACCCGTCGTCAAACCGATTCCCGAATTTACCGAAATCCCTTTGCCGGACCTCGCCTCAGTCGCCGGACACCGCATTCTCCTTGATCCGGGGCATGGCGGTCCTCAACCCGGGGCGGTCGCGCCCGCCAACGGTCTGCGTGAAAGCGACGTGAACCTGCGCGTGGCGCTCCGCTCGCGCGAGCTGCTCCGAGGCGCGGGCGCCTCGGTTACTCTGACGCGAACGGAAGACACCGCGTTGGACCCCGAAAACACCTCGCGGGACCTGGCCCTGCGCGCCGAGTTGGCCACACCAGAGCGCACGGACGTTTTCGTAAGCGTCCATCACAACGCGGATATCGCGCCCAATTCGGAGCGGAACGACCTCGAAGTGTATTACAAGGTGCGCGAAGACCATGCCAGCCTCGACTTGGCGCAGTGTCTCACCTGGGAACTCGCCGCGCGTCTACGCCGCGATGCGGCCGCCAAGCTGTTGCTGCCCGGTAATTACAAAGTTCTTCGCTTATCCTCCGTGCCGGCGGTGCTGCTCGAGTCATCCTACCTGACCAACCCCGATAACGCGTCCCTTCTCGCCACGAACCAAGCCATTGATTCTGAAGCCAAGGCTATCGCGGCCGGTATCGCGCGCTACTTCGCTCTGGACCCGCCGGCTGGCGCCCAAGTAGATGTTCGGACGCTCGACGCTGAACGCACGCTCCTGTTGGATGTCACGCTGGAGCGGGGTCTGCCCATTTCACCGGATTCTGTGGAAGTCTACCTGGACCGCAAGCCGAGCGCCGGTTACAGTCAATTGACCGACCGAGGATTTCGCTGGACTTTCCGTGAGCCCGTGCCCAATGGCCGACACGAGGCGCAGATCGTCGCCCGAAACACTCGTGGCGCATCGCTAAGTCATGTTCTCAGCTTCGACGTTGCGCGCACCCCAACTCATGTATTTCCTCGCTGCCGGCCCGAGGCCATTCCAACCAATTCCAACCTCGAGGTTCTGGTTGAAGCCCGAGTGTTGGATGCGTTGGGCTTGTCCGTAGCTGATGGAACGCCGGTCACGCTGGAACCGCCACGACTTGAATCCCCAACTCATGATGGTGTGGCCCGATTCTACGTCCGCGCCGGTCAAGCTAGCGCAGGTTTCCAATTGAAGGCCGGGGCCGCCACCGCAGACACGACCTTAGTCCACGGTACGACACCCTACAAGACCGTCCGCTTCGTCCACGCCCTGACCCAAGCCCCAATCCCCAACGTGCTCGTGTCCATTCCGCCACCCATGACTCCGTTACCGGGAGACCAGTCCGCAATCCACAATCCGCAATCCACAATCCCAGATGTCGGCACGTACGGAGAAAGTACGCCCCAAGGTTGGCTCTGCCTACCTGCCGACCTGTCCCGCATCGCGGTTTCGCGGGACGGGTACATTCCCGCCACAATTGATCTTCTCGGCGAACAAACCCGAGTCTCGCTGGTACCCATCGCGGACGGCATACTCGACGGGAAAAGAATACTGCTTGACCCGGCCAACGGCGGCCGCGATATCGGCATGGACGGACCCACCGGCCTGCGCGCGTGCGACGTTAATCTCGACGTCGCCCGGCAAGTCGCCGCCGAATTGCGACGCGCCGGGGCCGAGGTCTTTCTCACCCGCACCGGCGATGAGGAGTTGACGGACCTGCAACGCGTAATCATCGCCGAGGACGTTCAGGCAGAACTGGTGATCGCGATTTCCTTCGGCGCGCCGGACCGCGCCTTGAAGATGCTGGGTAAGGATCAGCGATTGAAGACCAGTATTACCTCGGCAGTCGGCCATTATCCCGAAAGCCCGTTCGGTAAGCGCCTGGCGGACTCCATCGCCGACCAACTGGGCGTACGGGTCATGCCGTGCGTCGCGTATTTGGTCCAGCAGACCTCTTGTCCCGCCGTGCTCGTTTTTCCCGCCTCCGTCGCGGACGAAAAGACGGAACGGCGCTTGCGGACCACCGCGACGCGGAGCGAATTAGCGAATGCAATATACGGGGGCATCCTCCAATATTTCAGTCAGGATTGACGCAGAACGCGGGAAGAGCGCTACATGAACATGGGTAATGGAACGAGGGAAAGCATCTACCCGCTCTACAAGCGCGTCGGCCTCGTCCTCGGTCCGATCGCCTTCCTCCTGGTTTGGCTACTGCCGACACCGGCCGGACTGACCGCCGAGGCGCATCGGGTCGGGGCTATCGGCGCGCTCATGGCCTTGTGGTGGATTACCGAGGCGATCCCGATTGCTGCCACCTCCCTGATTCCACTTGCCCTGTTCCCCGCAATGGGAGTATTGAGCGGTGGAGATACCGCTGCCGCCTACGGTGACACCACCATCTTTCTGTTTGCGGGCGGATTCTTCATTGCCATGGCCATGGAGAAATGGGGACTGCACGAGCGCATCGTGCTGCATATCCTCGGCCACACCGGCGCCAACCTGAACCGTCTGCTGCTGGGGTTTATGGTCGCGAGCGCCTCCATCTCCCTGTGGGTCTCCAACACGGCTACCATGCTCATGATGCTGCCATTGACACTGGCCGTCATCACCCACCTCGAGCAGGTATCCGAGAAGGAGCGCATCGCCCCCTTTGCCACAGCCTTGCTGCTGGGCATTGCGTACGCGTCAAGCATCGGCGGGGTCGGCACACTGATCGGCACCGCCCCGAACATCATCCTAGCCGGGCAGTACAAAAAACTCTTTCCCGACGCGCCGCCAATTGGTTTTCTACAATGGATGCTGATTGGGATTCCATTCGCGGTGTTCTTCGTAGTCGTTACTTGGCTGCTGTTGTCCCGCGTCTTGTTCACCTTTCCCAAGCTGCCCGAAACGAGAACACTTCACAACCTCATCGCGGACCGGCTCCGCAAACTCGGACCCATGCGCCCCGGTGAGAAAGTTGTGCTGATCATTGCGGTCACGACCGCGCTCGGCTGGATTTTCCGCCAGCCCATCAAACTCGGCAGCCACACGCTGCATGGCTGGTCGGAACTGCTCCCGCAACCCGACTTCGTGCAAGACGGTACTTTGGCGATTTTCGCGGCGCTACTGCTGTTCGTTATCCCGATCAATCTCAAAAAGGGGGAATTTGCTCTGGACTGGAATTGGGCCGTCAAAATCCCCTGGGGCATCCTGTTGCTCTTCGGCGGAGGACTTGCCCTTGCCAAGGGTCTCGGCGACACCGGGTTCATGACTTGGCTCAGCGACCGAATGCGGGTCTTTTCGGGCTGCCCGGCCTGGGCGCTCATCGCCGCTATCTGCGCCATCATCACCTTCGCCACGGAAATCACGTCAAATACCGCTATTGCAACCATTTCTCTGCCTCTCCTGGCCGGGTTGGCCATCCAAGTCCAGGTACATCCCCTGGCGCTGATGATTCCGGCCACCATCAGCGCCTCGTGCGCCTTTATGTTGCCGGTCGCCACCCCGCCAAATGCCATCGCGTTTAGTAGCGGGCACTTGACCATCCCCCAGATGGCGCGAACCGGGTTCCTTTTGAACCTGATCGGTATTGTACTGGTCACCCTGCTGATTCTGTTGCTGGGTGCGCCGATGTTCCAAATAGGCTGGGGGACGATGCCGCCGTGGACCCAGTAGACCCCGGCGGCCCTTGAAAAAAAAACTTTACCCTGGAACGGCAGCTTTCTATAATGAGGGTCTTGCGGCACGGGGTTCTTGGATGGAGGGCAGGACCATGGCGGAACCAAGGAAGAGTGAAGCGCTGGGTGATGAGCTCGTTAAGCAGGAGATAATCACCCGCGAGGAATTGGACAAGGCGAAGGCGATTGAGAAATCCTCGGGCACGCCTTGGTACCGGCAACTGCTTCAACGCAAGAAGGTAAGTTACGGTGCATTGGACTTCCTCTGGCACGAATATCATCCCAAGGAAGTTCGCGATGAGCACCACGCTCTCGGCAACACCTTACTCGAAATGAAAGCCATCTCCAAACAACAATTGGACGATGCTCTCGCCGAGCAGACGCGAAATGGACGTCTCTTGGGCAACATCCTTCTGGACCGCGGCGTGATCACCTCGCGCACCAAAGCGCTTGCCCTCAGCCGGCAACTCCACCTCGAGTTTGCCGAGTTGGAAAAGACCCCCAGCGAACCGGCCGCACTCGAAGCAGTACCGGAAAGCGTCGCGCGTAAAGGCCCCATGCTCCCGGTCCGACTCGATGGTGACAAACTAACCGTGCTGATCGCCGACCCGCAGGCACGCGCCGGCCTCGAAAAACTCCGCATAATCTTGAACCGACGCATCTATCCCATACTGACCGTTTCCGATGATTTGCGAGCCGAGATTGTGGCGCGCTACCAGCACCATCGAACCGGTGCCGCCCACTCGCTCTTTTCACGAAAGAAGGAAGTCGAGGAGAAACCGGCTTCAAAGCCGAAGACCGAAGCTACTCCAACGAAAGCCGTTACGAAACCAAGCACGAAGAGGGAAGAGAGGATTGAGAAAATGGCTACCAAGAACACGACCGAAGCCGCCGCTCCTGAAAAGTCCCGCTTTGAAGAGATCAAGAAACAGGCTGCCGGCGCGCCCGTAGTAAAACTTGTGTCTACCTTAATCGAGGGCGCCGTCAATTCCGGCGCCACGGACGTCCACTTGGACCCGCAAGACCCCGAAATGCGAGCGCGCTACCGTATTGACGGTGTGCTCCATGACGTAATGAGTATTCCCAGAGAAATCGAAACCGCGGTAGTCTCCCGAGTCAAGATTATGGCCGACCTCGATATTACTGAGACTCGCCACCCTCAGGACGGACATATCAGTATGAACGTCGGCGATATGGAGTTTGATATCCGGGTTGCTACGTTGCCTACCTACCTCGGCGAACGTGTAGTGCTCCGGCTGCTGGACCAATCCTCAGTGCTAGCCGGCATCAAGGACCTTGGACTCGAGTCAGAGGATGAACAAAAGCTGTCGCGACTTGTTAGTCAGCCTTACGGCATGATCCTCGTAACAGGACCGACTGGAAGTGGAAAGACAACGACACTCTATGCGGCTCTTAACCAAAAGGACGTAATGACGGAAAGTATTGTGACGTTGGAAGATCCGGTAGAATATCAACTTAGCGGGATCAACCAAGTGCAGATTGACACTGATATCAATCTCACGTTTGCCACCACTCTTCGCGCCGCGCTGCGGCAGGATATTGATGTCCTGCTGGTAGGCGAAATTCGTGATGCGGAAACAGCCCGGATCGCGATACGAGCCGCTATGACCGGTCATTTGGTATTCAGCACACTTCATACCAATGACGCTCCGGAGGCGATTACCACGTTACTGAACATGGGGGTACCCTCGTACCTTATCGCCAGCGCTCTAACCGCTGTGGTTGGCCAGCGTCTAGTGCGGAAGATTTGCCCAAAATGCAAAACAACGTACGTTCCACCAAAAGCGCTCATGAAGTCCATTGGGTTAGGCGACGGCGTAAAGAAACTTGCCAAGGGAGAGGGTTGTGAGTACTGCTACCACACCGGGACCAAAGGTCGTACAGGCATATTCGAGTTGATCGAGATCACTCCGGAGATTCGAAAGTTAATTGCAAGCGATAGCTCCGTTGAGAGTGTTGTCAAGGTTGCTAAACTCAAGACCATGGCTGACCGATGCCGCCAAAAAGTAAAAGATGGCATTGTGCCGGCGGAGGAATTCTTGCGCGTGATTCGTACCTAACTTCTCGCAACAACTCATGTTACATTAGCGGAGGCATAAGTTGCCGTTTTTTTTATAGAAGTTTAGGTGGTGGATAAGTTGTGGAAAACTTATCTTACGTAGACCAAAATTCCGACTGGGGTAAGTGAAATATCTGTCGTAAATCTCATATTCTCAGTATCTTATACATCGTAGATTTACGAATGACAGTCATGATACTAATTACTGTAAGCTACTGATAACACAAGCTTTATGAATATATGGCCAAACGCAGGTCCATCTTGGAATACACGTATTCTTGGACACCCAAAATTTAAGATCAAAATACCTGTAAGTCCTGAAATGAAGCGCACTCGTACACTGTGGAAAACTAAGTCTGGTACCACGCGATGACAATGCGGCTGTATAAATTGAAATCTGGTAAGTAAGTCTTAAGAAAGTGTAGAGAAACTCCGAATCGGACCGACGTACAAAGAACTTACAGAGTTGGCTTGGGGAGAAACAAGAAAATGACACCAGAGCTACTAACCGCCTATCCACAGCAAAAGCTCCTTCTATGAAACAACTTACAGATATTTTAACACAACTAACAACTCCTAAGATGACTACTATGAAGAAGATATATTTAGAACATAGTCATCTTAGTAGAACTTGTAATAGACGAACTTTGGAGGTGTAGCAATGCGCATTCGGATTGCTCGGCAAGACTTGCTCGATGCGGTCAATAAAGTAAAGAGTGTTGTGTCTGCAAGATCCGCCCTTCCGATCTTGTCGCATATTTTTATGGAAGCAGCGGAAGGTCGCGTTAGATTGTGCACCACGGATTTGAAGGTCAGTATTGAATGTAGCGTGGACTGTGCGGTTGAGGAGCCAGGTTCATTGACGGTCTCGTGTCAGAGATTGGCATCTATTCTAAGCGAGCTGCCGAATGCTGAAATAAAGATGGAACTGGGTGAAAGTAATGTTGTTGGACTCGAATGTGGTCGAATAGATACACGACTATTTAGTATGTCTCCAGAGGAATTTCCACCGATTCGGTCTTTTGAAGATGTTGAACCGTTGACATTCTCGCAGGTGTTACTGAAGCGTCTTTTTACAAGAACGTCATTTGCAATTTGCGGTGATCAAGCGAGATATAACCTTACCGGCTTATTGTTCGAAATTGCTGATGGTAAGCTGGTTGTTGTTGCGACCGATGGCCGGCGTATGAGCCTTTGTATAGAGCAAGATGAGATTCCATCGGGTATCAATATTCGTGTCATCATTCCCGGAAAGATGGTTGTTGAACTGGAACGTCTACTGACCGATGAAGGAAGTGTAAAAGTATACATTGATGAGACGCAAGCGGCATTTGCTTTCAACTCAGTTCGAGTTGTTACTGCCCTAATTGAAGGGACGTTCCCAAACTACGAGATGGTAATCCCGAAGAAGCACGATAAAGAGGTTGTGCTTGAGACGGGCTCGTTTCAAGAAGCGGTACGGCGTACGCGTACCATGACCAACGAGAAATTTAACTCGGTGCGCCTAAGTCTTAACTCCGGCTTGCTTACTCTAAAGGTTGTAACACCCGATGTTGGAGAATATAAAGAAGACATGATCGCCGATTTTGATGGATCAAACATCGAGATTGCTTTCAACCCAGACTTTATCTTGGATGTCTTACGACATATAGATTCAGAGAAAGTATGTCTTACTCTCAAGGACGCCGTAAGTCCAGGACTTCTGAAGCCCTACAACCCCAATCAGAACGAGACGTACGTCAACGTCATAATGCCAATCCGAATCTAGATGTACAACATATTGCGTTCATACCTCGGTCTCTTCCCTAATCGGCGTTGTGAATAACTTGTTAATAACAAGTACAAAAGCTGCTTTCGTCAGTACCGAAACCGCAGCTAAGAGAAAATGACTTCTGAGTTTATATGGAAGCTCAATAGGGCTAAGTAATTTAGAATAAGCAGGTTATGGAGGAAGATGCATTTTAGGGGAAGCTCGATGGGACTTTTACTTAAAGCATAGATGCTTGTCAATAATTTCCTGTATGCCTGTGGATAACTTAGATACCAACGATCCTCCCAAGATGTTGTACGTAGACCTCCATCATACGCGCTCGGTCTATGCTAAAACGAAGTTATGGAATAATGCCTACACATGAGTGATAAGGCTCGGCTTGGCTTCATTGGACTTGGGATCATGGGACGGGACCTGCTCAAGGAGGTAGCCCGCAATCGCAAGGCCACCATCAGTGCTTTCTGTGATATTGACCCTGCAGCGCTTCGGCAGGCACAGGAACTCGCCGGAGGTCCGATAAAGCAATTCTCCGATTACCGTCAGATGCTCGATTCGAACGAGATTGATGGCGTCGTCGTTGCGGTCCCCCAAGATCAACACGCCAAAATCTCGATTGCCTGCCTGGAAGCCGGGTACACCACATTTTGTGAGAAACCCATGGCGTTGAATGTAAAGCAATCTCAGGCCATGATTAGTGCATCACAGCGCACAGGGAAGGGTCTCATGATTGGCCAAGTGTTGCGCTACATTAACGTCTACCGCTACATCCTGGAGGAAATCGCTACCGGGACCTACGGCAAACCCTTCGCAATGCGTACGATACGCACCATGGGTCGCTGGGGAAGCTGGTCCAAACCGTGGCGACTTAGGCACGCCACCTGTGGCGGCCTTCTCCTGGAAGTCAATGTGCATGAGATTGATTTGATGCTGCGGATTCTCGGCGAGGCGACATCCGTCACCGCCTTCGGCTCGCGATTCGTGAACGACGAAGTGGACTATGAGGACTTCGTAACCGCGCAGATTACCTTTGCCGAAGGTAAACTTGGCTCGATTACGTCTGGCAGCTCCGATTTCCTCGGAAAGAACGCCGGCGAAGTCTTTCTCAAAAAAGGTACAATCTATTTCGACAGTGTCACGCAGCAACTGCATATCCGCCGCGACGGCGAAGACCGCCGTACCCTCCCTTACGGCGGCATCCATCCCGATTGGGAGACTGGCACCTACCGAGAAATGCGGGAGTTCATCGAGGCCTGCCTGGGCGAGCATCCGGTGACGATTCCCGGAGAGGAAGCCATTCGCGCGGTCGAAATCGGCGAAGCTGCATACCTCAGCATCCGCGAACGACGCACCATCTCATTACCTTTGCCGCGGAATTAGCCGAGTCCCCATGTCACGCCGAAAGAAGCACCAACTGAAGATTATCCCGAAGTTCAAGTCCGAAGCGGAAGAACGAGCCGCGCGAAAGAAATAGGAGGCAGAGGCCGGAATGGCATGCTACCTAGTGACGGGTGGGGCGGGCTTTATCGGGAGTCACCTAGTTGGCGCGCTGATCGAACACGGTCACGCAGTTCGCGTGATTGATGATTTCTCTAGCGGCCGGCGGGAGAACATCGCGGCTTGGCTGGGAAGCGTCGAGTTGTATGAGGGAAGCATCTGTGATCGGGACCTGGTCCAGCGAGCAATGCGCGGGGCCGATTATTGTTTGCATCACGCTGCGATTGCTTCCGTGCCGCGTTCGGTGTCCGACCCCTGGCAGACCAACCGCGTCAATGTGGAAGGCACGCTGAACCTCTTCCTGGCCGCGCGGGACGCGGGCGTGCGGCGCCTCGTGGTGGCATCGTCTTCCGCCGTATACGGCAACGCCGAAAGCGTGCCCGTCAACGAATCGCTGCCCATTGCTCCCCTATCCCCATACGGGGTATCCAAGGCCGCTGACGAACTCTATGCGCAAGTCTTCTCCAGCCTCTACGCCATGGACATCGTCTGCCTGCGGTATTTCAACGTGTTTGGACCACGCCAGGACCCGACCTCACAGTACGCCGCGGTGGTGCCGATCTTTATTGCGCGGATGTTGGCCGGCCAGCGGCCGCCCGTCTACGGCGACGGACTGCAATCGCGGGATTTCTGTCACGTAGACAACGTGGTCGAGGCGAATCTGCGCGCATGCGAAGCGCCCCGACCCTTCGCGGGTGTCTACAACATCGCGTGTGGCCAGAGCACCACCGTGCTCGAGTTGGTCAAAACGCTGAATGAAATCCTCGGAACCGATCTCGCGCCCGAATTCCAGCCGCTGAGGCCCGGCGACGTCCGCCACTCCTGGGCCGATATAAGCCGAGCCCAGGAGCAGTTCGGCTATGAGCCGCGAATCAATCTCCGCGAAGGTCTAGGAAAAACCGTGAAATGGTTTCGCGAGAAGGATCGGGCCGCGAGCGATCACCCATGAGGCACGGGAAGAACAAATTATCTGGCGCCCTGCCGATGAGAAAGGTGACGCGGGATGCTTGCTTGACGGCCTGCGGCGCGTGGTTTATAGTCGGTTGCGGAGCGGATAAATGTTTGACGTAGAAAGCTTGCGCATACAGTTCATTACCGACAACGCTGGCCAGCGGATCGGGGTTATCCTGCCGATTAATGCCTTCGAGGAACTCCTTGAAGACTTGGAGGACTTGGCCGTAGTGGCGGAACGGCGCGACGAGCCGACCTTGTCACATGAGGAGTTGCTGGCATCGTTAAGGCAAGATGGCCTCTTATAACATCCGCTGGAAAAAGTCCGCGGCACACGATGTCAGGAAATTGCCTCCTGATCTGCTATCACGAATTCTCGAGGCGGTAAAAGAGTTATCTAAGGACCCGTATGAGCCCGGGACCCGAAAGCTCGTCGGCACAGACCGTACGTTTCGCTTCAGGGTGGGAGACCACCGAATAGTCTATAACATCGGTGTCTCTTTACGGGAGATCGAGATCGTCAGAGTGGCTCATCGTAGGGAGGTCTATCGCTCGAAGTAGCGTTGCTTCGGACCAGGCCTTCATCTTGCCTGCAAGAGTGTCATCCAGTGAATCCACCCGCAGGAGAATTCCATGGACGTCTGCCGGGACGGCGCGATGGGGAAAGTCTCGATAGAATTCTTCCGTGCTTATTTGTATGCCGACGGCGGACCGACCTTTGGAATTGACGGACCATTCGAAACGTTCCGACTGGAACCCGGCTTCTTCGAGCGATGAAGAGTGATTTCGAAGGCGGATTTCTGGACGATTTGTCCTTACGCGTTGAAGCGGAGATTGCCTCTGACTACATGGGGCAGGCGGAGCAATTGCTGCAAGAAGAGCAGCCAGGCAAATTCAACCATGTCCCGGCCGCAGTCCTTGTCGGAGCAGTGTTGGAAAAAGCGCTTACGACGTTATGCGATCAACAAAGGCCACCGATTTCTACGAATAAGCCGGATGGCAAGCCGAAGACACTCGATCCACTAATCACCGACCTTAATAAAGCTGGCCGGTACAACGAGGCGAAGGCCAAACAAGTTCAATCCTGGGCTGCCGTACGTAACCACGCCGCGCACGGTGAATTCGACAAGTTTGACAGACAAGTGGCTTTGCAAACGTTGCGTTTTCTTTCCGATTATACCCACATGGCTTACCCGCGACTCATGGAGCTTTGCCGGATCAAGATGCCGAAGATCAAGGCTCTGCAAAAGCACTTGGCAGGACTCTGCGCCAAACTTGAAACAAGCTTTTCGATTCATCCCACTAATCCGAAGAGAATGTTGAGACAATTCAAGAGTAAACGATAGCCCAACGAATAATTGTCCGTTGCCTGCCGCCTAATTTGCTGGCAGCATGTAGGCCAAGTTTAGAGCCCACACCGTGGGCGAGGGCAACCAACCTCCCGATCACATTAATTCAATACCCTCAGAGCCCTGAACCCTAGACCCTGAACCCTTCTACTTCGAACACTCCTTCAGGATCGCGAGTATTTCTTTCACTGCGTTTTCGAGGCCGATGAAGACCGCGCGGCTGACGATCGAATGGCCAATGTTGACTTCGTTCAGGCCCGGGATGGCCGCTACGGCCGGCAGGTTGTGCCGGGTGAGGCCGTGGCCGGCATTGAAGACAAGTCCCGCATTAATCGCGTGCGCGGCCGCGTCCACCATCCGGTTGAGCTCTCCCACGATTTGGTCCTGGCGGGCGTTGGCATAGGGTCCCGTATGCAGTTCCACATAATCCGCTTTCGCCGCCGCGCTCGCGTCCACTTGTTTCAATTCCGGGTCTATAAACATGCTGACCTTGACGCCCGCGCCGTGAAAACGCTTTACCACGTCGCTGAGCCGGCGTTTCTGGCCGACCACGTTCAGGCCTCCTTCCGTGGTTACTTCCTGGCGATTCTCCGGAACGAGACAGACCGTATGCGGTTTGGCGCGCAACGCGATGGTGATGATTTCGTCCACCGCCGCCATCTCGAGATTCAGTCGGACGTGGAGGGTCTTCGAGAGCAGAGCCAAGTCTCGATCCTGGATGTGGCGCCGATCCTGGCGTAAGTGGATCGTAAGTTGGTGCGCGCCGGCCAATTCGCAGATTTTTGCGGCGGCAATGACGTCCGGCTCCGTGCCTTTGCGCGCCTCGCGCAAGGTTGCTACGTGATCAATGTTTACACCCAATTCCACCATGGCCGTTTCCTTCCCGTGTGCCGATACACTCCCGCGACGATGATAACAGACCCCCGTTCTCGACTAGAGCGCCGCCAGACGTTCAAGCAGTTGCCGCGTCAAGGTTTCCGCGGTGCGGATTGCGTCGTGTTGAACCATCACTCGGATGATTGGTTCCGTGCCCGACGGCCGAATTACGACCCGGCCGCATCCGTTCAGTTCGATTTCCGCCTCGCGCCGAATGCTCTCGAGCAGGTCTTCCGACGGTCGGGCCCGTCCGCTTAGCGGGAGAGTGCCGTGGGCTTCCGGCAGCGGCTGGTATGCGCCGGCAAGCACCGACAACGGCTGGTCGCGCCGGCGAATCGTCGCCAAGACCTGCAGTGCCGCGATCAGGGCGTCGCCGGTCGTGTTGTGTTCGAGAATGACGACGTGACCGGAAGATTCTCCGCCGATGATCAGCCCGTGTTCACGCATCGCCTCGACGACGTAGCGGTCCCCGACCTTGGTCCAGAGTACTTTGCCGCCCACCCGCGCCAAGGCGCGCTCGAGGCCGCCGTTGGCCATGATCGTAGTGACCACGGTGCGTTTGGGTAGCGCATCACGCTCGAGCAGGTCGAGCCCGAGTATCGCGAGCAGCGCGTTGCCGTCTAAGAGCCGCCCATCTTCGTCGGCCATGACAATGCGGTCGCCGTCGCCGTCAAACGCGATGCCCAGGTCCGCGCGTTCGCGGATAACCGTGGCCCGCATCTCTTCGGGGTGCACGGAACCGCACTCGTCGTTAATATTCCGTCCATTCGGTTGGTTATTGATTGCGACAACCTCGGCGCCCAATTCGGAAAGTGTGAACGGTCCGACTTTATAGGCCGCCCCGTGTGCGCAATCACAAACGATTTTCAGACCATCGAGCCGCAGACCTTTCGGGAAAGAAGCCTTGGCAAACTCGATGTATCGGCCCACCGCGTCGTCAATGCGGCGCGCGGTACCAACCCCGTCGGCGGTGGGACGAATCTTGTCCACTTCGTCGCTGCGGGTCAGACGTTCAATTTCGTCCTCGACTTCGTCGGCGATCTTGAATCCGTCGCGCCCGAAGAACTTGATGCCGTTGTATTGGTAGGCGTTATGTGAAGCCGAGATCATGATCGCGGCGTCGGCGCGCAGACTTCGCATAATGTACGAGACGCCCGGCGTCGGCAGCGGCCCCACCAGCAATACGTGCATGCCCATCGAACACAAACCGGCGGTCAAGGCGTTCTCGAACATGTACCCGGACAGGCGGGTATCTTTTCCGATGAGGATGGTATGCGGGCGGTCGCCCTGGCGAAAGAGGTAGCCCGCCGCCCGGCCCACCTTCAAGGCCATTTCGGAGGTCATCGGATAAACGTTGGCGACGCCACGAATCCCGTCCGTCCCAAACAGCCGTTCACTCATAGTTGCCTCGTCCCAGGATCGCGTCGGTCATGCGCGCCACCCGCGCCATGGCCTTCACGTCATGCACCCGCACACAGTCCGCGCCATTCCAGATAGCGATCGCCACCGTGGCGGCAGTGCCTTCCACCCGTTCGTTTGCCGGCAGGTCCAACACCTTCCCAATCGTGGACTTGTTCGACGTACCGATCACCAGCGGCCGCCCGAATCGGGTAAACTCTTGGAGCCGCCGCAGGATCGTCAGATTATGTTCAACACTCTTGCCGAAACCGAAACCCGGATCGAGCCAAATGGCTTCTTCCCGGACGCCTTCTGCCTCGGCAAAAGCTAACCGCTCTTCGAAGAACGCGCAGATATCATCCACCACGTCGTCGTAACGCGGCGCCATTTGCATGGTCCGAGGTGTTCCTTGCATATGCATCAGGATACAATTACAGCCCGCTTCGGCGATAACTCCTGCCATCTCCGGATCGCCACGCAGCGCGGTGATATCATTGATCATGCGTGCCCCCATGCGCAATGCGCGGCGAGCGGTCTCCGCATGATAGGTATCCACCGAGAGGGTGGCCGCCACCGGCTGCAACGCCTCGAGGATGGGCAGGACACGGCGCAGTTCGGTGTCACGGGGAAGGGGCTCTGCGCCAGGTCGGGAAGACTCGCCGCCGATGTCAATCAAGTCCGCCCCGTTATCGAGCAATGCGCCTGCGTACTCACGGGCGGCGATTGGGTCCTGGACGCGCCCGGTCTCATGGAACGAATCCGGCGTGGCGTTGACAATCCCCATGATGAGGGTCTTTCGCAGCGCCCGATCCGATCTCTCCCCCGCCGGCTTGGTCGTCACCATCGTTACCTGACCCCGCAGCGTTAAGCTCCTCCCATGAAATCGCTATGCGGTACCCGGCACGATCTCGCCCGGACCGATATCGCCAATTGCCGGTTCGTCTTTCGCCGTCGGTTTCGGCGCGACAGTTCCTTTGGGCTTACGATGCGTCGGCGGTTCTTTCTCGTGAGGCGCGACGGTCGGCAGCAGCTCCGCGCCGCCGTGCAGCCGGATGATCTCGTCAATCTCATTCGCTTCCAGCGTCTCGCGTTCGTACAGTTCTTCCGCAATCGCCGTCAGCACATGCCGATACTTCACGATGACTTCTTTCGCGTCCGCATAAGCTTCCTCAAGAATCTTGTGGATGGCCTTATCCACCGCCGACGCAGTCTCTTCGCTGAAATTCCGCTCCTTGACAAAGTCGCGTCCCAGAAACACTTCCGTATTGGTGCCGAATGATATCGGTCCCAATTCGCTCATGCCCCACTCGCAGACCATCGCGTGCGCGCGTTCGGTCGCGGTGCGCAGGTCGTTGGCGGCGCCGCTCGTAAACTCGCCGAAGATTACCTCTTCGGCGGCGCGACCGCCCATCAGCACCCGGACCTGGGCCAGACAATACGACTTCGAGAGTGAGTGCCGGTCTTCGCTCGGCAACATGCTTGTCACGCCCAGGGCCGGTCCGCGCGGAATGATGGTCACCTTGTGCACCGGATCGGCGTCTTGCAGCAGACGATTTACCAGCACGTGGCCCGCCTCATGATACGCCGTGTTCCGTTTTTCTTTTGCGCTGATCACCAGGCTGCGACGTTCCGGCCCCATTAGAACCCGGTCCTTCGCCTCCTCGAAATCGTCCATGGTGACCTTCTCTTGATTGCGCCGCGCCCCCAGCAACGCCGCTTCATTGACCATGTTGGCCAAGTCCGCCCCGGAAAACCCCGACGAGCCGCGCGCCAGCGTCTTAACCGACACGGTGTCGTCGAGGGGAACGTTATTCTTCCGAATGTGGATGTACAGAATCTGCTCGCGGCCCTTGATGTCCGGATTCGCGACGACAATCTGTCGGTCGAACCGCCCCGGACGCAACAAGGCGCGGTCAAGCACGTCCGGCCGATTCGTCGCGGCCATCAAAATCACGCCTTCGCTCGTGTTGAACCCGTCCATCTCGACCAGCAACTGATTGAGGGTCTGCTCACGCTCGTCATG
>JACQVH010000152.1 GCA_016209895.1 Candidatus Hydrogenedentota bacterium | reverse complement strand
GTATGTGATCGCTTCCCATTAGGCTTACTCCCCCACGTCGAGTTGGCGGGCGAGTTTCTTGATGCCTTGGGGTCGAGCTTGCCGGTGCCGAGGACGGGGAGTTGCTCGATTTTGTAGAAGGCGCCGGCGCGGGGCAGCCAGAGGTTGGGCAGGCCGGATTGGTCAAGCTTGGACTGCAGTTCTTCGACTTGACCGTCCTTAAGGGTGTGGAGCACGACGAGGCGTTCGCCCTTGGTGGCGTCGGGCACGCCGACCACGGCGAGGGTCTGTTCGGTCAGGTTCAGGAGCGCGTGGAGGACTTCTTCGATTTTGGTGTGCGGGACCATCTCGCCGGCGATTTTGCTGAAGCGCGATAGGCGGTCGGTGATGGTAATAAAGCCATCCTCGTCGAGGAAAGCCATGTCGCCGGTGTTGTACCAGCCGTCCTTCAGCACCGTGGCCGTCTTCTCCGGTTGATTCAGGTAGCCCTTCATGATGTTCGGGCCTTTGATCTCGAGCAGCCCGGGTTCTCCCTGGGGCTGGAGCGCGCCGGTATCCGGATTCACTACGCGCACGCTGACGCCGGGGATTGGTTGCCCGATGGTACCGTGTTTGGTGCCGACCTGGTAGAAACCCGGCGCGCGAAAGTCGGGCACGTTGACGGAAACTGCGGGCGCGCATTCGGTAGTGCCGTAGCCTTCCAAGGGTTCGAGGCCGAACTTGGTCTTGAAGGCCTCGCGGATGCGCTCGGGCAGTTTCTCCGCGCCGGTGACGACGTATTTGAGGCTGCTGAATTCTTCCGGGGCGCAACGGCGGATGAAGTTTTGCAGGAAGGTGGGCGTCGAGATCAGGAACGTGATTCGATGTTGGTAGACGAGGCCGCCGATGACCTTGGCGTCGAGCGGGTTCGGGTAATAAACTGTGGCGAGACCGCGCACCAGCGGCAGCCAGAGCGTTCCCATGAAGCCAAAGGAATGGAAGAAGGGCAGAATGCCCATCATTCTGTCGGTGTTCTCGGTCGGGAACACTTGCAGCGTGGCTTCGATGTTGCTCATGACGTTGTGATGCGAAAGCATGACGCCTTTTGGTTCGCCTTCACTGCCGCTCGAGAAGATGATGGCGGCGAGATCATCGGGGGTCCGCTTGCCGCGCGCGCCCAAAACACGTTCGAGCAAGCGCACGGGACAGAACAGCGCGAGCAGGAGCGCGATGATTCGGTCGCCCTTGCGAACCGAGGCCACCACGTCTTCCAGATAGATGGGCTGGCCCGGCACTTCGAGGGGGAGCTTCTCGAGGAACGCGCGGGAAGTTATCACGTGGGCTAAATTGCACTGGCGCGCGGCGGACAGGATGCCCTGGGACGAAGCGGTATAATTCAGATTGATCGGTACCTTGCCCATGATCTGCAGCGCGATGTTAGCAAGCGCCCCACCCACGGACGGCGGTACGAGGACGCCGGTCATGGGTTGTGCGTCGAGAATCTTCTTCAATTTGCGGGACATGACGATGCTGCCCACCAGCGTGAACAGGTAGGACAGCTTGGGGACGCGCAGGTCGGCCATGGCCAAGCGGAACGGATGCAGTCGAGCGCACCGCGCGAGCGCGCGATGAAGCAGACGCCGGCCTTGCTTGCGCACGCCGTAGGCTTCGGTCCCCAACTCGCGGATCACATTGCGCACGTCAAACGCGGAACTGTCCGACGGCATCGGGGCGCCATAGCTCACGGTGATCGGATAGGGAATGTGACTCGGGACTTTCCAGAAGAAGCGATGCTCGGCGAAACTGAAGATACTTCCCCAAAGCCGGTCAAGGTGTACCGGGACGATTGGGGCGTTGGTGCCTTTGATGATCCGTTCGAAGCCTTTTCGGAACGGCAACATCTGGCCGGTGCGGGTGATCTGACCCTCCGCGAATATACAAACCAACTCGCCGTCGTGGATCGCGTCGGTGGCGGCATGCAGCGATTCGAGAAGCTGCCGGGGAGTGGCCATCGGCGAAATGGGAATCGCGCGCATCATTTTCGCCAACGGGCGAATCCACCAAACTTCGTAGATTTCGCTGGCCACGATGAACCGGATGTGCCGGTCAATCGAAACCAGTATAAACAACGCGTCCACAAATGACGTGTGGTTGGCGATAAGGAGCGCGCCGCCTTTTTCGGGGATGTTTTGGCGGCCCCGGACGTGAATGCGATAGATGGTGCTGGTCAGCATCCAGAGGACAGTTCGCAGCAGGAACATGGGAAGGAGTGAGCAGATGTAGATGCCGACGACAAGGGACAGGATGGCGTTGATCAGGAACACCCCGTGCGTGGTAACCCCGATGTAGCCCAAACCGTAGAACAGGGCGCCGGCGAGCGCGATACCAACGAAGGTCAGCATATTGGACGCGGCCAGAATGCTGCCTTTGTAGTCATCGGGACTTCGGTGCTGTAACGTCGCAGCGAGAGGAACGTCGTACATGCCCGCGAAGAACCCCATGCCGAAAAGGAAAATGAGGCCGTCGCGATATCCGGAATCCGGCAGAGCCAGTAGGGCGCTACATGCGGCCAAGCCCAAGGCGCCAATCGGAATAAGCCCGACCTCGATCTTTCCCCGGGAAAGGTAGCCCGCGGCAAGACTGCCGATTCCAATTCCCACCGCGAGCGCCGCATTGAGGTTCGTGATCTGAGTCTCACCGAGACGGAGAGTGTCGTGGGCGAACTTGATGATGTTTTGCTGCAGCAAAGTGCCGGCAAACCAGAAATAGACGTACCCAAGTACGGTGAGAAGCAGCCAACGGTCGCTCCAGAAAATCTCGAATGCCTTTCCCATGCCGGCCCACGGGTTTAGCGGAATACGTTGCATTGGGTTAGCCGCGGGCGGGCGCGTGATCGCATAAGACGTGAGCAACCCGCTACACGAAAGGACGACTAAGATAAGCCCCACCCAATAGACTTGTCGGCCGAAATACTGGTACAAGGGTCCCGCCACCCAGGTACCGACAATGATGGCGACAATGGTAAAAAGCGCGATGATGCCATTGCCCCAGGAAAGGCGTTCTTCGGGAAGGATTTCCGGCAACAGTCCGTATTTTGATGGACTGAAAATGGCGCTCTGCGCCGCCATCATAAAGAGGAGGAACAAGAGCAATAAGGGTTCTTTGAGAAGAAATGCTGCTACCCCAAACAACATGATTACGATTTCCAGATACTTGGTCCCTATCGTGACCCGTTGCTTGCTGAATCGGTCCGAAAAGGCCCCAAAGGTACCGGGAAAGAGGATAAAGGGAAGCGCAAAAACGATGGTTGCTGCGGAAACAATCCAGTCGGTACTTAAATCCGGTCTGACCCTGGCCGCAACATCCAGCATCAGAAAGACGATGATCCACTTGAAAAGGTTGTCATTGAACGCGCCCTGGAATTGCGTAGCGATCAGGGCCCAGAAGCCGCGCTGATAGTTCGCTTTGAGCGAGGCGGCTCCAGTCGTGTCGGGCGCCAATATGTCGGTTTCTTTCGCCGAGTCCATCTCTTTACCTTACTTCAAAACCGGTGTGTTTGTGAATAGGCATATTCGTTCAAGTCTTGGGCCCGCGGGGTCCGGCCGCGAGCCCTTCGTTTATACCGACGCGCACCCGTTCCAGGAACGCATTGAGCGCGGCACAGTCGGCTTCGTTCAGCGCGGCGGTCACCTGGTGAATGGTGTCGCGATAAATCGGCTCGATCTTCTCGACGGTTGCCTTCCCGCGTTTGGTTAGCTCGACGTGGTAGGTACGCCGATCATCGGGAACGTCTTTCCGCTCGGTCAGTCCCTTGGCTTCGAGCCGGTCGAGGACCGACGTGATGCTGGCGCGCGTGACCACGAGCCGATGGCCAAGGTCGGTCTGCGTCAGCTTGCCGCGCTTGTATTTGAGGACCAACAGCACGTTGAACTGCGCTTCGGTGAGTTTGAACTTGCGGAACAGTTCGTCGCCGGCGGCGGCGAGCATGGTCGCGGTATGCACGACGCTGAGCACGGTTTCATGGCGCACGTCCTCGAACGGGAGGTCCAGGTTTAGTTCTTTGGCTAAGGGCATGAACTTATCCTCATCGGCATATTGTATAACATCAAACGATTCGATGTCAAGCATAATTTTTGGCCGGCCAAGCCCAGGATGGAAAGCATACGGGTCCCCGGTCCCCCGGCGCCAATTCCTCGTTGCTCATTGCTCGTTGCTCGTTGCTCATTGCTCGTTACTCGTTGCTGCTCCGGGGTTAGTCTCATCAAAAGAACTCGACGCGGACGCCGAGGCGGGCCGGCGGCTCGTAGAGTTGGGTGTCGAGGTAATGGGCCAGGACGGCGCAGCGGTCGGCGTCAATCAGATGGTCGTCGCCTTTGTCGTAAACGACTTGCCCGCTGGCGCTGGTCCAATACGTGTGGGCGGCGTATTGTTCCTCGCGGTCGGGCAACGGCGGGAAGACCAGGCTGCGCTCGGCCATGCGCCGTTGGAGGAGTTCGGTCATGAACTGCTTGGT
>JACQVH010000151.1 GCA_016209895.1 Candidatus Hydrogenedentota bacterium | reverse complement strand
CTATACCCGAAATACGCACCAAACTGGTTCGATTCCAACACTGCCGCCGCACTCCCGGGACTCCTCCCCACCAGCCCCGATGCCGACCCCAGGAAGAGAAACACCGCCCCTTCGTCCTCTTCGCCGTTGTCGTACCAGTGCGCCCCGACTAGTACGTCCGCGTACCCGTCCCCGTTCACGTCCCCCGCCCCCGTCACGCTATACCCGAAATACGCACGAGCCTGGTTCGATTCCAGTATGGCCGCCGCACTGGACGGGTCGGCTCCTACCAACCCTGAGGCCGACCCCAGAAACAGAAAGGCCGCCCCTTCATCCTGCTGGTCGCGGTCGTACCCGTACGCGCCGATGATCACGTCCGCGTACCCGTCCCCGTTCGCGTCCCCCACCCCTGACACGCTCCCGCCGAATTCGGCACCCCCCTGGTTCGATTCCAAAGCTGCCGCCGCACTCCCGGGACTCGTCCCCACCAGCCCCGACGCCGACCCTAGGAAGAGAAACGCCGTCCCTTCCCGCGTCTCGCCGTTGTCGTACCACGGCACGCCGACCAGCACATCCGCGTACCCATCCCCATTCACGTCCCCCGCCCCCGCTACGCTCTCTCCGAGATCGGCGTATGCCTGATTGCTTTCGAGCTGACTAACAAGCCTGAAGTGGTAACTGGACGAACCAGGCGGAGGAGGAACGTAAAGACCTTTCACGGTAATGGGATTGGCCGCATTCGGTGTGGCGATGCGGAATTCCACGTGTCCGGAGTCGGCACCTAACGTGAGTGGGAGCACGGTGCCCGCCGCGTCCTCCGCCACGACATTCGCCAAGCGCAGCACTTCCCCGCCATCGGGCTCGTTGAACGCAATTCCCCCGTCTCGCGATACGGCGGGCGTGAGGCCGCCGACCTTGGCCCGTAATGTCATCGTCCCGCTGTCGGCCGGGCCGTTATTCACGGTAAAGGCGAAGGCCAGTCCTCGTTCGTCATTGCTGTACGACGCCTGACCCGCTGAATACGTGTAGGTAACTCGATTCCCTTCTATGGCGGGCGCTACCGGCGGCAAAGCCTGCACCGCGTCTCCGGCCCCGCAGCCCGTGAGTTGAATCTCGAGTTCCCAATCGTGCGCCGCAGTCTCGCGCTCCATGATCTGCACCCCATCCTCGCGAAAGTAAGCGCGCAAATTATTGGCCCGGTTCGCCACATGCAGGCCGCCCGGCATCCCCTCGACCGCGCACTTTTCCTGATACGAAATGTTGTACTCGGCCTTGGCGATATTTCGCTGCACTTGGCTGAACCAATCGCCCTTCCCGGAGGCAGCGCCCTCGGCAGAAGGGTCACGCTGCGAAATCTGGACGGAATGCTGACTAAAGGAAGCCGCATAGTGTGGAATGTTATCGGCCGCCGCGCGTGGCATCTCAGGTCTTTCCGAACGCGGTCGTGTCCGGTAAGGCGCGGCGGGCAAGATCACCAACGCCAGAAGAAGCAGCAGGCACTTCTTCATCAGTTGTAACTCCCCTTAGGTAAAGCCCCAAGCCCCAAGTTCTTTCCGTAATTAAAGCCCAATCAGGGGAAGATGTCAACCGCCTTGATACGCATACGAACAAACTGGCTTATCGTTGACACGCTGAATTGGTAGGGCGTGTGGACGCGACGCTTGCTCCGCCGAACCCGCCGCGGCGGACGAACCGGGAGTCTTTGTCGCGTTATGCATATGAGTAGCGCCCGGCCTCCGCGCCGGGCGTGACTTCGGCCACAGCGGGAGACCCCACCAGAGACGGAGAAGCTTGCGCCCGCCGCAGAGGGCGGGCGCTACATAGAAATCCTCACCAAATTTGTGAAGTGGGACACTAAGCGATGCTTGTTTCCGCAAAGGCACGGGATGGTCCTGTACCATTTGTTTATTCCACACCGGGCGGGACCAGCACCCAGACACTGTCGTAGCGAATGCGGCCGAAGGCGCCGATTTTGGGTTGGTGGATGACGTGTTTGACGGTATGGCCGCGAAACCGTGTCAGCCACCACATGCGCCAGTGGGAACCGGTTACGACTACTTTCCCGTCGCGTGCTGCGGCGAACTCCGAGATTCTATCCTTGAGATTCCGCTTAGAGTTGTAGCCCATTGTTTTGAAAACCTGTTCCTCGGGCGGCCGTTGCGAGGCGATGTCGGCGCCGGGCCTCCCCATCACGATGCCCGGCGCCGTCCACGCGGTCATCCTTCCGCGCGATCGCCCTGGCCTCCACCCTTCCTCACGCTTACTATGACGAAGCGAAATAGCAACTGCTTTTGCAGCCATGACACGAGATACGAACCTGAGCGTAAATCGTCTGTTCGCAGTGTCTTAAGCCAGTACAGCGGATTCGAGTCCCCCCTGCTCCGGCTGCCCTCTTTGGAGTGCGGCCGCTTGCTGCCGCTTTCCCAAGTGGAGCTTGCTCCCCGTTCCTAATTCCACGACCCCTCCGGTTCCCGAATACCATCCCGCAGGTCGCGAGCGAGCTCGCTCAGGGAAAGCGGTAGCTCGCTACCGCAGTCCAAAGTTTTTTCCATCTTACGTGCTCTGCCGTAAAACACATCACGTGAATTGCACCGGCGCACGCCTGTGACGGAGTATCAATTCGAGGGGCGGAGCGTGAGTTGGAAGGCGTGGGGCGCATCGTTCCGGGGGACGAGTTCGATTTCGTAGGTGGCCGGTTCGAGGTTGTGAAGGACGATCTGCCCGGAGGACGAGAGTCGTTCGGCCTGGAGAATCGTATCCGCGCACCGCAGGGTTAGCCGGGCTTCGGCGGCGGGTCCAGCGGGGGTAGTCGCAGTCAGGGCCAGGTCAATCCGCTGCGGGCTCGAGTAGATCGCAGTGGCCGCCAATCGGAGTTCGCCCAAATTCTGGGTCCATGCGCAGACGTTTTGCGTATCCTTGGTATCATCTGCGACGGGACCTAACACTCGGACCGGTTCGAGGGCAAGGGGCGCAAAGCCGGTTTCCGGCCAGGACAGCAGTTTGAGACCGCCTCTGACCAGACCGAGAACAATCGTGGGCAGGGTGCCGTGAGCCGTCTTTACTTCTTCCATCAAGTCCGACAGTTCGATAAGTTGGCGGAGACAGGTCCGACACTGCGCCAGGTGCGCCTCGGCCTCGTCCCGTCTGGTTCCACCCAAGACCCCGTCCAGATATTCGGCGAGGGTATTATCGTCAAGACATGGTCCGGCTTCGGGGGTTGCCTTGGAATCGGCGAGCACGCGTCTGACCCTCCGAATCAGCTTCACGTAATCGCTGACTTGCTCTTCACAAGTCGGACAGACTTCCAGATGGGCGGCCAGCGCCCGGAACTCTCGGGTCGCGGCCTCGGCATGGATGGCCTGAAAAGAGAATTCAACCAAGCGCTCGTTCTGTGGACATTCCATGTTCATCCTCGCACTTCTCAGCGATCAAATTCGCCGCTCTCATCTCGCGAGCGTGTCAGGCGATTGCGCAACGTTTCCAAAGCTCTCGAATTCTCCGTAGCCACGGTACCTTCCGGGATGCCCAGTAGGGCCGCGATGTCCCGAAGGCTGCGGTCGGCCAGACGAAGCTGCATGATCATCGCCTGCCTCGGCGGAAGCGACCGGATCGCCGCCCGGAGCCGAATTTCCTGCGACTCTTCCGGCTCGAGCGGGCCGGGTCCCAAACTCTCCTTCAGCCAATCCGGTAGCTTTCCCTGGTCTTCCACGAGCAACGTCCTATTATGTTTCTTGATGTAATCCAGGCACAGATTCTTGGTTACCTGGACGAGGTACGTCGAGAACTTCGATTCGTTTCGCCAGGCCCGAAGTCGGCGGCAACGGTCCTCGAGTAATTTCTCGTATACGTAGCCCGTCAGGTCCGGTACTTCACATTGATAGGCCCGGTACCGAATGCGCGTGGCGGCGGCCGTGGCGCGGATAAAACGTTCGTATCGCCGAACGAACTCGTTCCAGACCGCGGCGTCGCCGTTGACGCAAGCGAGCACCAGGGCTTTTTCCTCTTCCATTGATATAGACGACATACCCATCGAAATGCTTTTACAAATTTTGGGGAGCCCGTCGCAACCGAATCAAGTCAGCCGCAAGAGCGGGTCGCCGTAAAACACGAACGCGGCCCAGGCGGCGGCATGGCGTCCGCCTTCCCGGCCGACCGCCACGCGGGCTCGACGCACGCACTCTCCGACCGGACAGTTGTCCACCAGGTGGGTAAAAAAGACCTCGGCGAAGACCAGCGCGGCCTGAGGCGGTACCGGCCAGACCGAGCCAACATAGCCTTCTACGCCGGACAGGATACACGCGCTGGCCATCCCGGATGAGCCACGATTGAGGTCGAGGTCGGGCTCGCCCCCATCTTCCCGCGCCGTCTCACAGCCATTGGCGAAGACGAAGCGGGGCGGGGAAGTGACGGTACGAATGTCGGCGCACGTGATCCGGCCCTTCTTTAACGGCCAGCCGCTGTTTGAGGGATTGTCCGCGTCATGCTCGGCGTGGCCAATAAAGTAAACCATATCGGATTGGGCAAAACGCGTTAGAAGTTCGGTTCGGGTGACCCTGGGACCGGCCAGGAACTCCAAATTGAGATTGGGCCGGGCGCGCGTCAAAGTCTGATACAGGGCTTGCGTGGCCTCCCGGGCTTCCGGGAAATCCCCCGTGGGGTCGCAGACGAACAGGACGCGCTCGAGGGCGCGCACCCGCGGCGCGTGGGAGAACGTGCTGTAGCCCTCGATCAGGACTTGCCGTCCCAGATTAAATTTGACGCTCAGAAACTCATTCTTCCCCAGGCTGACGAGTTCCCACGGGATATAGGCCAGGCTCATCTTGTGTTGCAGCAGCAGGTCTAGGCGGCACGCTCTATCGAGCCGCTTTTGAATAGACCACGGAAGCAGCCGATCCCGTAACGCAAGTCCCACGTCGCGGAATCGTTCGAACCAGTCGGCAGTCGGCTGACCGGCGTCGGAACTCGCCTCCTGGAATGCGGCCCGGACTTGCGCCTCAATGTCCTGGAGGTCGCTTTCGCAATAGGGGTGTACGTATTCCGAGGCGTACGCCGCGCGGGATACCATCTGGTACTTAAGGGAATCGGCCTCGTGGTCAACCCGGAGCACGAGCGGCTCGGTGCGGCGGGCCACGCCGGAGCGGCGCGACCGATCTTTGGCTTGTTCCGTTCCTCGACGCGAAGTAGACTTCGCGCCGACCCTCGTGGGCAGGGCCCCAGGCAAAGCGGCCTTGAACATGGAGAGCTGCGTGTCGGAACGGGTAGAAGCGGGCAACAGGCCGGGTTGGGAATCGCCGGGCGGCACACCCATGAATTCGACTTTAAGTTTTGACCGGCCCAGGACAATGACTTCCCCAGGGGTCACACGCACCCGCCCTTTAATCCGATGTTGCCTCTTGCCGATCTGCTTGAACGTGCCGTTCTTGCTATTCCGGTCCTCGAGAAACCATTCTCCGTGAACACGGGTCATTCGCGCGTGAGAGCCGGAAACGGCGCTATCATGCGCAAGGCACACATCATTCAATGGTGAGCGACCAATCGTGATCGTAGCTTTCCCGAATTGAAATTTCTGGCCCGCATGCGGACCCGCCGCAATACGGAGAGATAGACTCCCTCTCGACGATGTTACCCCTTCCGCTGGGTCTTTCCCCGCCATGACCGCCCCTCGATTAAACCAATTTCCACTCCCGCAAGATATCCAACACCTGCGGCAACGGTTCCTGCCAAAGCCAGTTCACGTTCAGCCAGAATCCGTCAAGCACGTCGCTACGAAATATGCCGTCGCTACTGGGCACAACCGGGTCATAGGTTCCGTCCGCGCCGAGCCGGAAGAATTCCGCTTTCTTTCGCTGGGGATCGATCAACCAATATTCGCGTACGCCGTCCTGCTCGTACTCATAGTATTTCTCTCCGTGGTCCCGCGCCCGGCTATCGGGGCTGATGATCTCAATCGCGAGGTCCACCGGGCCGTCAACTGCGGTTTGCAAGGCTTGACCGACGTGCTCGGAAGTCAAGAAAAGAACGTCCGGTTCGCGTACTGAGATGCTTCTAGGAAGTTTCACCGGAAACGGCGCAATCATAACAAGACCGAGATCGTGATACTCGGCAAAATGCTTGATCAGCGTGCCAAGGAATAGAACCATTTCTTGGTGCGGCTTCGAAACTGGACTCAGGATAGTCACTTCCCCCTTTACCCATTCTGCCCGTGTCGTGTCGTCCAGCCACTCGATGAACGCTTCGGCCGTGGCCAGCTTGCCCGGCGGTTGGCGACGCGGCGCCGGGACTAAGTTCGGAATCACGTCGGTGGTCATTGGATGCGCCTCCCTTCGGTGAAATATCGTTCCGTAATCACAACCACGCCATTGTAACATACTTTACGATGTCAGCAAGATCGGGCAATATCGAATATCCCGAAAGGTAACGTAACTTCAATGAAGAAACGGACAGCGTTGGTCGAGATTGCCGCGAGACTGGCCGCGCAAGTTTCCACGCTACGATTCGGCGCGCCGGTGACGCACGTCTACAACCCGCTCACCTACGCTTGGAGTTCCCACCGGCGTTATCTCGAGCGCTACGGAACAGGGAAGCGTGAAGTACTCCTGGTCGGCATGAATCCCGGGCCTTGGGGCATGGCACAGACCGGAGTACCCTTCGGCGAAGTTATACTGGTTCGAGACTGGCTCAAGATAGAAACTCCCGTCGGGCGGCCGGAACCCGAACATCCTCGACGCCCGGTGCGCGGTTTTTCCTGCCCGCGCCGCGAAGTGAGCGGCACACGATTGTGGGGCTGGGCCAAGCACACGTTCAAGACGCCGGAGCGATTCTTCTCTAGATTCTTTGTAGCGAACTACTGTCCGCTCTGTTTTCTAGAAGCCGGCGGAAGAAACCGTACGCCGGATAAGTTACCTCGCCAGGAACGGCAGCCCCTATTGGAGGCGTGCGACGCAGCATTGCGGGAGACGGTGGAGGTGCTCGGACCTCGATGCGTGATCGGGGTCGGCCACTTCGCCGAGAGAAGCGCCCGGCGGGCACTGGCGGGTTGCGCAATAACCGTCGGGCGCATTCCCCATCCCAGTCCCGCGAGCCCGGCTGCTAATCGAAATTGGGCCCAAATGACCGTACGTGCGCTCGACCAGCTTGGAATTGGTATTTGAGCAAACCCATTCACAACGAAAACTCCGCCAGTACCTCGACGTGGTCGGTATGGGGAAACATATCCACCGCATGCAGGCTACGTAAGCGGAATACTTCGAGCAACTTGGGTAGTTCCAGCACGAGGGTGGAGGGCTTGCATGAGACGTAGAGCAAGTGTGCCGGCTTCAGTTCAAGCAACGCTTTCAGTGCACGGGGATGGAGCCCCGCGCGCGGCGGATCAACGATAACCGCGGCGTCCTTCTCCAGTTCTCCGCGTCGCAAGAGCTGCATTAGAAAATCTTCCACGGAGTTGGTGGTGAAGCGAGCGTTCTCGATTCGATTCATCACGGCGTTGCGTGTCGCGTCCCTGGTCGTAGACAGGACGTTTTCCACAGAAACAACCTGGGGGACGAGGTCGGCGCACGATAGGGCGATTCCTCCCGACCCGCCGTAAAGGTCATAGAGGATACTCGGAACAACGCCTTTCACCCACTCACGAACTCGCGTATAGAGAACGTCGGCACCCATGGTATTGGTTTGGAAGAAGCTAAACGGCGAAATGCAAAACCGAAACCTTCTCCGGGAAACGTCATCAACTACATGCAGTTCCTCCGCAATCTCCGGCGGACCGAACAAGAGATGTAACTCGTCCGCGCAAGTCACTTGCGCCCGGCCCCGGTAAATGCCATGGAAGATACTGGTTACGCTACATGCGGCACGCACGGCCTCGACGAAAACGCCCGCATCGAATTCCCCTTCCCTGGTAATCAAAACGACCAGGCGTTGGCCGGTACGCTTGCCTTCTCGCACCAGCAGACCTCTAAGAATCCCCTGCTGCGTTCGTTCGTCGTACGCCTGAAGTCGGGCCGCTCGAAACCATCGCTTCACGGCGTCCAAGAGCGCGGGCAGTTCCGGAGAAAAGATGCGGCACTCCGCAACGTCCAGCGGCCAAAACCAACGCCCTTTCCGCCGGTAGCCAAGGACGGTCTCCCGTTCGAATCCGGGCGCCGGCGGCTGGTTATACCATTTGGGCGCGAAGGTCAAATCAGCTCGGTTGCGATAAAACCAGACCACCGGAGAAGGTTCGACCTGGATCGGACCGTGCCAAAACTCGGAGAAGAGCTGCTCCAACATGCGCCCCTTGGCGCGGACCTGCTCCGGGTACGGCTTGTCCTGATAAGAACAGCCGCCGCATTCGCCAAAGTGGGGACACACGCCGGTCAGATTCTCTGAAGACTGGAACACCATGTGCGGCGCATCCGTATCCACGGTCGCTCCTAACGCCTTCTAGCATTGTACAAACTCCGTGTGCCTTACTTGAACCGCGCGCCCTCCATTCACTGCAACGTAACTGGAATTCGTTCGATGGCGTATGGTCCGATTTCCAAGGAACCGAAAGCCGGATGCCGAACGACCGAAGGCGTATCATCGAAGTTGAGAATGAGAAGATGTCCATCCGACTGCAGGCTGGCGAAGACGTTGTTTGGTCTCTCCATCTCCAACGCGAGACGCGTTTCCGGTGACAAGCTGCCAACCTGCAACAGCGCGCCCTTAACGAAGTCGGCGTAGAGCGACGGCGGCTCGTCGTCGCCGCGATAGCGGAAGAAGGCCCCCTCCCCCACGTCGCCCACGGTCCAGCGATCGAAAATGGTCTCGTCGTCTTCGATGGTGTACAGCTTGCTGTACAGGAAGCAGGGATAAATGACCGTTCCGCCGCCTCGCAACCAAGCGTCAATTCGATCCAGTAGGCCCTTCTCGACGCGATTTCCCCACGCAAAGACCAACGCCTTATACCTATCCAGAAATCCGTCCAAGATCAACCGGTCATCGAGGTAGTCAATCTCAATTCGGTCCCGAATCTCCCGGGCAAAGGGATTGAAACCCCAAGCATTCAGGTAGCGAAAAGTGTCGGGGGACAGGAAATTCATGGTCTGCGGATAATACACCGCAACCTCCACCAAAGGAGTCTGACGAAGATCGAAGCAGCGATAATGTCTCAACCAGTTCTCGATGGAACTTTGCTGATTAAAGACGTTCCCGCCGTATGTAAAGAAATGATGGCCATTGTTCGACACGCAGTTGAAGATGCGGCCGGCCGTGCCCCGCGCCGTGTGACCCATCGCCGGCTCAAAGCCGAGCAACACGTCGTAGCAGCGCGCCGAGGTTGCCGCCAGACGGGTCGCGTAGAAGGCTTGATGGAAACTGTCCAACTCGTTAGTCAAGCGAATGCCGCCGTCAATCTTCAACATACTCTTCGCCTGCCCCGAATAGTCGGTGCCGATTTCCGCCGCGCCCCAGCCCCCGGCGGACTGATAGATCGGCGTGTTGGGCATGGCCTTGCGCGCTTCGATTGCCCACCATTCGCACCAGTTGGTCATCGAATCGGTATACCAAGTGTACAAATCTATCCGCTGGCGGCGCGAAACACACTGTTCCGGCATGACGACCGGCACATCCTCCCAGGACGGATACCTCGTGCGCCACGCGTCGTTGAGTGCCTCGACTGATTGATATTTCCTGCGCATGCACCCCCGGAAGTCTTCCAATGCATAAGGGTCGCCGGCCCACATGCCGATGTGCAAGTGCATCTTCTGGCCCTTGAAACCCCAGTCGCCCTGGGCGGGATACTGCGATTCGCCATAGTTACCGGACGGTCCGAGTCGGACGCCCAGTAAACACTGCATGGGTTCGTAGTGTCGCCCGAACTCTTGGAGGAATCGCGTGACGTGCTTCTTGTGATGTGGACTCCAAATACTCTGTATAGGATTTCCGAGACGGTGTTCCAGACAGATAAACTCCACGTATTCCTCCGAGTTTATAAACCATTCCGGCAACGAATACGCCGAGCCGACAATCAATAGCGGAAACCATTTAAGACCGTAACGCCGGATTTCCTCGACGATAGCGTCATAATAGCTCCAGTCGAACTTGCCCGGCGCCGGCTCGACAAAATCCCACCGGACATACGCTTCCACGCCATTGAAACCGAGGGCTTTCGCCAACGGCACCTGCTCACGGAGGCTCTCTATCGAAGGTTTCAGAATCTCATCGCGCGCGCCGAGGACACGCGCTCCCGCGCTACACACGATATCCATCGGTCGCTGCAAAGTCACCGCCGGCGGCACGTCGCGCGGAATCTTCTTTTGAAGGTCGTCCCAATAACTTTCCGGCACAGAATCAAGAATCCGAACTTCGCACAAGTGCTGAAGTCCGGTTATCTGGAAATCGGGATGGCCTTGCGGATTATCTCCGCTCGCATCATGTGAGAAATGAAACGCGGCAGTCCGATCCTGTCGAGTGTTGAGCCGGGTATACGAGACGGACCGATCCGCCGGAACGTAGCGGCCTTTGAATGCTCCGTCCGCCAGCCACTGGGCGACGATTACTCCGTAGTCCTCATCAAAAAAATCTGCCTCGAGAACCAGTTCCTTGCGTGCACGAAGTGCCACGTCCGTAAAACGAAATTCCCAAGCATCTTCTTCGTAGTACCGTCCGCTGGGCCGCAGCCCCAGAAGCCACTTTCCGTCCCGCTTTTCCGTCTCGAACCCCGGCGCTGGAACTATCTCAAGACCGGAAGCCTCATGCGGGTCCCCAACGCAAAAACGCGCCAACACCTTCCCCGACGCAGCATGACACAAAAGGTTCCTCAGAAGATATATATATTCCATCGAGTTCATTCCTCTGGAAGGGGCTTACGAAGGACGGATGGTACCTGTGAGCATGCGCCAAGTCAACGTTCCGCCGGGAACCCCCGTTCCTACGCCCGAACCAAATGATCCCACTAATGAATTTGTTAGAATGGGCCGCGAGGTCATTACTCACGGAGTATCAGAATGAAGAAACGCACGATGACGGATGCTAAGAACGATATCTGCGCCATAATCCGGGAAGCCGAGAAGGAGGAGGTACTTATTACACGCCACGGCAAACCGGCGGCCGTCGTGATCGGTTTCCGGGATGAAGATGATTGGTTTGATTACCGCCTCGAACACGACGAAAAGTTCCTCCGAAGAATCGCCCGCGCCAGAGCCGAAATCCGAAAAGGACAGTTCGTTCGCTTGGATGAGTTGCCGGAGTAACATTGGACAGCAACCATCTACCGACACTTGCACGAGACTCAGCCTAGCTGTCATGCTGAGCGAAGTCGAAGCATCTCTTATACCCAGGATTTTGGTGTGCGAGATTCTTCGCTAGCGCTCAGAATGACAAGTGGGTCATGTTTGACAAACTGAACATACAGCGTTGTTTGTGACGCCATAGAGGGTGAACATTGCGGAGAGGAGAATTGAGGGGAGCCGTATGGCGGTTCGAATTACCGGAAAGATGGTGCGGGAACTGTTGCCCAAGCGGCCCGTGGATGCGCACAAGGGCACGTTCGGACACGTGTACGTTATTGCCGGGTCGCGCGGGTTGACCGGCGCCGCAAAGTTGAGTTGCCTCGCGGCGGCGCGCTCCGGAGTTGGACTAGTCACCTTGGGCATACCAAGGGCATTGGCTGACGTCTTCGCCGCTTCGCTTATGGAAGTGATGACTCACACGCTTCCGTGCACCCACTCGGAAACGCTGGCCGAAGCCGCCGTGGACATGGCGCTGGAATTCGCGAAGGGCAAACAGGCGGTCGTGCTCGGTCCAGGTATTTCGCAACATCCGCAAACGCGCGGCTTTGTGGAACGATTCGTTTCCGAATGTCCGGCGCCCCTCGTGGTAGACGCGGATGGATTGAATTGCCTGAGTGGGAATCTCGACCTCTTGGAAGTTTCCCCCGCTTCCAAAATCATCACCCCGCATCCGGGGGAGATGGCGCGGTTGCTCGGCGTCACTACCGACGAAGTGCAAAAGCACCGTGAGAAGGTCGCCAGTTGCACGGCCACCGAGCGCCGTTGCGTAGTTGTTCTCAAGGGACATCGGACCGTGGTGGCGGATGCCGAAGGACACGTCTATGTCAATACTACCGGCAATTCCGGCATGGCCACGGGCGGCACCGGCGACGTGCTCTCGGGCTTGATTGGCGGGCTACTCGCGCAGGGTCTCTCAGCCGCAGACGCGGCGCGGGTGGGCGTGTTTCTACACGGCTTAGCCGGCGACTTGGCGGCGAAAACCGCAACCGAACGCGGGATGATCGCCGACGACCTGCTCGAGGCCATCCCGCGCGCTTGGAAACAACTCGAACCGAAGGTCCGCCGGTGAAAACGGTCCGCGATATTGGCGAGTTCGCTCTGATCGAACGCATCGCCCGCGTCATTCCGACTTCACCCGCAGTACTGGAAGGCATTGGGGACGACTGCGCGGTGATGCGGCTCGATGACCGCTTGTTGCTGGCCTCGTGCGACATGTCGGTCGAGGGCGTGCATTTCCGGCGTGAGCAGGCGGCGCCGGATGACATCGGCTGGAAAGTTGCCGCCGCCGCGCTCAGCGATATCGCCGCGATGGGCGGCACTCCTCGTTTTGCGCTCGCGGCCGTGTCCTGTCCGCCCGACACGCCGCTCACCTTTGTCGAAGAACTCTTCAAAGGGATGGGCAATGTGCTGTCGCAGTTCGGAGCCGTGATCGTGGGCGGAGACACGACCCGCTCAAGAACCGGCGTCGCGATTGACGTCACGGTGCTGGGCGAGATCTATGGAGACCGGTACCTCCGCCGCACCGGCGCGCAAATCGGCGACCTACTCGCCGTCACCGGGCGCTTGGGACTTTCCGCGGCCGGTCTACACGCCCTCGAGCAGCGACTCGACGCGCCGGAGTTGGTTGCGGCCCATTTTCATCCCGATCCGCGCATTCCGGAAGGACAGTGGCTTTCTACCCAAACCGACGTGCACGCCATGATTGACGTGAGCGATGGTCTCGCGCAAGATGCCGGCCACTTGGTCGAGGCCAGCGATTTAGGCATCAATCTGAACGGCGAGCGAATCGTGCCCGCGCCGCCGCTTGCGGAGTATTGTCAACGTCACGGCTTGACCGCACTCGACTTTATGCTGGCTGGCGGCGAGGATTACGAACTCCTGTTCGCCCTGGACCCGCACAGCGCACCAACGTTACTGGATTCGTTCCGCACGACCTTCCGAACCGATGCCACGATCGTCGGCGAATTCACCGACGCGTGGACCGGCATCCGATTGGACGGGAAACCAGTCGCCGTCGCCGGTTTTGATCATTTCAAGTAGTGGTTAGTGTTCAGATTAATCCGCAGTCTGCAATCCGTAATCACGCATAGGCGGGTTCGTTCCCCGGTTTCCACTTGATATTGCAGCCCATGCTCGGCTTCTGTTCTTTCGGGGCCGGTTTGCCCGCGAGGACCGCGTCGAGCGCGGCCCGCAAGTCCTGGCCGCTCACCGGAACGCCATTGCCCGGCCGGCTGTCGTCGAGTTGGCCCCGATAAACGAGCTTATGCTCCGCATCAAACAAGAAGAAATCCGGCGTGCACGCGGCGTGATACGCCGTCGCCACGGCCTGCGACTCGTCAAATAGGTATGGGAATGGATAGCCGTACTTCTGGGCCTCCTCGGCCATTCGCGCTGGACTGTCGTCCGGGTAATTCTTCACGTCATTGGAATTGATCGCGACCATGCCGACGCCTTTGGAAGCGTAGTCCTTGCCCAGTTTCACCAAACCCTCCCGAACGTGTTTCACGTACGGACAATGGTTGCAGATGAACATCACCAGCAGCGCCTTCGATGTCGCATAGTCCGCGCGCGAAACCGTCTTGCCCGCCGTATCCCGCAACTTGAAATCCGGCGCCACAGTTCCCAACGGAAGCATCGTAGATGGTGTCAACGCCATAATCATAACCTCCTCTCACTGAAATTCCCGTCTCTCTCACCGTTTCTAATCGTGAAACAAAAACAAAACCGTATCATACTATCTGCAGAACGCCTCAGCCAACAATCCCGGCGAGCAGGGCAATCGCATCAAATTACCTTACAAAACCGGCCGGGCTTGTTATCCAAACGACATTTACCCCACCCCCACCCTCCCCGCAAGCGGTGAGGGAGCATGTTAACCTCCCTTCCCAGACTTCCTCCGTTAGGCCTTCCCCCCGCGTGCGGGGGGATTGAGGCGTTGATTCGGCGAGCACGGCGGTAGTGGAGGCCTTCCCCCCGCGTGCGCGGGGATTGAGGGTTGTTGGCACGGGCGGCGGTGCGGAAAGACGCCTTCCCCCCGCGTGCGGGGGGATTGAGG
>JACQVH010000162.1 GCA_016209895.1 Candidatus Hydrogenedentota bacterium | reverse complement strand
GGCGCGGCACAAGGCTTGGATGGCATGTTGCTCACGCCGAAGATCGTCGGAGAGAAGGTGGGTCTTCACCCGGTGTGGGTGATTCTGGCCGTCCTCGTGTTCGGAAGCGCGCTGGGCTTTCTCGGTTTACTGCTCGCCGTACCACTCGCGGCCACGCTCAAGGTGCTCGTGAAGGAAGGGGTGCAGTACTACAAAACGTCACCCGTCTTTGCCGGCGGTGATTCGGGCGGAGCGCCGCCGACCGGCGGTTCTGCGCCGGGCGTATAAAGCTCGAGTCGCGGCTGCTTCCGGTGGACGCGCTGGTAGAACTCGTCGCAGATGCCAAACAGCACGTAGCCGAGCGCGACGGGGAAGAAGATAATTGCGGGAGAATGATCGCTGGCGAAATGCACCACGCCGATGCCCATCACGGAGAGCGCCAACAGGCGGAACGCGTTGCGCGGGGCCAAGACGAAGGATTTCATCTTGTCCTTGGGATAACGGACGGTGCTGACCATTAGATAAGACAAGGCCGGTACCATCGGCGCCAAGACCCAGACCACCTTCACTTCAAAGTAGTGCGTAAAGAGGACAAACGACGCCACGGTCGCCGCCGCCGCCGGGATGGGAAGGCCCACAAAATAATCGCGAAGCCGGCTCTGGTACACGTTGAAGCGCGCGAGGCGTAACGCGCCGCAAATGACGAAAATGACCGCGAGCACCGCTCCAAACCGCGCCAGCACCGATTCCGGCTCGCCCGCCTCCTTGAGGAAGGCGGAGAAGATGAGCACGGCCGGCGCCACGCCGAAGGACACGACGTCGCAGAGGCTGTCCAATTGCTTTCCAAATTCCGACGTGGTCTTGGTCAGCTTGGCGACCGTACCATCCAGAATATCAATGAGGAGGGCGCAGAAGATCAGGTAAACGGAACTTTTGTAGTCGCCGCGAATCGCGTAGAAGATGCTCGCAATGCCGCAATACAGGCCCAGCGTGGTCAGGCCGCTGGCCAACACGTTTATGGGCCGGCGACGAAGGTTCCGTTTTCTCTTGAATTTGGGCATTAGAATCGCGCCACCACGGTAATTCCCGCCTGTACCTTGTCCCGAATCTTAACGCAGACCGGCGTGGCCGGCGGAAGATAGAGTTCTGTTCTCGATCCGAATTTTATCATACCAATTTTTTCGCCTTTTGCCAATTCGTCGCCTTCGGCAGTCCGGCAAACGATTCGGCGGGCAATGGCGCCCGAGATTTGCCGCACGGTAACGCCGCCGTGCTCCGTATCCATCCAGATGGCATTGGACTCGTTGGTGCGGGAGGACTCGGATTTCATCGCGTTCACGAATCGGCCCGGCTGATATTTGATGCAGGTCACACGGCCATCGAAAGGCGAGCGGTTGACGTGGACGTCGAGCACGGAAAGGAAAATGGAGACTCGGCGCGACGGCCCCGAGTAATACGGTGAATCGGGTAAGTCCTCGATCCCCACGATGGTGCCGTCGGCCGGGCAAACCACTTCATTTTCCCGGGCCGAGACCCGGCGGGGCGGGTCGCGGAAGAACATCAGGCACGCAAATCCCGCCAGGAAGAACGGAACCGCGGCGTAGACGTATGGCGAGTGTCGAAATAACATGACCAGGGCGACCCCGACGATCAGAAAAGGAATGTAATAGGGTAGACCCTCTTTCCAGGCGCTGAACGATCCCTTCACATCAAGTTCCTTTCCTTGAGGCTGACGTATCGCCCGTCGCCGAACACGATGTGGTCCACCAGTTCCAAGCCGAGAATGGTTGCCGATTCGTTGAGTCGCTTGGTGAGGAGGATGTCGTCCCGACTCGGCTCCGGGTCGCCGCTTGGGTGATTATGGCAAACAATTACCTTGGTCACGCCCTGACGAACCGCTTGCCGAAACACCTCACGCGGCAGCGCCATCGTGCTGTCCAATCCGCCTTGTGACACGCCATGGGTTCTGATCAATTCGTTCTTGGCATTCAACAGCAGCGTCTTGAATTCTTCGGTCTCGCAGTCCTTGAAGTGAATCATCAGCAAGGCGGCCACGTCTTCCGCACATCCAATCCTGGTCCGGCCCGATTCCCGATGGTCCGCGAGCCGCTTGCCCAATTCGAGCGCAGCCTTAATTTCGATGGCTTTTACCTTGCCGAGGCCCTTTACTTGACGGAGCTCTTCCAATGACGCCCGCGCCAACCCCCGTAGATTGCCGAATTCCTTCAGAACCTCGTCAGCGAGCGCGACGGCTCCCCGCTTGCGGGTGCCGGAGCGGAAAAGCAGGGCGAGCAATTCGGCATCCCGAAGGGCTTCCGCTCCCAGCTTGGCCAGCCGCTCCCGGGGCCGGTCCTCGGCCGGCATCTCGCGAACTGCCGAAGAGTATGGCGATTCAAGCTTCATAGAGGGTTAATTGCCAAGGCAATTCGGTCAATCGTCGCCAAATCCTTCACGCAACGTATCCGTTCGTACCCGTTTTCCGCAAGGATTCCGCGTACTTTGTTATACTGCCCCATTCCCATTTCAAACGCAAGCAAGCCGCCGGGCCGTAGGAACGGTCGCGCCTCCGCGCAAAGTCGTCGGATCACGTCCAGACCATCTTTGCCGCCGCGTAGGGCCGTGGCGTCTTCATAGTCGCGGATGGTGGGGGAGAGGGTAGACCAGGCGTGGTCTTCGACGTAAGGAGGATTGGAGCAGACCACGTCGAACGGCCCGCAGTCGGGCGGCAAACCGCTGAAGAGGTCACTCTCCACGAAATCTATCCGTGCCGCGACCTGGTGTCGTTCGGCGTTACGTCGCGCCACGGCTAATGCCGAGGTCCGCACGTCCGTGGCCCAGACACGGCAGTTGGGCGCGCAGCGTGCGATGGCTACGGCCACACATCCCGTGCCGGTGCCGATCTCGAGCACACGAGCCGCGGCCTCACGCATGAAATCGAGCACGGCCTCGACCAAGTGCTCGGTCTCAGGTCGAGGCACCAAAAGCGGCGCCTCGACGTAGAATCCCAGGGAAAAGAATTCGTGCTCCCGGAGAATGTACGCAATGGGCTCATGGGCCAGACGGCGCTTTAACAAAGACTCGAAACCGGGCACCTTCGGGGATTCCTCGAGCCGCGCGAGGAATTGGGCGCGCGACAAGCCCAGCGCGTGCATCAGCAACAGTTCGGATTCGAGGCGCGGCGTTTCGGTGACCGGGGCCAGCGCCGTCGCCGCCGCGACGAGCCGCTCGGCTAGCGTAGGCATCAGCCGACGGCAGCTACCTGCGCCGCACGCTCGGCCGCCACCAACGCGTCAATCACGTCTTGAATCTCGCCTTCCATAAGCAAATCGAGCTTGTATAGGTCGAGGCCAATTCGGTGGTCCGTCATGCGGTTCTGGGGAAAGTTGTAGGTCCGGATGCGCTGGCTGCGCTCGCCGGTACCAACCTGACCGCGCCGGTCCGCCGAACGCTTCTCCGCTTCGTCGGAGCGCTTCGCACTCAACAGCTTGGCGCGAAGCACAGCCATCGCTTTTGCCTTATTCTTGTGTTGCGAACGTTCATCCTGACAGGTCACCACGACGCCGGTCGGGAGGTGGGTGATTCTGACCGCCGAATCCGTGGTATTGACGTGTTGGCCGCCCCGCCCAGAAGAACGGTAGACGTCAATGGTGATTTCCGCCGGGTCCACGTGAACATCCACGTCTTCCGCCTCGGGCAGGACTGCCACCGTGCACGTAGACGTATGGATGCGCCCCTGGGCTTCCGTTTTGGGTACTCGCTGAACGCGGTGTACGCCGCCCTCGTACTTGAGCTGGCTGTACACGTTCTCCCCGGCGATCTTGAAGCAGACTTCCTTGAACCCGCCCAGTCCCGTCGGGTTGGAATTCATTACCTCGGTTTTCCACCGCTTCAATTCAGCGTAACGCGAATACATGCGAAACAAGTCCGCGGCGAACAGCGCCGCTTCTTCGCCGCCGGTTCCGGCACGGATTTCGACGATGGTGTTCTTCTCGTCGTTCGGGTCTTTGGGCAGGAGCATTAGCTTGAGTGCTTGCTCGAGTTCCGGCAGGGCGATGGCCAGTTCCCGCTTATCTTCATCCGCCAGGGCGCGAAGGTCGGCGTCCGACTCCTCCCGCAGGATACGGTCTGCGTCTGCCAGGCGTTCTTCCTCGCGCTCGTAACGCCGGTAGCACGCGACCACTTCCGCGATCTCGCGCTGCGCTTTCACGTACTTGAGATAATCGGTGGGATTAGCAGCGACTTCCGGATCCGACATCTTCCGCGAAAGTCGTTCATGCTCCTCGACGATGGCGAGAAGCCTCTTGCGCAGCGCCTGCTCCATGCAGGATTAGTTCTTCTTTCCGTATTTCTTGTGAAACCGGTCCACACGCCCCTCGGTGTCCACAAACTTCTGCTTACCCGTAAAAAACGGGTGACACGACGAGCATATTTCGACGTTGATCGTCGGCTTCGTAGACCGCGTTTCGAACGAATTGCCACAAGCGCACGTTACGCGCGCTTTCATGTATTCGGGATGAATACCTTTCTTCACCTTATTTCTCCTGAACTTCGGGGAGGACACCCCAATGTTGCGTCGCTTCGATTGAATACGGTTAGATGCATCATTTCTAGCATATTATGGCTATGCCGTGCAAATTCCACTCCGCGCGGTCTTTGGGAAGCGAAAAAACGAAAGTGACCAAAGGGACCAAAAGGACTTTGTCCCGCGGTACTCGCCACTCCCCACTCGCCGCTAGGAACTCAGTACTCGGCACTCAGTACTCGGAACTCGGAACTAAGGTGTTGCCACTCGATTGCGGCCCGCGCGCTTGGCCTCGTAGAGGGCTTTATCGGCGAGGAAGAGCAACTCATTGGCGGTCTGGGCGTGGTCGGGACAGTGGGCGAGGCCGATGCTGACCGTGACCCGAAGCCCCGATGGGACATCTTCCATCTCGCCTCGCTGCGCTTGCTCGCGAATGCGTTCCGCCACTTCCCGTGCGGTTTTCACGGTCACGCCCGGCAACAGTATCGCAAACTCTTCTCCGCCGTAGCGAAAGACCTGGTCCAGGTCACGGACCACGTTGGAGACATTGTGGACCATCGAGCGCAGGACCGCGTCCCCGGTCGCGTGACCGAATTGGTCGTTCACGCTCTTGAAGTTGTCCACGTCGAGAAACAGGAGTGCGAACGGCTCGGCCTTTCGATCATAGGCGGTCAACTTTTCTTCGAGACAATAATTCAAGTGTCGGCGGGTATAGGCGCCGGTGAGCTCGTCGGTAATTGCGAGCCGATAGAGTCGGGCGTTTTCGAACGCGGACGCAATGTGGCCGGCCATGGCGATTACTAGACGCAAGTCATCGGCCTGAAACGTACCCACGGACTTGCGTACCACCGCCAACGCGAGCAAGGTCTTCTCACGGACGATCGGCATCCGCACCATTTGCCGGTCCTCGGTGAACTGGACTTCGAGTATGCGGCCGTCCAACCACAGCTGGACTACGGGATACAGGGGGTCGTCAGCTTCGAGTTTCTTGCGTTCGATGCCCGCGCGGCTGCGCGTCCACAGCCGATAACGGAAATTGTGCGCGTCTTTCATGGAGATGAGGTGCACTTCCTCGGCGCTGAACACGTCCTGAAGAATGTCGATCACGATGTGATTGAGTTGCGCAACGTCAATGGTTTTGCTGAGCCGCTCGACGAGCGTATAGAGCGACGCCAGTTCGGCGGTCTGGTGGGCAATGGTTCCGACGTATTTGTTGACTCCGCCCCGTACTAAACCGAGTAAAACGATCAAGGAGCCGAGACCACAGGCGGCGATAATCGCTTCCACGGTCGCGATTAAGGCGTTGGTTTTCTTAAGCGACCGGTCCACGATGAGCTTACCGTTCACGGGGTTTTCGGCCGGGTGGCAGGCGTGACAGGCCGCCTGGTTGGCAATCACCGTCACCACGCGCTGCACGGGTTCGCCTTCACTCACGGTTATCACCGCGTGTTCCTTCGGAAGCACGCTGTTCAAATGACAGACGCGACAGGACGCTTCGGTGTGAGTATCAATCTTGCGCCCCCTTTCGGACGGATCGGAGGAATACACGACGCGCCCTTCCCTATCCAAGATGAGCGCCTTCAGAATCGAGTCTCTTCCCGCCGTCAATTGCTCGACTGTGGTCTGAATTCGTTCCGGGTCGCGCGCCAACATCAGACCGCTCAGACTGGACACAAGGGCAGAACTTAGCTCCTCGGACTTGGACACGGCGTCGCGCAGCAACCGGTCGCGCAGGAGAAACCCCGTGAGCAGTACGGTCACCAGGGTACAGCCCAAGACGCCCGCCAGAATGCGTTTCCGAACACGATATATCCAAGCAGCAGTAAGAACCGGTGGCATAAAACGATCCGCTCCCCGAGACCAATCCAGGCAGGGCGGGATTTTACACGAACCGTCGCCGAGATGAAACTCCCGGTCGCGCGGCCAACGTCCCACGAGCGCGTCCAAGGCCGTAACCAAAGAGTGCTACCACGAACCTGGAACTCTGGAACGCTGGAATCTGACCGCGAGAGAAAACGACAGATTCTCTAACCACGAAGTCACGAAGGGCACCAATACGACAGAACGCGACGAGGACGTCGCGTCTACGCCGAATTGGTGGTAAGATGAAAAGGGGAAGCATTGAAGTGCGCACGCTCGTGTCGAGAGCAATACCGATTCTCGTCCTGACCGCCCAAGCGGTCGGGTGGGGGGACATTCTTGTGTTGCGGGGCGGCGACCACCTTACCGGCGAGTTTCTGCGCATCGGGGAGGGCGTGTTGACCTTCCGCACAACCCTCGCTGGCCGTATGGTGGTGCCCTTGGATCAAGTACAGTCCCTTCGAACGAGCAGCAACCTGCGCGTGTCGTTCATGGATGGCATTACCCTCACGGGACAGCTCTCCAGCCGCGAAGGAGCCAATGTCCTGGTACCGGACGGCGACCAACCCGTACGCAGCATAGACCTGACGACCATCGCCGAGGCCGCTCCGGCACCTGCGATGTCCGAACCACCGCCAAACCTTATTCCGGAATTGCCACGGCGAGAGTCTGGTGGCGCCTTTGAGACCGGTGTCTTGTGGCGGGCAAGTTATCGTGATAGCACACAGCCTTTCACACGTTTAACCTTCGAGGTATCTACTGATCGCTATGAATTCTTTTCCACGATTCTACTCGAACTCGCGGACGAGGATGCATTTCCTCAATTCTTCCGAGCTCTTGCGGAGTGGAAATTTCGTACGGCGGACGAGACGTACCCTGAACTGTCGGTAGGATTGGAGCCCAAAGGGGTGTCTCGAGAAGGAATGACTCTGAACGGATTCTACCGCGAATTGATGGTAGGACTTGAACGTAATCTGGACCAAGGATTGTTTTTCAGGTCAGACCTTTCCTTCGGCCTTGGGTACGCTTTCGCCGAAAGTGAAAAGCAGGGCTTGACAGGGGAAGTTGGAATTCAGACTACGCTTGAGTACTACGACGCCGAAGGGTTATTGGTGGATGAAGATGCAGAAGCCTTACGCCGCAGCGCCCGACTCCTCGCGCGTCTGGACCTGTCCAACGGCGGAGACCTGACCCGCAGCTTCGGGAAACTCTGGAACTTCGCCTATTACGCCGAGGAAGACCGGCGCCGCGAAGAACTCGACTTTGGTCTGCGCCTCCACCTGGAATACCGGCGTCAATGGCTACGCCGGAGCACACTCACCGAGAGTCTCCTGCTCTACCCGAGTTTTGCCGACGGAGCGGAACTCCGCGCGCGGTCCGAATCTACCCTAGTTATTCCGGTCGCGTCCGACCTCAAGCTCAAATTGGACCTCATCATTGATTTCGAGAGCGACCCCGAATTCCGCGGCGTAGACGAATGGCGCTCCGCCATCGGCGCCGGGCTTGTGTGGAATTTCTGATGGCAGTGTCTAGTCGCCAGTGACCAGTGGTTAGTGGCCGAGTTCTCCTGCTAAGTTCCGGAAGAAGGCTATGTACTTCGCACTTCCCTTGGGAATATCTCCCCGATGATGCTTGTATTCACGCCTCGGATTCGCCCATGATTGCCAATGGGCATTTGGGATTAACCGGGATTTACGGCACTCACGCGCGCGGGAAGCGCCGTTCGTGTCATTCGTGGTTTCCTTAAAGATGAGGTAGATTTGGCAGCAACCTTGGACAATTTTGCTCGCAAGTGCGCGCGTCCCGCCGAATTGCTGTTGGGGGTCGTTTTCGTGGCGGGTGCCGTACTGAAGATGCTGGACATCAATCTGTTTGTGGTGCAAGTGCGTCATTACGGGGTGATTCAGGCGCCGGCCGGACTTGATGCGGTTGCGGTGGGCACCGTCGCTTTGGAGAGCGCACTCGGCGTCGCGCTCCTTTTGGGTGGAAATAGCCGGCGGTTCACGCTGCCGATCATAGCGGCCTTACTGGTCCTCTTCACGGGCTTGATTCTGTACGGGTGGCGGTATCACAACCTTGCCGACTGCGGCTGCTTTGGACGGCTCAAGATGACTCCGGGTACGTCCATCCTGAAGAACGTCGTCTTACTGGCCGGCTGCGGCTTCGCGTGGCGATATCGGCCCCGCGCCTCGTCTGCGGGCGTGACCGAAACGACGCAGGTTGCGTCGTTTCGCGTTCTGGACATGCTGCGTGTTTCGCTACCTATCTTGGCCGCGGTTGGTGCGGGGATTTTCGCGTACACCCATCTCGAAGCACCAACTCCCGTGCAGCCGGATGCCCGGCCCTTCGCGCAGTTTGTGTTTGAAGAAGACGGGCAGACTTGGAACCTGGGCGAAGGCGAGTATCTCGTTGCCATGCTCAGCGCCACCTGCGAACACTGCATGGCGGCCGTAGCCGAATTGAACGATTTCGTCGCGGCCGTCGCGGATTTGCCCCTGTTCGGACTCTGCGAGGGCACCGAAGAAACCCTTCAATCATTCCGCGATCAGACCGCGCCGCTCTTTCCAACGCACTTGATCGGCGTCCGCGCGTTCTTCGAACTCATCGGTCAGGAACCGCCTCGCTTCATCTACATC
>JACQVH010000160.1 GCA_016209895.1 Candidatus Hydrogenedentota bacterium | reverse complement strand
TCAATGGCCTTCAATTGCGCTTCGTCACAGGTTAAAATTGGCGCTCTCTTGGACATGGGTGGTACCTCCTGTCCAAGAACATACCATATATCGCGTATTTATGCAACTAAGCACTAGCTTGGTGTCACTTGGTTCTCATTTGGAACCAACTACCCCAATGCCGCCGTTACCCCGGCCAATATCTTCTCCCGCCCGGTAGCGGCGACTTGTTTCGGGTCCTGCTGCCAGTGCTCGCGGTTGAACAGCTCCAACGATAGCGGACCGGTGTAGCCGATTTCCGCCAATTGCTGCAGCGCACGCTTGATCGGCAGGATGCCGTCCCCAGGATAGATGCGATGCTCGTCTTTCAGTTGATCGGCGGGAGGCTCGGCCGGCACGTCGTTCCAGTGAAACGACGCGATGAAGTTCCCATTCAAGTGGCGAATGCCCTCGAAACCGGACCCCCCGCGATGTAAGTGAAAAGTATCGGCAATGATCTTCGCGTCCGCATCGTTGGCATCCAGCGCGACCGCCGCCGCTTGGCCGAGTCGGTACACCGTCTTGAAGAATCCGACGAACTCGAACGCCGGCAGAATACCGTAGTCATTTCGTCCAAGGTTCAGAAGCTCTTTATACTTGCCCGCCGCCCACTTCAAATCGAAATCGTCCCGGTCCGGCAGCGGTAACACGGCCACATGCTTCGAACCGACCGCCGCGGACATGCGCATCCGATTGCGCGTAGCTTCAAGCGACTTCTGCCACTCGTCTTCCCCGGCCGGCATCCCGCCCCACAGGCCGATCACGTTGATAACGAATAGGCCGCGGTCCTTAATCTCCGCGCCCAACGCCTTGAGGTCGCCACCGTCCACCTCGTGCTTCTCCAAGTCGTCAATCCAAAGCTCGACTGCGTCGTAGCCGGTCTCCGCCGCGATCTGTATCTTGTCCTTCAACGGGGTGGGACGAATCGTGCTGGTGTTCAAGCACAGCGGCCACGGGCTCGCCCCCTTCTGATATTGCTTATCGGGTACCGCCGCAGTCGCACCAAAGCCGGTCAACGACAAGCCTAACCCCGCCCCTGCCTGCAAAAAAGCTCGCCGGTCCATACACTCTCCTCCGTCTTGAGTTCTCGCGCCTGAAGTTTCGTCCGTTGCGGGAAAGGATTATACGAATCCAGCCACCCCAACGGTAGCGAAACCCCACACCGCTTGCACAGCCCGCGATCAAGGTGGTACTCTTTGTCGTCCTTGTTGTCTTTGCAGTCCTTGTTGTCGTTGCTGTCGTTGCCTTCTCGCCTTCTCCCCGTCCACGAGTTCCAAGTTCCTTTGTCCTTCCTCCTTGCATCGGCCCGACCCGATATGATTTCATGCGTTGCTCATGAGCGAGGGGATATGCGGGGCGTGTGGAATAGACGGATCATAAGAGTGGCAATACTCTTGACTTGGGCGACCATCTCGAGCGCCGAAGTCAGACTCGAGGAGTTGTCCGACACCATCACACTTTATTTCTGGGGATTCGAGAACGACACCCTAGCGCCGGAGGTCATTCAAGATTTCGAAACCCTCCACGACGGCCGCGACGGAAAACCTCGCATCAAAGTCATCATGGGCCAGAGCGCGTCGTTCGACAAGACGGGTGACCCGCAACGGCTGCTCTGCTCGATCACCGGCGGCGACCCTCCCGACGTGGTCACCTTCGACCGCTTTGCTGTAGGCGAATGGGCGGCGCGCGGCGCATTCCAATCGTTGCAACCCTTTCTAGAACGCGACCTCCGAGAGCGTCGGGATGACCCGCTGACGTTGCGCCAAGACCAGTTCTATCCGCCCTGTTGGGCCGAGGCCAGCTACCACGGCGAACTGTTCGCCGTGCCGTCGGACACCGACAACCGGGCCATGTATTACAACATTGACCTGCTCGAAAAACATGCACCGGAATTGATCGCGGCGGGCTGCACAGACCTGAATGATCCGACGAAGGTCGGCCCGCCGCGCACATGGGACCAATTGCGCGCAGCCACCCGGATTCTTAGCGAATACGACGAGAAAGAAAGATTGGTCCGGATCGGTTTTCTCCCACACAGCCCAAGTTTCGGCAATTCCTGGCTCTACATCTACGGCTGGCTCAACGGCGGAGAATTCATGAGCGAGGACGGCCTTACCTGTACGTTAAACAGTCCGCAAATCGCCGAAGCCCTCGCGTACATGACGGAACTATACGATATTATGGGCGGCACGGAAGCGGTGCTGGCGTTTCAAGCCAGCACGTTGGGCGGCGACTTGGACCCGTTCATGTCGGGTAAGATCGTGATGAAGATTGACGGGGACGGCTACATCGGTTCCATCGCCAACTTTCGCCGCGACATGCGTTTCGGCGTGTGCCTCGCGCCCGCGCCGGAAGGCAAGAACCCGTTGGGCTGGTGCGGCGGCTGGTCCTGGGTGATTCCAAAAGGCGCCAAGTACCCCGAAGAGGCATGGGAATTCATCAAGCACATGGCCTCGAAGCGCGCATACCAGATTCGCGCCGATGCCAACAAGCAAATCCTAAACGCGGCCGGTAACGTGTTCATCCCGTGGATCAGCGCTCGTGTGGATATCACGCAATGGGCCATGGATTACTACCTCTTCCGCGACCCAACCATCGGCGAGAACTTCAAGATTTCCAAACGCATATTCGTGGACGCTATGCCGTTTTCCCGTTATCGTCCGGTGTCGCCCGTCGGCCAACTCCTGTGGATGGAACAGCGCGACGGCATGGAAGACGGCATTTATCTGCGCTACGACAAGCAGGACCGCCTACGTAACGCGCAAATCGCGCTCGATAAGCACGCCGCAATCGTCCAAAAGGAGTTGGACCGAATCTTCAAACCCCGGCACTATCCAACCTTGCGGTGGTCGCCAATCGTAATCACCTACACGGTGCTGATTGGCCTCGCGTTCGTGGTTTTGTATTTCTATTTCGACCGAAAGGTAAACGCCCGCGGATACTTTCGCCACGAGTTCTATGCCGGTTATCTCTTCGCCGCCCCATGGTTCGTTGGCTTTACAATCCTGGGGGGTGGGCCGATCGTCTTTTCAGTATTCATGAGCTTTTGCGAATACGACGTGCTGTCCGAACCGAAATTCGTCGGCTTCAAAAACTACCTCGACATGTTCGTCACCGACGACCTGTTTCTGAAATCCTTGGGGAACACCGTGTTCATGACCCTGGGAATTCCACTCGGTATGGCCGTCGGATTAGGCATCGCCATGCTGCTCAATTACGAAATCAAAGGCATGGCCGTCTATCGAACCTTCTTCTATCTTCCTTCCATCATGCCTGCGGTCGCCGCTTCCATCCTCTGGATGTGGATTTTCAACCCGAAGGACGGGATTCTCAATAATCTCCTTAGCTTGGTCTGGATTTCCGGACCCGCCTGGCTTCAAGAAGCTCCGTGGTCAAAACCGGCGCTCATACTCATGGGACTGTGGGGCGCGGGCAGCGGCATGATCGTGTGGTTGGCGGGACTCAAGGGCATCCCGATGCACTTGTACGAGGCCGCCATGTTGGACGGCGCCGGCCGGTTCCGGCAGTTCTGGAACGTCACGGTACCGATGCTGACACCGTACATCTTCTTCAACCTGGTCATGGGACTGATAGGCACGTTTCAGATTTTCTCACAGGCATATATCATGACGCAGGGCGGACCGGTGAACTCGACCCTATTTTATGCCTATCATCTATTTAACAACGCGTTCCGCTATCTGAAAATGGGCTACGCGTCGGCCATGGCCTGGGTGTTGTTCGCCATCGTGCTGGTATTGACCATTGTGCAAATTCGGCTCTCACGGCGCTGGGTGCACTACGAGTCGGAATTATGAGACGGATTACCAAAACCGAGCGACGCCTCCGACGCCTCATACTGCACGGCACGCTGGTCGCCGGGTCGTTCCTCTTCTCCGTTCCCTTCATCTGGTTGGTTAGCACCAGTTGCAAAGTGCCCGACGAGATGTATCCACCGCGCTGGATTCCGCAAGTCCCCGCGCGGGTCATCAAGTCTCCGTACATCGAATTGCGCGAGAACGAGCGGCCCCTCGGCCCGACACGTGTAAAGTCTACCGACTGGGAACGACTACGAGACCCCATCGCGCAAGCGATCACCGTGAAGGTCGCGAGCATGTCGGCTTCATTTCCGGGATTCTATCAGCCGTATTTGACCGAACCCGCTTTGGCCGACGGCATTCTTAACCGCTTATTGAAACGGGTGCCCGAAGAGATTTTCGAGAAAACCGAGATACTCGCGACCGCATGGTTCGCACAAAACGTGACCGAGTCGCTGGTTCGCGAAGTGTTCGAGACCGTCTACCGGCGCGTGTCCGTGTCGGAAGTGGTCTTTCACGGCTGGGACGTCTCCGTCGAATACCCGACCGCCGACGGGAATTTCCCCTGGCAGGTTGTCAGTGGCGACGTCACTCTCGTAGACCGTAAAGAAGGGCTTTTGCGTCCGGCCAAAGAAGTCCACTACTCATTTGAGAATCAACACCGTTTCGCACTCACCATTACCCTGCCGATTCAGATGAACCCCGCCAACCTGAAGAAGATTGTCGTGACCAACTACGCTGATCGTTCCTGGCACGAGCTCTGGGCCACCGTCGAATTGAACGGGAAACGCTACCAGTCCGTGCAAGCCGCCTATCTGGGCAGCGATCGTTCCCAAGACATCACTTGGCAGTTCGCGAGCGAAGATGATAAGTCCATCATGATGAAAACCTGGCTGCGCCTGGACGAAGCCGGCGCATCCGACTTCAACCAGCCGGGACGCGTAAAGCTCACCCTCGACTGCCACCGAGCGAGCGGGGCCATGCCGACGATGAACAAGTACGCCAACAACTACAAGACCGTGTGGCGTATGGTACCCTTGTTGGCGTACGTGAAAAACAGCCTGCTCCTGGTCGTGCTCAACGTCCTGGGTCAGATTCTGGGCTCGTCGCTCGTGGCCTACTCTTTCGCACGGTTGCAATGGCCCGCGCGCGACTTCTGCTTCCTGCTCGTCCTCGCCACTTTGATGATCCCTCCCCAAGTAACCATGATACCGGTGTTCCTTATATACAAATATATAGGATGGTATAACACATTGAGGCCGCTCTGGGTAAGCTCCCTGTTCGGCAGTGCCTTCTATATCTTCCTGCTCCGCCAATTCATGAAAGGCATTCCCAAGGATCTCGAAGACAGCGCCAAGATTGATGGTTGCGGCTATATCGGGATTTTCACCCGTATCATCTTCCCCCTCGTGAAGCCGGCCGTCGCCACCATCGGCATCTTCACCTTTATGGGTACCTGGAACGACTTCATGGGGCCTCTCATCTACCTCAACGACCAGCGGCTCTATCCCCTCAGCCTCGGCCTCTTCGCCCTGCAAGTTTTCCAGGGCAGCAACTTCGGCCTCATGATGGCCGCGTCCGTCCTGATGACCCTCCCCGTAATCATCCTCTTCTTCGCCGCCCAGCGCCAATTCATACAAGGCATAACCCTAACCGGTATAAAGGGTTAATTAGAGATCTCGAAGTCGGTTTGGTCAACCCAAGCTCAACCTGTCCACCCCATGCCCTGCACGCCTGAACCCTGAACTCTGTACCCTATCGGTCCTTCATGTCGTTGCGGACCTTTCCGGCTTTCTGGCACCTTCTCACTATCATCCTTGCCCTCGCTGTTCACTGTTCTTCCGGCAGACAAGTTCTCGCAAGACCATCGTGCCGATTTGCGCATCCCCCAACATCACATAGAGTATGAGCACGAAATGCGGGACGGTGACAACGAGTTCAGCGCAGAAGAAGACCATGCCGTCCTCAGCCGTAGCAATAATCGGGAGGAACGGAAGCGTACTTGCCAGCACGGCGTACGAGAAGATGTGCACACGCCGGCCCTGGTAGCCGCGACAAAGATTGGCGATCCGAATCAAAAGAAATACGATAACAACATCAGCAAGCGTCCATCCCATCCCCTCAAGCCGCGTCAGTGTCATATACCGATGCGGTGTAAAATCACGCACAAAATCGAGAAACATATCCATCGAATCACACTGAGGCCAATTGTCGAATCGCCCGCTTCAGCATCCGATAGGCCCGCCACAGAATTATCGCGGCGGTCCACTCGACCACAATCCACGCTATCCCCGCCAGACGCAAGTAGAGGTAGACCGCATTCTGCAGTAATGATTCGCCGTACAGCGCCGCAGGAACCGCGTCGTCGGTGCGGCTCGCAGATGTCGCCGTGCCAGTTGCGGATTCCTGGCCGGACTCGAGCGGAATCCAAATAAACCCCGCGGCAAAGGCGACAGCAACTGCGAGCAACAGAACCAGCGGCACCGCTGAAAGCAGCCGTTCGCGGTTCCGCAAAGAGAGTGTCGCATTTAGGGAAGCTTGCGGGGACACGCGCAAACTCCCGGGAGATTTTCGGACAACATGTCGCGAATACGCCTGAAGACCAGCCATCCGTTATAAACGATGAGAATTTCGAGTGCCAGCCAACTCGTGATAAGAACCACCCAGACGAGCAGATGCGATTGGAATATCACCGTTGTCTGGGGTCTCGAAGCAGGCAGTCCAGCCTGCATCAAGCTTCCTGCCGGATCGGCCCAGAGCCCCAGCAACGGATATCGCGCCACAAGCAAGCCGGTAAAGGCCAATATGGCCGTGCACCAAATGTGGGCACGCCGCTTCTCATGCTGGGTTAGCGTTAGCCTCTCGGGCAGAGGCAGGCTTAATGTGTATCGCCTGGCCACGAGTATCAGGAATAATATGGTCAACTCGGCGGCCAGCCAGAATACCCCTGCCGCCTCGACTAGGAGAAGTTGACGGATGTACCCCGGTTGTTCCACGTGGAACATCAATCGGAAACCCGAGCACGAGCCGCTCTACGCGTCACCACAAACAGTCGCCCTCGCCGCCAGCCTTTCTCGCTCCAGACATCCTTCACAGGTTCCACGTGGAACCCACCTTCCTCAAAAGCGTTCGGATCACTCAATTGACACAGGAAAACACTGCCCACAGGCAAAAACTCGACCAAATGCATCACCACACGCCTTGGCTTCTCTACCGCACGTGCCGTCACCGCGTCCGGCGCCACGCCAGCTACGGCACGCGGAAACTCACCCTGCACCACTTCCGTCCAGCCCAGCTTCAGTGCGGCTATTACCTTCCTCAAAAAAACCACCTTACGCGCCGAGCGCTCAACCATGGTCAGGCGAAGCCCAGGAAGTGCCAGTTTCACCGGCACCGCCGGAAAACCGCCCCCACTGCCAATGTCTAAGAGGTGACACTCGCCTCCCTTCAACCGTACAATCCACTCTACCAAACTCAGCGAATCCAGGATATGACGCTCCCAAAGGGAAGTCACATCACCTCTGGCCACCAAAGACAACAACCGATTCCAATCTCCAATCATCTTGTCGTACGCAACCAACTTTTCGCCAAAATCCACAGGCGGTGCTAACGATAGATTGGGAAAAAGATCCGACCATTGTGTCTCTTGTCTTATTATCATTATAC
>JACQVH010000159.1 GCA_016209895.1 Candidatus Hydrogenedentota bacterium | reverse complement strand
TGCTGGATGACTTTGAAAAGATAAGGGGGTATAAACTTTACATATTTCTGAATGTTTTCAATGCGAACAGGAAACAGATAAAATTAATTCATAGAAAACTACAGTCAAAGAAAAGCACTGCTGTCTGGTTGTATGCACCGGGAATAATTGACGGACACAAAATATCTGTTGAGAATATGGAGGCGCTAACCGGTATCAAAATAAATTATCTTGATATCAGAACAAATGTCAGAATTAAAATAACTAATAGGAAACATCAATTGACAACAGGTCTTGGAGAAGACTTTATCTTCGGGGGAGAAGGTTCTCCGCCTTCTAACAAGGGATTTTTGGTTCAGAATCCCAATCCAGATAGCCAGCCGGTTTTTTATGCCTGCGACCCCCAGGCAACGGTGTTGGGGATACTTAATGCAGGAGGCAGACCAGGGTTTGTATTGAAAGAATTTGACCGATGGAATTCTTTGTACTGTGCTACCGGTGCTCTTCCGGGTGCTCTTTTAAGAAATATAGCTAAGTATGCGAGAGTCCATATCTACCACGACGCCGATGATGTCGTGCCGACGATTGGCAAGGCGCAACGGGACCTCGTAGTCATTCGCGAAGAAATCGGATACTAGGAAAACGACCGCCCGACGTCGGGTGACTCCATTGAGATAATGCAGCGCGCCCGGGACGTTGGTACCGCGACCCTTGGGCCGAAAGTACAGAACTTCGCGGATGACCCGAAGGACGTGCAGGCGCCCTTTGCTGGGCGGAACGTACAACTCCACCCGATCGGTAAAGACCATTAGACCGACTTTGTCATTATTCTTGATCGCGCTGAACGCCAACACGGCGCAAAGTTCCGCGGCCAACTCATTCTTGAAGCGGTGGACGCTTCCGAACCGCCCCGACCCGCTGGCGTCCACCAACAACATGACCGTCAATTCGCGTTCTTCTGCCAGAAGCTTCACGTGAGGGACGCCGGTGCGGGCCGTCACGTTCCAGTCAATCATGCGCACGTCGTCGCCCGGTACGTACTCCCGGACCTCTTTGAACTCCATGCCCTGGCCCTTGAACACGCTCTCGTACTGGCCGGCCAGGATGTCGTTCACCATGTGGCTGGTCCAGATGTGAATCCGGCGGATTTGCTTCATTACTTCTTGCGGAATCATGGCACCGGCACGGCATCGAGGATTTGACGGATGATGTCTTCGCTGGTCAAGTTCTCCGCTTCCGCTTCGTAGGAGACAATCACACGGTGGCGCAGCACGTCCATCGCCACCTGCTTCACGTCATTGGGGAACACGTTTCCTTCGCCCTGCAGGAACGCCAGCGCCCGCGCCGCCTGCTGCAAATAAATCGTGGCCCGAGGCGAGGCGCCGTACTCGATGAGCTGGTTCAGCTTCAAGCCGAACTTGTCGGGATTGCGTGTGGCTTGAACAATATCCACGATGTAGTTCTTCGCCTTGTCATCCACGTAAATCTGGTTCACCACCTCGCGGGCGCGCAGGATTTCTTGCCGCGTAACGACCGGACGCACTCGCGGTTCGTGAAGCAAGTCCACACGGTCCATGATCTCCCGTTCTTCGGTTCGCGTGGGGTACGTCACTTTCAGTTTGAGCATGAAGCGGTCCACCTGCGCCTCCGGCAGTGGATAAGTTCCTTCCTGCTCGATGGGGTTCTGCGTGGCCAGCACCATAAACGGCTCTTCCAACAGAAACGTTTCCTTGCCGATGGTCACCTGGCGTTCCTGCATCGCCTCGAGCAACGCGCTCTGTACCTTCGCCGGCGCGCGATTCACCTCGTCCGCGAGGATAATGTTGCCGAAGATGGGCCCTTTCCGCGTGGTAAACTGGCCGTCTTTCGGATTGTAGATCAGCGTGCCGATGAGGTCCGCGGGCAACAGATCCGGGGTAAACTGAATGCGGGCAAAATTGCAATCAATTGCGAAGGCCAGCGTCTTCACCGCAGTCGTCTTGGCGAGACCCGGCACGCCCTCGATCAACACGTGCCCGTTGGCCAGAACGCCGACCAGCAACCGGTCCACCATGTACTGCTGACCCACAATGACCCGCGCAATTTGATCCCGGAGGCGGCCCACAAACTGGGACTGCGATTCTACGGTACGGCGAATAGTTTCAACGGACACGCTCATTCGGTTCGCTCCTCGTTCGCTTGTTTCACAGCGCGCTCAAACAGTCGCAAATCACTCTGCATCTGGTTCGGGTCAGGACGCAGTCCACGGTAACCCACGTCCTGCATGCGTTGGGCCAGCAGTTCGCACAGGGTCGCGGCCCGCGAAGGAAGTTGGCGGGCCGCCCGTTCCAGTTCGCAATAGAACTCGTAGAATTGACCGTCCATCATCTGCTGCCGGGCTCGACGGACGGCGCTTTCCAAATCAACCGGACCGGAAATGCCAGCCATCCCCGGCCGCGGCCAGCGTCTGGTATACCAGTAATAACCTCCACAAACCAAGACCAACAAAACAAAAAAGGACCCGACACCGCCGGTCATCCATCCCAGGGTCCTGTTGGGTTGAACGAGGAGGGGAAACGCGTCGGCGCGGAGCGAGGGGGGGGGCGCTCGGCGCCGAAACGTGGGATGCGGAGTCTGGATGCTCCGGCGGTGTCGGGGGTTGAGAAGCTGGATGATAGACAAATCGGATTTCCGGGACCGTATACTCTCCCGTCTTCTCCGGGATTATCTCGAGCGTCTGTACTACCTGCGGCCCGTCGGCCGTACCCGCGCCGACCACGTGGGTCAACGCCAGACGACCCCAATCCACGGGATCAAACTGTCCTGGAAAGACCGAATAGGCATCGGCGGCGCCGGCCCACGTCACCGTATACGTAACGTAACAGGACCGTCCGACCCGAACCGGCCCAGCCGGGCGTTCCACCGCCACGCTGGGAGTTTGGGCACGGACCGCGCCGGCCAAGAACAACAGTCCACACAGCACCTGCGGCACCCGGCAAGATACAATCCCATCGCTCTGCGTTCGCATACTGCCGCTCAAAGGCAGTTTTTGTGCCGAAACAATCGGCTCTCCTAACACATTGATAATCAAATACTTAGACATACGAACTCGCTTCGCGAAGACCCCATTTCAGGTACGCAACGCGGTCTTTCCCTGATCTGGGGTGCAGGGGCAATAGTCGGGTGCAACGTCTGTCCTAGACCGATCTTGTCGTTATGAGGACGCCGTTGTATACTCAGGTGGAAGTGGATCGCGTCATTAAGCTAGCTTGTAAATAACATGCGAACACCCGAATACTGGAGGCGTGGACGTGAGTGACCAAGCCGGGACAAGGCCGCAGATTCTGGTAGTAGACGACCGGGAAGAGAACGTTCTCTTGCTGCAGCAGTTACTTAACGCGAAAGGATACGACGTCTACGGAGCCTCGAGTGGCGAGGCGGCGCTCAAGGCGGTCTTGCAATCGCCACCGGATGCCGTTCTGCTGGACTTGGTGTTGCCCGAAATGAGCGGGTACGAAGTCTGCCGTCGGCTGAAGCAAAACGTCAAGACGCAGCATATTCCAGTGGTGATTATTACTGGAACGGCGGAACGAGAGGCGAATATCCGAGCGCTCGATGCCGGAGCCGACGATTTTCTGATCAAGCCCTTAGACTCGGTCTTGTTGGAGGCGCGCATTCGGAACTCGCTCAACGCCAAAGCGCTCCACGACCAAATTCTGCGATACCAACGACTGCTCGAAGAGTCTAACGCCCAATTGGAACTGCGCATTCACGAGCGAACCACCCAACTCGAACGGACACAGCAAGTCGCGGTGTTTTCGCTGGCCAAACTCGCCGAATGCCGGGATACGGACACCGGAGAACACCTGAACCGGATGCGTCTGTACGCGCGGGAATTGGCGCTCGAACTTGCGACCTGGCCTCAGTTCCGAGAGGTCATTGACGCACAGTTCATAGACAACCTATACCAATCCAGCCCGCTCCACGACATCGGCAAGGTCGGCATCCCGGACCGCATCCTGCTAAAGCCCGGAAAACTGACCCCCTTTGAATTCGAGATCATGAAGACGCACGCCGCCCTCGGCGGGGACACACTGAAGGCCGCCGAGGCCGAAGCGGGGGAGCATTCCTTTCTGGCCATGGGCCGAGACATTGCGTACTTTCACCATGAACGCTGGGACGGGACCGGATATCCGACCCGACTCGGCGGCGCCGGTATTCCTCTTCCGGCGCGGGTCGTGGCGTTGGGCGACGTCTACGATGCGCTCACGACGAAGCGACCGTACAAGGCCGCGTTTCCCCACGAACATGCGCGTTCCCTCATTATCGAGGCACGCGGAAGCCACCTGGACCCGGATATTGTAGACGCGTTCCTCGCACGCGAACGGCGATTCATTGAAATACAGCGAAGCCTCGACGATAGCGACAAGTTATCCCGCCTCGAGGTCATGGTGAGGAAATTGGATAGCGCCTCGCAAAAATGATGCGGTAGACCGCCGGTTCTCCCGTTGCCGGCAGCGTGAGTCAATAACAAAATGCGTGCTGAGCAAATATTTGTCTACGGAACGCTGATGGACGCGAGTATCCAGCGCCGAATCCTGGGCCGTACGGCAGAAGCGCGACCGGGAACATTGCACGGCTACCGCAAGACCATGGTCCACGTGGACGGACAGGGTTTCCCGAACATTGAAGCGGCCGAGGGGCATGCGGTGAATGGACTGATCCTTTCCGTTGATACCATGTCCTTGGCCGCACTGGACGCCTACGAAGGCGCCGAATACCAGCGACGGCAGGTCCTGCTTGCGGACGGGAAAATCGCTTGGGTGTACATTGCCCCAGGCGCTTAGGCGCCGAGCAGGGATGGGACCACCATCCAACGCACCGACCATTGGCCGGGCTCGGTTTGCTCGAGGCATAGGACACCTCCCCGCTCGAAGGCGACGGGTTCCCCTTTCTGAGCGCCCGTAAGCAGCAGCGCCGCCAATTCCGAAAGGTGAGGCAGGTGTCCCACAATCATCAAATCACGTTCGCGGTCCCGCAGCTTCTTGGCGATGTCCGCGACCGGATCCTGTGGGTTCAGGCCCTCCACCTTTTTGACCTTGGCTTTTGAGGGCAAGTGTTTCGCGAATATCTCGGCCGTCTCGTGGGCACGCGCCTTCCCGCTGTGCCAGATTTCCGGGGGTGGCACCCCCGCAGGCTTCAAGAAATTCACCACGGTTTGGACCTGCTTCGAACCCTTCGGGCTTAGCGGACGGTCCGGGTTGATTTCCTTTTCCACCGCTTCTCCATGCTGCACCAGATAGAGTCTCATAAGCGTACGCTCCGATAATTGTTCCGGCTTCTATGATAGCGCGATTTTGGGGCCGCTGTGGAAGTTCAAGTTTGGGGGTGCTACGCTTAGCGTCGGCCTAATGGAGTCACGAGAGACATAGACCATGCACAAGCATCCCCACCGACACAAGAAGAGAAAGCCGGAAATCCGGCGGCAAACGGAGCCGGGGGCGTCTCCCGGTCTCATCGTTACGGACCCGAATGCCCGGAGGCCTATCATCCACGTGATGGCCTACGACGAAGACCGCCTCGTTGAAGAGGAACTCGCCGACTTGGGGAGGGTGAACGAGTTCCTGGACCAATGGCGCGTGGTCTGGGTGGACGTGGACGGTCTGGGGGACGCCGATGCGATCAAGCAGATGGGGCAATTGTTTGGTTTGCATCGTCTGGCGCTGGAAGACGTAGTGAACCCGCACCAGCGCGCGAAAGTGGATGAGTATGCCGACTACCTCTACATCGTGACGCGCATGGTAGCCCCCGGCACGCACCTGGAGACCGAGCAGCTCAGCCTCTTTGTTGGCAAGAACTTCGTGATCACGTTCCAGGAAAGGACCGGGGACTGCCTCGATCCGGTGCGGGAACGTCTTCGCAAGAAACTCGGGCTAATCCGGAACCACGGTTCCGACTTTCTGGCCTACACTATCGTGGATGCCGTGATTGACGCATATTTTCCCGTTCTCGAGAAGTGCGGTGACCAATTGGATGTTCTGGAGGACGAAGTATTGAGTCGCCCGTCTGCGGCCACCATCGCTTCGCTTCACGAGGTAAAGCGAGATCTGCTGGCCATGCGTCGGGCGGTGTGGCCGCTCCGAGACGCGGTAAATTGGCTAATCCGCGAAGCGAACCCGATCATTGGCAACGAGGTTCGGGTCTTCTTGCGCGACTGCTACGACCACACGATCCAGATTTTCGATTTGCTTGAGACGTACCGAGAGATTACCGGCGGGCTCACGGAAATCTATCTCTCCAGCTTGAGCTATCACATGAATGATGTGATGCGGGTACTGACCATCATCGCCACGATCTTCATTCCCCTCACGTTTATCGTGGGAATTTACGGGATGAATTTTCGCACCGACGCCTCGCCGTGGAACATGCCCGAACTGAACTGGTACTTGGGTTATCCGCTCGCCCTTGGGCTCATGGCTGGCATCGCCGCAGGGATGCTGGCATTCTTTTGGCGAAAAGGCTGGCTGGGAAACCGGCGCGCCGCGGCCCCGCCCGCGACTACCAATAACACTCCGCCGGAACCTCGATCATGAAATATACCAACCCACGCTCGGGTCCTTACCGACCCGGTTGTTAGCCGGTTTTCCCCGATCAGCAACATTGGCCCTTTATTCATATTTGCCCCTATCGAACTGCAAATTGCGGCAACCCGTGGTTGAGATCAGGGATCAAGATTATATGGGTCCAATGTCTCGGTCTGTGCAGACGTTCCTTTTCTGAGACCGGGCGGGAGGACCGAAAGGAGGCTAGATATGCGACGACAATATACAAGTGCAAGTAGTCGCAGAGGTTGCATGTATCCGGCGCTAAGCGGATTGGATCGTCGTACATGGGCCATTTGCCTGTGCTGCGCATTGGCACTGGCGGGCTCGGGCACTACGACGGCCGAAATGACGCGTGAGTATACCGCCGTGTTTTCCCTGCCGGATACGGAAGTCAGAATTCCGATCCTTCGGGAAGGAAAGCCCGTGCCGGCATCTCGAATCAAGGTGCTCGGCATCTATGCGTCGGGTCACACCTATGACCACATGTTCAACGTCCGGGTCTCGCCTACGGAGCCTGGGACTCTCATCGTGAAGGGCGTCCCCGGCTACCTCGAGGTGGGCACCTATGATCTGGTTCTGAACGTTGCCGGCGAGCGAGTGGAAATACCCTTGTCCGCCCCGCTGGACGCGTTGCCGGACCAAATCGAGAACGTGGCCGCACAACGGGGTGTGAGCATACAAGAAGTCAAAATGGAACGCGGTCTCGTGGAGTACCCGGGCCGCGAGAAGCTCGAAATTCAACTGGCTCCTGAATATCGGGCCGGCGAGACCCTGACCCTGGAGCTTGACCCCGATCCCAATCGCGTCTATACCTGGCGTGTAAACGACCGAACAATCATCGAGGGGCCTGGCAAAAGCGCTCTCCGCTACACCTTCGAAACGCCCGGCGAATACACAGTCAGCCTGATCGAGCGAGAAGGGAGCGGAATCGCCACGCACTGGTCCGGACATGTCACCGTGGTTGAATCGGCCTTGGTGCAACCGGTCCAGACGTGGAAAATCCGCGCCCGGCACCGCATCCTCTTGATGGGACCGGCTGGATACGAAACTTATGAATGGCGCGTAGACGGTCTGCCGGTATCTACCGGGAAGAACCTTAACTACGTGTTTAACAAACCCGGGCGCTATCGGATCGAGTGCCTCGCGCGGCTGCCCATGAGCGGCATGGGCAGTGAGACCCGCCGGGTAGCGTGGGACACCGTGGTCCAGTAGTCAGCATTCGGGAATCTTGAATGATGCGTCGTGGCGGAGCGCGCGGAAATGACCCGCGCGACTCCGCCACGCTGCATTAGGAGTCGCCGGGGAACCGACCGCAATTTTTTTCCGCCCCTCTGGAACGTGCAGGTCCGCTGGGGTAGGATAGTGCCCGGGTGCGAGCGGGGAAAACGGTGGATACGCTGAGTGATTCCCGCTGCCACACAAGGAGGATAAACATGCGCGACGTATTTATTGTGGAAGCGGTGCGTACGCCGGTGGGACGCGGCCGGGAAGACGGGGCACTTCATAACGTGCATCCGGTGGACCTCTTGGCGATGACACTGAACGAGGTGGTAAGCCGCGCGGGCATTCGTAAGGACCAAATCGAAGACATTGTCGCCGGCTGTGTCTCGCCGACGAACGAGCAAGGGGCGAACATCCCGCGCTTGGCCCTGTTAAAGGCAGGTTTCCCGGTCGAGGTTCCGGGCGTGCAGATCAATCGGATGTGCGGTTCGAGTCAGCAGGCGGTGCATTTCGGCAGTCAAGCCATTGCCGCGGGCGACATGGACCTGGTCATCGCGGGCGGCATCGAGATGATGGGTCGTGTGCCCATGGGCAGCGACTGGGGTGTCCTCACGCCGGAGTTTCTTTCCAGTTTTCCGTACCCCCTCGAGGCGATGGGAATTTGCGCCGAGAAAGTGGCCGCCCGCTGGCATCTGACGCGCCGTGAACTCGATGAGTTCGCCGCCGATAGCCACCGTCGCGCGGGACACGCACGCGAACAGGGCTGGTTCAAGGGACAGATTCTGCCCGTAAAGGTAAAGCAGAACGGCGCGGAGCGGGTGGTGGACGCGGACGAAGGCATCCGACCGAATCCGGATTTGGCCAAGATGATGTCGCTGAAGCCGGCGTTCAAAGAGGACGGTGTGGTTACGGCTGCCAACTCGAGCCAGATTTCCGACGGAGCGGCGGCAATCCTCTTAGCCTCCGGCGAAAAGGCCGCGGAACTGGGCCTGAAGAAACGGGCACGAATCGTGGTACGCGTCGCGGTCGGCAGCGACCCCAACCTGACGCTGACCGGCCCGATTCCCGCCACCAGGAAAGCGCTCGCACAAGCCGGTCTCGGCATTGACCAGATAGACGCTATCGAGATTAACGAGGCGTTCGCGAGTGTCGTACTGGCGTGGGCGCGTGAATTCGAGGCCCCGATGGACCGCGTCAATCCCAACGGTGGGGCCATCGCATTGGGCCATCCGCTGGGTGCGACCGGCGCCGTGCTGATGACCAAGTTGGTCAACGAACTTGAACGTCGCGGCGGGCGTCACGGCCTTCAGACCATGTGTATCGGCCACGGCATGGCCACGGCCACCATCATCGAACGGGTAACGGCATAACGACCATATGCGCGCGCTCATTCTCGACGACCAGGGTCGGCTGCGACTCGACGACGCCCCGGTACCAAAACCCGAACCGGGCGAAGCCCTGATTCGAGTGTTTACAGCGGGAATCTGCAACACCGACCTGGAACTTGTGAAAGGATACATGGGGTTTCGCGGTATCCCGGGCCACGAATTCGTCGGGGTCGTCGAGCAGTGCGGCAACGAGCATCTTCGTGGAAAGCGGGTCGTGGGCGAGATCAACTGCGTTTGCCATCAATGCCACTATTGCGAACTCGAGATACCCCACCACTGTACGCGGCGGAGCGTGCTCGGCATCTTGAAACGCAACGGCGCCTTTGCCGAGTACGTGACGTTGCCCGAAGAAAACCTCCACCTCGTTCCGAATTCGATGCGCGACGACGTTGCCGTGTTCACGGAACCAACCGCGGCGGCGTTCCGCATTCTGGAACAGGTGAGCGTAGATCAGGAGGACCGGGTGATTGTCCTTGGGGACGGCAAGCTGGGTCAGCTCATCGCGCAAGTGCTCTGGCTGCATACAAAACGATTGGTATGCATAGGGCGGCATCGCTCCAAGCTGGCCTTGCTCGAAAAGTTAAAAATTGCCGCCGTGCTGGACACCGAGCCCGTGGAGCCCGGCGCAGACCTCGTGGTGGACGCCACGGGTTCGTCGCACGGGCTGGGCCGTGCGCTCGAGTTGGTCCGGCCGGAAGGAACCATTGTGCTAAAGACCACCGTCGCCCAAGGCATGACCGCCGACATGAGTCTCTCGGTGATCAACGAGGTCCACATTGTCGGCTCACGCTGTGGTCCGTTTCGCCCCGCTCTTGAAGCGTTGACGCTCGGTAATGTAGAAGTACGACCCATGGTCAGTGAGCACTTCAAGCTCGAAGACGGTGTGGAAGCCTTCGATCGGGCGCGCGATCCGGAAGTCCTTAAAGTTTTGATACACGTGTGAGAGGAACCATAATCGGCTGACAAGCCGCGAAGGAGAAACCGATGAAAGTTGGAATGTTGACGGCGCCATTCGCAAAAGAAGACTTGGATCATGTTTTGGATTTCGCGGAGGAGGCAGGCATCCCGTGTCTGGAAGTTGTTGCCGGACCCGGCAGCAAGCATATTGACCCGGCCACGTTCACGGCGGCGCAGGCACGCAAAATCCGCGACACGTTGGACTCAAAGGGCCTCGAGATCAGCAGCCTCGCCTATTACTGCAACACGGTGGACCCGAAGAACCAGCAATTGATTCAGTCTCACGCCAAGAAGGCGATTGACGCCGCCGCGTTGCTGGGCGTCAACGTCGTCTGCATGTTGGCGGGAATGCCTATCGAAGGGATGAGCAAGATCGAGACGATCAAGAAGGCCTGCCCGAAGGCGTTCAAATCAATCCTCGCTCATGCTCGCAAGAAGAAAGTGAACATCGCGCTCGAGAACTGGTTTCAGACCTGCCTGCAAGGGCTGGACACTTTCGAGTGTCTGCTCACCACGATACCGGACGATAACTTCGGTTTGAACTACGATCCGTCGCATTTGTACCACCAGGAAATTGACCACCTCCTGCCGGTCTCGATGTTCGCCAAACGGATTTTCCACACGCACGCGAAAGACACGCTGGTGGACAAGGCCAAGCGCGCCAAGGTCGGTATCTACGCCGGCGGCTGGTGGCGTTACGTCATCCCCGGCTTCGGCAACATCAACTGGGGCGAATACATCACGCACCTGCGCATGAACGGCTACGACGGCGTCCTCAGCATCGAACACGAAGATGGCACCCAGACCCGCGAAGAAGGCTTCTACCGCGGCGCCTCGTTCCTCGAACAGTTCTGCTGAAGCGGCCATCCAACCACGTGGGGCAGACTTTCCAGTCTGCCGCCCCCTGGTCTGACTGGTCAGACGAGTCCGACAGGTCGGACGGGTCGAAGGGTAGTACGATTTTTGAGGATTACTCCTGCCTTGGCCGATTCAGCAGGTGTTTCAGGTGGTAGACCAGTTCCTGGGCTTCGCGGGGGCTGAGGGCGTCAGGGTCTATGGTGCTTAGTTCTTTTTCGACGGGACTGGGTTCGGCTTCCGGGGTGTAGCCGAAGAGATTCATTTGCTGCGGCAGGCCCAGGGAGGCGGTGTTGCCGGATTCGAGGGATTCGAGGATGTCGCGGGCACGGGTGATGACCTCGCGCGGCAGGCCGGCGAGCTTGGCGACCTGGATGCCGTAGCTGTGGTCCGCGCCACCATCCTCGATGCGTTACAGTAAGACGACTTTGCCGCTCCATTCGCGCACGGCGACGTTGAGGTTCTTGGCGCGTTCGAGTTTGTTGGCCAGTTCGGTGAGCTCGTGATAATGCGTGGCAAAGAGGGTCTTGGCGGATATGCGGTCGTGAATGTACTCGGCGACGCTCCAGGCGATGCTGATGCCGTCGAAGGTGCTGGTGCCGCGGCCGATTTCGTCGAGGACCAGCAGGCTGCGGCGCGTGGCCGTGTTCAGGATGTTTGCCGTTTCGATCATCTCGACCATGAACGTGCTTTCACCGCGGACGAGGTGATCGGTAGCGCCCACGCGCGTGAAGATGCGGTCCACGACGCCGATCTGCGCTGCCGCGGCCGGCACAAAGCTGCCGATCTGCGCCATGAGGGCGACCAACGCGACCTGGCGTAGATACGTGGACTTGCCCGCCATGTTCGGGCCGGTCACGATTTGGAGGAACGCCTTCGCCGGCTCCATGGC
>JACQVH010000148.1 GCA_016209895.1 Candidatus Hydrogenedentota bacterium | reverse complement strand
CGGCAGCGCGGAAAAGACGCTTCTGAAATACCGGTTCGAGCCATTGACCGAACCTTCGGCCGGAGACCAGCGCGGCACCTTCATCCTCCGTGCGGCGCCACCCGAGCTATGATCCCGCTCGAATTGCCTCACGCGCTGATTCTGTACAGTTCGCTCCTGGGCGTGTTGATCCTGGGAATCTGGATCTACACGGAGATCGCCGTCCACCGCTACCAACGAGTACTCGGTAAACAAGACCTGTGGCGCTGTATCTTCTGTGGCTACAGCTATCTCGATGAGGAGGCCGAAACACTTTCCCAGTGTCCCCGCTGTCACAACTTCAATTCGGTTGAAGATAAGAATGCCCGGGCGATTCCCCTGGATTCCGCTCGTACCGAACCGGAGCCGGAACCAGCGCATGAATTACGGCGCAACCCGTCCCACCGCAAACGCCCGCATCAGCGACGCCGGGGACCGCGGAAGAGGTAGTAATAAGTTCCGAGTTCCGAGTGACGAGTACCGAGTACTGAGCAACGAGCAATGAGTTACGAATGATGGGTGAGAATTTTGGGGATAGCAGGATTGTCAGCAGCAGCGCCAATAGCCGGGCACCCAGACTTGGACCGGAATGGGCTCATATCGTCCGGGAAGCTGAATGGTCTCGTAACGCCCGCCCGCAATCAGAATGAGGACTTCGCGGCCATTCACCCAGCGCGTGTCATAGATCGGAGGGATATACCGCCGGGCAATCCCACCCGGCACCCACACATACTGATGTTGCCACTCATAGTGCCCGGCTATCCATTGACACAACGGTCCGTGAAAATGACCACCGGTCCCCGCCAGGAAGAACCCCGGACCCCACGCCCGAAACGTCTGACCCGGAACCGGACGTACAACCGTCCGCGACACCACTTGGCGGTTGACCACGTTATTGTCGCCAAAAGCATGGAGAAACGACGAGTGGCTGATGGGCGCGCTGCTCTGGCTCTGCGTCACGCTCCCGGAAGCGGCTGATTTCGAGGCCACCCCGGCCTGACGGTCCCGATCTTGAGTCGCATCCGCATGGGCGACCATGCACGCCAGCATACCCGCCACAAGTGCTAACCCTAAGCGTTTCATAGCGATAACTCCAGCCCACGCGAAACCGTGAACACACGAGAATCTGCCAAAATAGACGCTTTCCCACGTATTTTTATTCACGCTTTTCCCCGCCGCGCTTGCCGCTCGCGATACAGCCGCTCCGTAAATCCACCCTCATCCAGGAACGATTGCTCCAGTTTCCGCAACTGCCGGCCCAGCAAGTAGCTGGCTTGGTTGATCAGACAAATCAGCGTGTTCGCCGCGACCTCAGCGGTAGCGGCGCGAATTCCGTAGGGGTCGGACCTGTCTGACCCGTCTGACCTGTCCGGCCCGTCCGACTGGTCCGACAAATACTTTCTCCTCACCGCCAGCGCTTCCGGTGAATCTTTTTCCCACAGCCGCAGCCCCTGCTGGCGTAGAAAATCCTCGTAATCCAGTAGCAACTCTTCCAGGCTCGCCCGCGCCACGCCGGTCAGCTTGAGTTCGGTCTTCTTGGAAGTCGCCGAGGCCATACTCCCCTCTGCGATATTCTGCACCCCGCTACGCGCGGCCTGCACCATCTGCTCGCGCGTGCGAGAACGCTTATCCAAGAAGCGATCTCAAAAAATGACTGTCGCGTCATACGCCAACTGCGCACACTGAAAGCTCCGCAACTTCCGGTACCCGCCATGCGGCGGAATCAAATCCCGCTTGTCGTTCATGTACTCCCCCTCCTTGACGGCACCTTGGTTTGTCCGACCCGTCCGACAATTCAGACATGTCCGACGGATCCGACCTCGACCCTTTTACCTCACCGGTGACCCCGCCCACGTCAACGTCCCACGAATTGGCTACTCTAAGTTTTTCAACGTCGAAATCCGTAGACCATCGTCACGTCGTCTCATAGACGACCTCCGCCTCGCGAAGCACCTCGTCACGGAAATAGGGGCTGAGGAATCCGGGCGTGCTGAGATCAACTTTCCGGCCAAGGAGTCGGCTCAGTTCGTTTTCCATTCCCGCGAAACCGATCAGCCCTACGCGCGTGCCCGGTTCGGACTCCGCCAACACGTCCACGTCACTCTCCGGCGTGAAATCATCGCGCAGCACCGAGCCGAAGAACGCCAGCCGGCGAATGCGCCGACAAAGCGCCGCGATATCCTCACTTGGAATCTGGATATTTACGTTTGTGTTCACGTCTCTACCATGCCTGTTCGGCTTCGTTAATCTCAGCAAAACTCCTTACGCTGCGTCTCGCCCGGTCAGTGCGCGGCCGTAACCTTTTCCGCTTCGCGGATGACTACATAATTCTGCTCGATGCGGGCGCGGAATTCGGGGGAGATGCGGCGCCAGTCGAGCAGGTCTACGCGGAAGGGCAACTTCGATTCTTGAAAGGCGTCGCGAAGCCGCGCCATGACTCGAAGCTCTACCTTCTTCTCGCCGACGATCGCAAGGTCGAGGTCGGAGTACTGGCGCGCCGTCCCCCCGATTCGCGAGCCGAAGGCGCGGACCTCGGCTTCCGGGACATGCTCCGCGAGGATCGCGGTAATGGTCGCAAGATGTTCCGGCGGCAAACTAATCATTCCTTTCTTCCAATGCTGTCAACAGACTTTTGGCGTCCACAGAAAATTCTTGCGCTAGTCGGAAGATTTCATCGGCTGTGTCGGAATCGTAGGTGTGAGACGTCAGATTTCGCGCTTCGTAATACTCATCCCATCGGGCGAAATCGGAAATGAGACGGTTCTCGACCGCCAAACGGAAAAGTTCGCGCCGGGTAATGCCGTCAATGCGCGCCGCCCCCAGATTCGCTGTTATCCAGCGCCGCATGAATTTCCAGCAGAGCTCGAAAGTAAACTCAAAGTTTCGGATGACGCCCGCTTTGACGACTTCACGCTCGTCGTCCCCCAGTCTGCGTACACTCTCAGGAGAACTTGCTACCTTCATCGCTTTTTGCAGCGAAGAAACCGCCTTTTTCAAGCTGGTTAAATCCAGAGACATGAGTACTTCCGCTCCCGAATCTACGCAGAGGGATTATACAAGGTCAGACGATGAATTTCTTGAGGCGGCCGAAGAGGCCCATTTTGGGGAAGGTAACGCGGACGGCGCCGGCTTCCAACTCTTTTTTTTCCGGGGGTTTGGTGATGCGGAGGAGCACGGCGGTGATGTTGTCCGAGCCGCCGCCTTCCAGTGCTCGACCCACGAGGATACGCGCCGCGCCTTGCAGGCTTTCGCCGGCCAGGCATCGGCCGATCTCGCGGTCATCTACCAAATTGGAAAGGCCGTCGGAGCAAATCAGGAGGGTGTCGCCTTGCTTGACGTGGAATGAGAACAAATCCACCTTGATGCTTTCTTTGGTGCCGACCGCCCGGGTGATCAGGTTCTTCAGCGCGTGTTTGCGGGCTTCGTCTTCGGAGATGTAGCCGTTCCGAACTTGTTCCGCCACGAGCGAGTGGTCGTCGGTAATCTGCCAAACGCCGGCGTTGCCGCGCGCGACGTAGACGCGGCTGTCCCCGACTTGGGCGATATAGGCATAGTCGCCAAGGATGACCACGGCAGACACGGTGGTGCCCATGCCGTGGTACTCGGGGTTGTGCTCGGCTTCTTCGAAAATGCGGCGGTTGGCTTGGTCGATCGCGGCCTGCAGCCGGCCCGGAATGGTGCTATTGGGCAGGGAATAGTACGTTTCCCCCAGCGTCTGGAGCGCGAGGTGGCTGGCGAATTCGCCGCCCTTCACACCTCCCATGCCGTCGGCGACGGCGAGGAGGAGTCCGCGTTCGCGGAGTACGTGGTCATCGTCCGGAGCGCAGAGGGTACAACAATCCTCATTGTGGGCGCGTTTCTTGCCCACGTCCGAAAGCAAATGGGCTTGAAGCCCTTTGCTTGACCACTGATACTCGTAGTTACCGCCGTTTTCCGGCCCTGTGACCGTAAGCGGAATTACTGCCATTCAATCTTTTCCCTGCCGTAATCGGTATTGTTCGATGTGTTGCGGATTTATCGCTGCCACACCTGACTCGTCAACATAATTGTATGATGGCATCTTAAGATGGCGCGGCGTGCGATGCTACCCCTCGCGTACCCTACGGCGAGATTCCCGCCACAGTGGTCCGCACTCGGTATACGGCAGTTCGAGCTGTCACGTAAAGTGTCTTAAAGTCTTGGTCTCCAAAAGCGCAATTTGCCGGCGCCTGGGGACAGCGCACCGTGGTTAACAAGCTTCCATCCGGCTGCATTACGCGCACCCCGTCCTCCGCTGTGCACCAGACATTGCCGGCCACGTCCACTTTCATACCATCGGGGCGGGGCAGATTGCAAAAAAGCCGCCCGTCACTAATTGTACCATCCGAGGCGACCATGAACGCTCGAATATGGCCGCCATCCGTATCCGCAATGTAAAGGGTTTTCTCATCGGGCGACAACGCCAATCCATTGGGTTTTACGAAATCCGCGATTAATAGGCGTAATGTCCCGTCCGGACGGAGCAGGTATACTCCGGCAAAATCCAACTCGGCGGGACGGCCCTCCAAGCCGTACGGCGGGTCCGTAAAGAAAACGGCGCCATCAGAACGGACCACCACGTCGTTAGGGCTATTCAGACGTTTACCCTCGTATCGTTCCGCCAACACGGTGACGGTTCCGTCCGGCTCTTCGCGGGTAACGCGGCGATTCCAATGCTCACAGGCGATGAGCCGACCTTCGTTGTCCATGGTAAGTCCATTGGATTTTCCGCTCGGCTTCCGGTAGACGGACTTATCGGCGCGATAAATGGCGTCGGCAGGGATGTCGCTGAAAACCAGAACGCCGGCCTTGAGCCAGACCGGACCTTCGGTGAATAGAAATCCGTCCGCGACCAACTCGACCGCACCTGAAACCGAATTTCCCGCAACGCTCGACAGAATAGAACCTACCACGATTACTGACATTATCATTGGCCTTAATGCCCCGAATGGGGAATGCAGAACGGAAGTGTGGCACGTTGTCCATGGGAAATGCAAATCCCTATTTCGGGAAACGGTCGCCCGCTTTGTGCGAGAATGACCCCAGGCCACAACCGTTTGGGGAGAACCACAAGCTGGTGCAGATAGCAGCGTCCCGAATGCGGCGACAGAATATCCTGGCGTCCATGATTCTCTGCGGCCCGGCGATAGCGCTGTATGCCGGATTTGTCGTGCTTCCAGCATTTCTGGGCTTCGCTTACAGTCTGACGAATTGGAGCGGTTGGAACCGGCGCCCGGAATTCATCGGTCTTTCCAACTTCGCAGAATTGATGAGCGACGCCCGATTCTATTCTGCGATACGGTTCACCCTGTTCGAGACGCTGCTCATTGTTGTCTTTTTCACGTTCGGCGCGATGGTATTAGCGATCTTCTTAGACAATCTCCGCGTGCTGAGGGGATTGGTGCGTGGCCTTTTCTTCTATCCGTACGTGTTAAGCATTCTCGTCAGCGCGTTGCTGTTCCAATATCTGGCGAACTACCGGGAAGGCGCGATCAATGTTGGGTTGCGCGCCCTGGGCCTCGAGGCGTGGACCCAGGATTGGATGGGCGACCCACAGTGGGCGCCGTACTTTATCTTCTCGCTGGTGGCGTGGAGCGGGCTGGGCTTCTTCACGACGCTCTACGTGGCGAATCTTCAGGCCATTCCTACCGAACTCTACGAGGCGGCACGCATAGATGGCGCCGGCGCGCTCTCGGTATTCCGACGAATCCAGTTCCCGATGCTCTTGCCTACGCTTACCATCAACTCCGTCCTCGCGCTCATCACCGGTATCAACCTCTTTCCGCAAATCGTGGTTACCACCCAAGGCGGTCCCGGCTACCGGACGGCAACCGTGGGCTACTACATCTACTGGCTGGGGGTCTTGAATGACCGGCAGGGATATGCAGCAGCCGTTTCTTTCGTATGTTTTGTGGCGCTCATCGGAATAGCCGCGGTGCAGGTGACTTTGCTTCGACGCAAAGAGGTGTCGCTGTGAACCCGGCCCGGCGGTCAATCCGGCTACCGTGGATGGACTTGGTCCTTTTGGGGATCGGTGTGTTGTTTGTTACTCCCTGCTTCCTGGCCATCCTTAATTCGTTGAAAACGTTGCCGGCCATCATTCAATCGCCGCTCGGCTGGCCGGAGCCGTTAACCTTCGAGAACTACCGATATTTGTTCACCGGCGTACGATTGGCTCGGCCGATGGCGAATAGTTTCCTGATGTGTGTTGCGGTCGTTCTCTGCCTTATTGCGACCGCACCCATGGCGGCCTATTCGCTGATGCGGCGGCCAATGGTGACGGGCCCGTTCCTGCGGCTGTTCTTTCTCGCGGGACTCACGATACCGTTCCAAATCATCATGGTACCCTTATTGCAGCAACTCCGCCTGCTCGGCATCCCGTTCACGTATCGTGCGCTCTTATTGCATTACGTTTCTTGGGGACTGCCGCTCTGCATATTCATTTATGGCGGTTTTATGTCCTCGATCCCCAGAGAACTGGAGGAATCGGCAGTGATTGACGGCTGCGGTCCAGTGGCCGTGTTTTGGCGGATTATCTTCCCGCTCTTGACGCCGTGCACGGCCACCGTCATTATCTTCTGGGGCCTCTGGATTTGGAACGATTTCATGCAGGCGTTTATTGTTATGGGACCGACCAAGGGACAACTGGTTTTTGTGCAACTCTGGCGATTCCTTTCAGACAAGTACGTAAAGAATTGGAACCACATCTTTGCCGGGGTGGTGGTACTTTCCATGCCAGTGACCTTGCTGTTTATCGTGATGCAGCGCCGGTTCATCAAGGGACTGACCGCCGGGGCGATCAAGTGAGGCGGAGTATCTTTCATATCCAAGATTTTGGTATGCGAGATTCTTTGCTTGCGCTCAGAATGACAAAAGGGGTATGCAAAATGAAAACCAGAGTTTCGTGGTCAGTTCTACTCGCAATTCTCTCGTTCTCAATCTCCTTCGGCGTATCGAGTGCGGCCGCGAATAACCGAACGGTCATTATTCACGATCAGAACGCCACGCCGCTGGAACAGTTCGCGGCCCGTGAAGTAAGGCGCTACGTCTATCTCCGCACCGACCGTTTCTTGCGCCTCCGCGATGCCGCTTCAGACGACGCCGACGGCATTGTCATTGGTAGCAAGAGTTCTGGGGTGTTCGATCCCAAGTATGTCGGCGAAGAATCAGCTCGCATGATTAGCGGTCTGGGCCCTCAGGGGTATTTGCTGAAGACTATTACCAAAGAGAATGGCTGCCAGCATCTTTTATTGGCCGGGGGCAGCGACGTATCCACACTTTACGCGGTGTACCGGTTCGCGGAACACCTGGGAGTCCGGTTCTATCTTCACGGCGACGTCATTCCTGATGAACCGACGGACCGGATTCTGTCGCCACTCGAGGAGCGTGGGTCTCCGCTATTCGAACTGCGCGGCATCCAGCCGTTCCATGATTTTCCCGAAGGCCCGGATTGGTGGAATCCCGACGACTACAAGGCGATTATCGCGCAATTGCCCAAGCTGCGCATGAACTTTATCGGACTTCACACCTATCCCGTCGTCGAGCCGACGGTGTGGATTGGAAAATCGGATGATGTCTCACCCGACGGCTCGGTGAATTTCAGCTATCCCACGCGCTACTTCAATACGGCGCAAACCGTCGGATGGGGATTCTCAGCCAAGCCCACGAGCGCTTACGCCTGCGGCGGCGCGAGGCTTTTTGACCGCGACGACTTCAGTTCGGACGTCATGCGTGGGCTGACACCGGAGCCAGCGACCGCCGCCGATTCCAATGAGATGTTCAACCGCGTCGGCAGGATGTTTCATGAGGCCTTCACGCTGGCCCAGCGACTGGGCGTAAAGACGTGTGTGGGAACGGAAACGCCGCTGGTCGTCCCGGAACCGGTCCGAGCGCGAATGGGAGCCAGTGACGATATGGTGCGAAAACTGTACGAGGGCCTTTTCGTTCGCATCATGCGGACCCACCCACTCGATTATTACTGGCTCTGGACGCCGGAAAATTGGACTTGGGAAAGCGTAAAAGAAGAACAAGTTCAGGCGACCCTAAAGGATATCACATCTGCTTATGAGGCCCTCCGCCGTGTGAATGCGCCGATCCAACTGGCCACATGCGGCTGGGTTCTCGGACCGCAATACGACCGGGCGCTGTTCGATCGTTCGCTCCCTAAAGACATTGCGCTGAGTTGCATCAGCCGCCAAGTAGGCCATGACCCGGTGGAGCCGGGCTTCGCGAACGCCGCGCGGCACGACAAGTGGGCCATCCCGTGGTTGGAGGACGATCCCGCGATGACCTCGCCGCAACTCTGGGTGGGCCGCATGCGCCGCGATGCGAGCGACGCCCTGCGCTACGGCTGCACCGGACTCCTGGGCATTCATTGGCGCAAGCGAATTCTCGGCCCCAACGTTTCGGCCCTGGCACAGGCGGCATGGACTCAAGGTGACTGGCTCGAAGCGGCCAACGATACGTCCGGACCGGTGGGCGGCCAAGTCGCCCCGTTTCCGAGCGCCGAAATCGCCGATACCGACGCGGACCCGCTCTATCGCGACGTGCGCTACGACGTGAGCGCCTATCGCTTCGCCGTTCCCAACGGGCGCTATCAGGTGACGCTTCGCTTCTGTGAGCCATTCTACAAAGCCGCCGGCAAGCGCGTGTTTGGTGTAAGGTTAGAGGACAAGCCGGTGTTGGACTCGCTTGATATCTTCGCGCGGGTGGGACACAACCGCGCACTCGATCTTACATTCGATGAGGTGAACGTGGCGGACCAGCGGCTCGACATTGACTTCGTGAAACAAGTCGAGTTTCCATCCATCGCCGCGCTGGAAATACACGGCGAGCAAATCGTCATGAAGATCAATTGTGGCGGGCCCAAGTACGAAGACTTCGCCGCCGACCCTGACCCGTTGCCGCCGCATCGGCCGGCCGATGATTATTATTTGGACTGGGCATGGCACGAATTCGGGCCGGAGGCCGCCGCAGAAGCCGCCCGCATTTTCGCTCACATGGACGGCAGATTGCCTCGTCCCTCCAATTGGATCAACGGTCCGGGCGGCTATGCGCCGGACGTACGACCGTGGGATGAAGTGCGGAAGGACTACGCATTTGTGGATGAGCTGGCGGCCCTGCAAGCAAGCATCGTGGGTGCGGGCCATCGCGAACGATTCGATTACTGGCTAAACACTTTCGAATTTATGCGCGCCACCGCCGAGATGTGTTGCGTCTGGGCAGAGTACAATCGTACGCTGGCACACCTTACGACAGTGTCTTCGCAAAAGAACCGCAGTGACGCGACGCGAACGATGACACTGCCGAGCCGGGAGAAGTTGGCCAGGACGATTGAGAAGGCATATAGACATTTGCTGCAATCCGTGACCGATTCCGGGGCGATGGGTACCGTCTGCAACTTGGAGCAACACACCTTTCCGAAGCTATGGGACGCGCCGGGGGCGGAACTCGAGGCGCGGCTCGGCGAGCCGTTGCCTGACGCGGCGAAACTTACGAATGAGTATCAGGGTATTGGGCGTGTATTTCTGCCGACCGTTCGTACGTCGCTCGCCTCGGGCGAGCCGCTAAACATACGAGCCGTGGCACTTCATCAAGCAGCGGCGCGAGAGGGGACGCTCCTTTGGCGAACGATGGGCGCGCGTATGTGGCACAAGCAACCGCTCGCGGTTGCGGCGCGCAGCACTTTAGTGGGTCAACTTTCGGCCAGGCAAATCCGAGATCGTGACTTGGAATACTACATCCGGGTCAAGTTCGAGGACGGCACGACTCTGCACTGGCCGCCCACGGCCCCGCGCCTGAATCAGACGGTGGTCATCATGCCCGAATAGGTGTCGCTAGAGGCTACGAGGTCGGCGGGGACGCCGACCCTCCCGGAGGACGATGCTATGCCGAGGATGCGAGTTAACGGTGCGGAGATTTACTACGAAGAACACGGGATCGGCCCGGAGTCCATTGTTTTCGCGCATGGCCTGCTTTGGAGCGGCCGCATGTTCGATGACCAAGTCAATGCCCTCAAAGACCGCTATCGTTGCATCACCTTCGATTTCCGCGGCCAGGGCCAGAGCGAAATCACGGCCTCCGGCTATGACATGGACACCCTTACGGAAGATGCCGCTGCCCTCATTTCATCCTTGCGTTGTGCCCCCTGTCATTTCCTCGGTCTTTCGATGGGCGGCTTCGTGGCGATGCGCTTGGCCATCCGTCATCCTGAACTAATCAAATCCCTCATGCTGCTCGAAACATCGGCTGACCCAGAACCGCAAAACAACGTAGGTCGCTATCGCCTTATGAACTTTATCGCGCGCTGGTTCGGTTTGAGATTGGTCGCCAACCAAGTTATGCCCATCATGTTCGGTCGGAAATTCCTGCAAGACCCCGGACGCGTGGAGCTAAGGCAGGAATGGCGCAAACGACTGCTCGCCAACCACCGAGTTGGTATCACGCGCGCCGTAACGGGCGTATTCAGCCGCGATGGCGTGTACGAACAACTCGATAAGATCACCGCGCCCACGCTCATCATCGTCGGCGACCAGGACGTGGCGACGGTTCCGTCCAAGGCCGAGCGCATCCATGCCCGCATCCGCGGGTCGAAGCTGGTGATCATCGCGGGCGCCGGCCATTCGTCCACGATCGAAGAACCCGAAGCGGTGACCCGCGCGCTGGAACAGTTCCTCATGACTCACGATTTCTCGCCATGCTTCAAGCAGGCCACCGACGTCTCGCGGCCGGACGACCGCAAGTAGAAGTAACATCGAGGGTTGAGATTACGTTTTGCATTCAAATCGGTCGCGGGATATACTCGTTTTCCTCAAGTGCATCCCCGCTAGCCCTTAACTGAGAATGCTAAACCTATGATTATCGTAATGTCGTCCCGGAACCAGGAGGACGTGGACCGGGTCGTCAAGAAAGTCGAGGAACTCGGCTACCGGGCGCATGTCCTATACGGCGTTGAACGCACCGTCATTGGTGCGATTGGCGACGAGCGCGGCAAGGCGCGGCTCCAATCATTGGAATCCATGCCCGGAGTAGATCAGGTCGTTCCCATCCTCAAACCTTTCAAGTTGGCCGGCCGCCAATTGAAACACGAAGACTCGGTCATCCACGTGGGTGCGGTACAAATCGGCGGCGGCAAGTTCTGTGTAATGGCCGGCCCGTGTTCCGTCGAGTCCCGTGAGCAGATTTTCGAAGCCGCCCGCATCGTCAAAGAGGCAGGTGCGCACGTCCTACGCGGCGGCGCCTACAAACCGCGCACTTCCCCCTATGCGTTTCAGGGCCTGGAAGAAGAAGGTCTCCGGCTCCTGAGAGAAGCCGCCGCCGCCCACGGTCTGCCGTTGGTAACCGAGGTGATGACCCCCGACCAGGTGCCACTAGTGGAAGAACACGCGGATATCTTGCAGATCGGCGCGCGTAACATCCAGAATTTCGGACTCCTGCGTGCAGTGGGTAAGGCGCGGAAGCCCGTATTCCTGAAGCGCGGCATGATGTCCACGATCACGGAACTCCTGATGTCCGCGGAATACATTCTGGCGGAAGGGAATTCCCGGGTCATGCTTTGTGAACGGGGTATCCGTACTTTCGAGACCGAGACCCGAAACACTTTGGACATCAGCGCGGTCCCCGTAATTAAGAAACTGTCCCATCTGCCGGTGATAATCGATCCGAGCCATGCAACCGGCCATTGGGACATGGTCATTCCGATGGCGAAAGCGGCCGTGGCCGCCGGCGCGGACGGGATCATGGTCGAAATGCATCCCCGTCCCGAAGACGCTTTTTCTGACGGCGCGCAGTCGCTGAAGCCAAAAAGATTTGTCCAAATGATGCAGGAAATCGCGCCACTGATCGCGGTAATGGGAAAGACTTTGTGACCCCCGTTTACGAAGAGCCGAACGACGAAACCTTGGAACTCGACGACGAAGTCCTCGAACCGATCGAGACGCTGAATCGCGACGAGTCGCGTCGGGCGTTGCACGCGCTGTTGTTTGTCAGCGACCGGCCGGTAAGCGCGGACCGGCTGGCGGAGTCGCTCGGTGACGTGGATCGCGAGGTAGTGGTAAACCTGCTGTCGGAACTGCGCGAAGAGTTGGAGAGTAAGGCGCTCCCGTACATCCTGCGTGAGATTGCCGGCGGGTATCAACTCACGACGAAGCCTGAGTTTGGGGCGCACATCCGCCGTTTCCTCCAAGTGAAGAAGAACAACCGGTTGTCAAAAGCGGTGTTGGAAACGCTGGCCATTATCGCGTATAAGCAGCCGGTGACCCGGGCGGAAGTCGAGGCTATTCGCGGAGTGAGTGTATCTCACACCTTTGAAATCCTGCAGGAGAGGCGACTGATCAAGGTATCCGGCGTGGCGGAAACGCCGGGTCGGCCGAAGCTATATCGCACGACGGACGAATTCCTCATCCACTTCGGCATCAAGAGCCTGAAGGAATTGCCTTCGATGCAAGAGATTCGCGAAATGGGTTAACCGGAGTGATCCGGCTGCAGAAATTCCTGGCGGAGTGCGGTCTGGCTTCGCGACGTACCGCCGAACAACTCGTGGCCTCCGGCCGGGTGACGGTTAACGGCAAGACCGCGCAACTTGGTGACTCAATCGATCCCACGAGCGACCAAGTCCTCTTTGACGGCAAACCCGTCTCCTCCGAGAAGAAAGTCTATATCCTGTTGAACAAGCCTCCGGGCGTTATCAGTAGTGTGCGCGACACTCATCACCGGAAAACTGTGCTGGATTGCTTAACGGGCGTACACGCGCGCGTGTTCCCCGTGGGCCGGCTGGACTTGGACGTCGAGGGCGCCTTGCTGCTGACCAATGACGGTGAACTCGCGTACCGCCTAACCCATCCACGGTATCAAGTGGACAAGGTCTACCTGGCGCGGGTCAAAGGCGCGATGTCCCCGGAGACCGCCATGCGGCTGGAAAAGGGCGTAGTCTTGGAAGACGGCGCGACCGCGCCCGCCAAGGCGCGGATCCTGAATCGAGGCGCGCGAGATACTCTCATCCAACTCACCCTGCGCGAAGGACGGAAACGGGAGGTGAAACGCATGTGCGAAAGCGTCGGCCATCCGGTATGGGAATTGCGGCGAGTAGCGATCGCAAACGTCCGCGTGAAAGGACTAAAACCCGGGGAATGGCGGCGACTCAGCGACAGCGAGGTGCTCAAGCTGCGGCAGTTGACCGGACTGCACCGATAAAGGCCCGCCGCCCGTCCGTCCGAATTGTCCGACAGGTCCAGTCGGTCCGACGGGTCCGACCCATCCAACCACGCTCCGCAAGAATTATCTACCGCTATCGGCCGGGTGGTAGGTAGAATTGCTCGCCCGTAGTTTCAATCTCGATGCCGATTCCGGTGAGGTCTACCGCAATCAGAATTGCCGAAGTGCCCGGAATGGTCTGTCCGACCCGCACCGTCCGGAAGTTAATAATCGCGGAATCGTATGGACGATACTGGTTCCGCATGCGCGGCATGTTCAATTGTAGACCTTCCAGCCCCAGTCGCACACGGTCGGGATCGGCCAATTCCGGGAGCGCGTGTAAGTCCACATTGCGGGCCGCCGCTTTAGGAGATGAATTCTGCTCGGTACGTTCCGGCAATCCCGGCGCCGCCGGGAATGCCGGCGTCGGAGACCTACGGCCAGAATGGCCCGGCAGCGGCCCATCGGTCAGGGAAGAAGTTCGATCCTCGCTCGGCGATTTTGGAGCCTCCATCGCGTCACGGGACTGCGGACTGCGGACTGTGGACTGCGGATTGTCCGTCGAGTTGATGGTGGGCGCGCGGGCAACCACCGTGCGATCTGGGTTCGCTTCGGCCATGCGCGTCGGCGGCGCCTCCGGGGTCGTTCGAGGATTCGCGGGGGGTGTCGCGGCCGGTTCAAATCCGGTGGTCGTCACTGGACTTGGCGCGGCCGGCGCGTCGGAAGCCGGGAATTCTTGATGAGTCCCAACCTCTTTGGTTTCGGTCGTTGACGACTTGGTCATCGGCACGGATGCGCGTTCAGCATTCAGTGTAGTGACGTCCAAGGGAATTTCCTTCGTCACAGTTCGAGCGGCCATTGCCGGCGTGCTCGTCGAGGTCGCCCCCGTCGGAAGTGAAACTTGTGGCGTGTCCGCCGTTTGGCTTTCCCCGCGCCGCATTGCCAGAATGCCCAACACCGCGATGAGGAGAAGCGCCGCGGTAATCAAACTTGCGACAACCGCCGCCGCCAGGGGCGTTACCTTGTCCGTCGTACGGCGAGCAGCCGCCGTGTAGCCGGTTAAGTCTCGCTCGGCTACTTCCCGGTCCAATTCGAGGTCTTCCGGGCGTACCGCGTCCGCCTTGTCGTCTTCCAGCTTTTTCAGTGCATCGAGAATGGAGCTCATCGCGCGGGAGCTTCCACCTCGGCGCCGGATTCCGGTTCGCTCGGAACAAAGGCTAGTCCACTATTAGCGGGCTCGGTGATTTCCTTATCCGTTTCACTGACGCGTGGCGCCAGCTTCTCCTCGGTGGCTTGGGGCGGTTGTAGTTCTCCCACGGTCACTGCGCCCGTCTGCGTCGTCGCCACTTCCTGGGGAGCCGGAACGGGGTCGGAGGAAGACGAAGTCGTGGCTTGGCTGTCGCCCGACGGTTCCGGTATGAGACTCGCCGTGGTGTTTTCGGCCGTGGCCGGCGCTTCAACCGGCGGGGCGGTACCGTCGGATGCGTCCGGCGAAACATCTTCGAGATTTGGGGCCGGTGCTTCGGTCGCTGCCGGCGGCATCGGAACGTCCACCTGCATCGCGGTCTCGACGGCTGGATTCGGATTATCGGAGTTCAGCGTAACCGGGAGGGCTTTGACCGCCAGCGAAGGCGCGGCGAATTCGGGCAGCCAACTGGTCATCACCATTCGCGTCTGCTTTCCGACTTTCCCGTCCGTCGTCAGTCCAGTCACCTTCTGAACATTTGTCACGGCGGCCACGGTGAGATCGTCGAATGTGCCGGATGGATCATCACTGAGTAGCCCCAGTAGCCTCAAGCGTGTCTGAAAGTCCCGCACCACGTCCCCCGTCATCGCGACCTGCAAGACCGGCGCGGTCGGTGTCGGGTCGCGCCAAAGGATCACGGCTTGGCTCAGATAGCGCGGTTCCAGTTCGGCACGCGGGACGACAACCGTCTTGCCGATTTCCGGACTGATTCGGACGTTCTCGCCTTCGACGCCGAGCAACGCTATCCAAATCTGTTGCCGATTGGTCGCAAGTTTGATGAAGGAGGGCAGATTGATCTTCAACAACTGTTCGAACGTCGGCGAAAGTGACTCGTAGTCGAGGCCGTTAGCGGTCGCAAATGCCGCCAGACTTTCCGGGGTATCGTCGGTCGGGTACCCGCTTACCATGGCGGTATTCCAGGCCCGCAAAATAGCCAAGGCGCCGGCGTTTCGGGCGGAAACCGGGTCCAACGCGTCCAGCACAATATCCGGCGCCGGCGTTTCCTTTACTTCGACCGCCCGCGCGGCTTCGGTTTTGGTTGCGGCCTCCGCCAATTCGCCACTAGGCGCCATCGTCGTTCGAGACAACCAAGCCTCGTGGTTTGGCGCCGTTACGGTATGAACCACGGGACGGTTGGCCCAAGGCATTACCAGGAAGTTGCCCGCCAGCACAATCAGGATCGCGGCCGCGAGAAGCGTCGGTGTGGGTACGTACTTCCACACGTACGAACGCTTCGTTTGCCCGACGCGTTCACCGCGAATCTCGCGCGCCGCCTGACGGATGATGGGCTTCGCAATTTCCCGCGTTTCCCGGGTATATCCGATCAGTAACGCGCGATCGCAGATCGCGTTGATGACTCGTGGCGTGCCGTCCGAAAGTCGAAAAACCGCTTTTAATGCCGGGCGCGTGAAATGGAGCTTCCGGCGCCCTCCCGCGACTCGCAGCCGATACGCGATGTATTGGATTGTCTCTTCGAAATTGAGCGGCTTCAGATGATACCGCGCCGTAATTCGTTGATTGAGCTGCCGCAATTCCGGCAACTGGAGATGCTGCGCCAGTTCCGGCTGGCCGATCAGCACGATTTGCAGAAGCTTCTGCGTCTCGGTCTCGAGATTCGAAAGGAGCCGGACCTGTTCCAGTACCGCCGGAGTCAAGTTCTGCGCTTCGTCTATCACCAGCACGCAATTCTTACCCGACGCATTCCGATCCAGCAGGTAGGCATTGAGTTCGTCAATCAAGCCCTTTAGGGTCTCGGCCCGGGAATCAATGCCAAAATCCTCGTTAATCTTTCGTAGTAATTCCTCCGGCGACAGACAGGGATTGAAGATAAACGCCACTTCCGTATCGGGGTCCAATTGGTTCAGAAGCGTGCGACAAATCGTGGTCTTGCCCGTGCCGATCTCACCGCTCACCATCACGAACCCGCTTCGGTTCTTAATGCCGAAAAGCAGATGCGCGAACGCTTCCTTATGCTTTTCGCTCAAATAAAGGAAGCGGGGATCGGGCGTCAGGTTGAACGGTTTTTCCGCTAATCCGTAAAAGGCCTCGTACATCGGGTTACTTCCGCCACCCCAACCGGTTAATTCTTGACAAAGTAGAATATCACGTAACACAAGGCGTGTCAATGGCTGGTGAGTCGAAATCGCTCCAGCCGTGGCCCGGGAAACTTGGGTTACTTCGAGGTATTCCTGCAAGTCGCTGGCGCCGTCGCCGTTCGTGCCTGGGCTTTGCGAGGCATCTACAAATCTAATGCGAACAAAATCGCTTGCCGGACTTGGCGGAGTTTGTCCGATGGGAGCGTGCCAATCAGGGACCCGATCTGGGATTGTGGCACGGTCTGAATATGGTCGCAGTTGATCGCACAATCGTGCGGTACGCCATCCCTGGACGAGAGGACAACCTCGCTGGGAATACCCCTAATCGTGGAGGTGACGGGCGCCACAGTCACGTCGCCAAGATAGTCAAGGACTGAGTCACGTGTTAGCAGCAGGACGGGTCGCCTCCTATCCGGGTGCTTGAAGCGAAACCATCGAATTTCGCCCCTCCTCATTCCTCTCCCCAACGTTGTACCTTCACCCATACGTCAAACTCCCCCTTCTTGACCGGATGTCGCTGATAGCCCCGCCGGTGTTGTTCTTCCAGACGTCGGGTGTCATATCTTGCAATGGCTTCTCGCAATGCAGTGCGCGTGAACGCCGAGCGAGTTGTCTTAAGCTCCTTGGTAAGCCGGTCTACAATACGGACCAACTCGTCATCAAGAGTCATCTGAATCGTGCGCACAATCTCTCCACATTCTAATGAGGATTCCTATAGTCATTCTAGTCCCTGGCGACTTGCCGGTCAAGCCGCTATCTGCCGCGCGGGTAGTAGTCGTGGTTGGCAATCGCCAACGCAGAATCGTGAAGCCCTACAGCCACGCCTAAGGACGGTGTCATAGGATTGCGTCGCGTGCTACGGATTGGCCGCCTCAGTCAAACTCCGCAGAAAATTGAGCGCTTCCGCCATAGCGATCTGCGAACAGGATTTCTGGTGGAAGTTCAGGAAGGCGTGGTCGGCCTCGGGGTGTTGTTCCGGGGTAAAGAAGATCGTGCGGCAGGGCGCTCCGGCGCGTTCGAGGGCCGCCGCGAGGTCGGCAGATTGCGCGTGCAGTTTGTCGCGCGTCGCGGAACAAATGAAGGTCGGCGGGAAGGATGGCCGGATATGGCGAATGGGGGACGCGACTTGGCTCAACTCAGCATATCGGGCTGGGTCTTTGCCGAGGAAGACTTCGGCGGTGGTTCGCATGCCGGGATAGCCGCAGCGTAGACAGGTCTCCATGTCGTAAATGCCGTAGAAAAGCAAGATGCCTTTCAAGAAGTCGTGCGGGATGGTGTCTTTTACTTCTGTTGCCTTGAGTAAGTCATGGTTAAACAAGGCAGCCACGTACCAGCACGCCAGATGCGCACCGGCGGAGTCTCCGGCGAGGAAGAGACGGGTGCAATCGCCGCCGTATTCGCCGGCGTGCGCGAAAATCCAGTATACGGCCGCGGCCGCATCCTGAAACTGCACGGGATAGGTGTACTTGGGACCGAGCCGATAGTTCACGTTGAAGGCCAGAAATCCGGCCTTGGCGAAGCACTTGCAGATGCGGGTGTAGCTCTTCTTGTCGCCGCTGAGTAGGCCGCCGCCGTGGATAACGATGAGGACCGGAAACGGCGGCTGACCCTCGGGAACGGCGATATCGCAACACTGGCGCGGGTCAATTACGTCGTACGGTACATCGCAGATATAGTCCGCGACCGGCGGCGCGTCGCGATTGTAGACCAACCAGCGCGCGAGCCGGTCCACCAATGTGAACCAGGCTTTGAGCAAGTAAGGGCGCACGTGAAAGCAATGGCCGGAGGCGTCAGCGCCGGCATGCGGCCCATTCGATGGACTGGACCAGAATCTGGACGAATTCGGGCGTTTTGCAGGACTGGGCGTCGTGACCCAACGCGAAGTAGACGCAGCGCGCGTTGTGCACGTAGTGCGTGGCAAGCAGCGGCTCGGCGACGGTGTGTCCGAAACGTTCTTCGTACCCGGTCATGATGACGTGCAGGTCGGGCCGCATCAGCAAGTTGAAGTATAGCTCGTCGTTCGTGGTGAACGGTCGCACGCCCTGAACGATCGGATGCGCTTCGTCTTTCATATCCACGCGGAACTGGTGATACGGGCCGTGCGTGGATTTCCCGCTCACCCACATCGCGCCGTAGAGGTCAATCGAATCCCGCCAGTTCTGTACGTTGGCCACCGCGAAATGCGTCACTACCAGCCCGCCGCCTTCCTTCAGGAATTGAAGGACGCCTTCTTTGACGAAGTCGGGCGGATTGCCGTCTTCGACCTTCATCTGCACCATGAGCAGGACTTGGTATTTCTTCAAGTTCTCAATGCGCAGGTCTTCGAGGTTCTCCGTCGCCGTGATTGCCACGGTCGGGTATTTCTCTTTGACTACCTTGAGTACCTCGGTCATGGTGTCGTCCTTATGCGGACCCATACCCATCATCAGGCACCGGACGGGCGGCAGCCCCGCGGGCGGCTTCTTCGCAGCGTCGGAACCAAACGCGACAAGCAGACCCGCGATCAATAGAATGCAAACGAACCGAAGCTTCATGACGACTCCTTCCACAATGTTCGATGTATGCCCAAGCCACGATTGCTCTCTGGCGCAGCGCGATGATTGCATCAGACCCATGATGTCGTCAAGGCGAGGCAGACTGGAAAGTTTGCCCCACGGAATACAGCAGCAGGAAGTAGTGCCAATTCGACATAGTCGAACCTCGAATTAGTTCGTGTCGCCACAGCATGAATGTTCCGCCTTTTTTGTCTTCCGGATTTCCAGACTCTCTACCGAAGGTCATCTAATTCGAGCCAAAATCTGTTAGAATAATGATGGGAAAGCTGATCGGACGGGTGGATACCGCGCGACGGCCAATTCTGGTTGGAGGGTAGAGCGATGAAGACAGCATTGGTTGCGAGTTTGTTGCTGGCATTGGCGGTCGCGGCGGGTCAGGGAGTGGTTATCGCCGACAACGACAAGGCCGAACCTGCGGAGGAGCGCATCCAGTTACTGGAGCAGCGACTGGGCGAACTCGAAGCCAAGGTCAAGAGCCTAGAGGAGAGTTCGACGACTCGGATACTGCCTCCCGGCAGCCTCAAAGGAAGCCTCGTACTTCCCGATCGAACTCGGAAATCCACACCTCGCGGATCATGGGACTTCGAGTTTTTCAAGAACCACTACGGCCAGGTGGTCTTCGTACAGAATGACCCCGTGACTATGTCTGGTCACACGGACTGACACGAGAACCGCACGACAATGCGGTCCTAATCGCGTCCCCGACTACCCCGAAGGAGCTTCATACGGTGGTCCAGGGTCACTCCCGCTCCCACCGGTACGCCGCCCTGGATCGAAACACCAAATCCCGCCAGACACTGTAAGGGTTAGATCGTTGGACTTTCATTCTGTCGCCAAAACATGACGCTGGATTTCATCATTGTTCGGGAAGGGTTATCTTCATGAAGAGGTAGATCGCGCCTTGCCCTTCTGCGATTGTCCGATAACATACCCATTCGCCGAGCCGGGCACCGAGGGGACCTTCGGCGGTAACCGTTTCAAGAATAGGTTTCCCGACGTCGAGACCCACCCCTTCCAACGGTTCACGTCCTTTGATCCACGAGGAATGGAATGAGAAATCACAGTTTAATTCATCGGGCTTACCCTCTACTCGACGCGGTGTGAGGCCGATAACAATTCCGAGTTTGTTCCGTGGGTCCTCGTCATTGAGTGCCTGAAGTTCAAAATGGCCGTCTGGAGTCCGCGCAAAGTACTGAACGGGACCGTCCTTGACGATCTCGATGGAGGCTTTCTTATTTTCAATCGTAATCACGACAGGATTTGCCGAGATGCTGATATTCTTGTCCGATGGCGCATCTGCGCCGTTCCATGTAAGCTGCTTCCCATCCATCACCAATTCGGTCTCGCCCAGTTTTTCGTGGATGACGTGAAGCAACCCATTAATGCCCGGCAACGTCTGAGAAGTCAGCCCGTTTCCGGTGATTCTTGTCGTGACTTGGTACATGCGTAACTCTACTTTGAACTGGGTTATAGTCTCCTGCGCGTTGGACGTGAGCGGGATGCCGGCAAGCATGGTGGCTATTAGCATGAGGGTGGTCCGATGTTGACGCATGTTTATATCTCCTTCTCGGAGCCGGCGACCGTGCCGGCGTCGTTTACGTAGGGACCTTTCTCAGTCGGCGCCTGGCGGAGCTGAGGGCTTGCACTTCGTAAGAGGTCCCGCAAATCCTGCCGGGCCGGAGGCTGCGTCCAGTCGAGCCAGCGCGCGGTTTCGGCCGCAGGCATATTTACGACGTGATAGATCACAGGTGTCGGATCGGACTGAACCGATTCCGGTGAGATGTACCATCCAATGGAGAAACTGATAATCGCGCCGAATGCCGCCATAGCGAGCGCGTGCCAAAATAGAATCGGCCGCTTTAGCAGGTTCGGGGACGCGTTCGCGGGCACGGTTGCCAGCAATTGTTCAATTCGCCGGTCCAGGTTCTCTGACACAGGTGCGAGCGGAAGTTTGCGCAATAGTCGTTCTTGGTCCTTCATCGGTATCCTTCCAGTTGCGAACGGACCTTCGCGAGGCCGCGCGAGTACCAGGCGGCGGCCGTGCCCTGCGGAACGTTTCTGACTTGTGCGATTTCCCGAAAGGTCAAGCCACTATATATCTTCAGGATGATACACTCGCGCTCGTCGTCCGACAGTGTTGAGAGTGCATCCTCCAAATCCAGCTTCAATTGTTCGAGATTTCCCGCGCTGTCGGAGGAAACCTGCCCAAAAACCGACGCTTCTCGTGTCTCACGTTCTACCAGCCGTCGTTCGTCCATGGCCGCGTTTCGCACGCAGCGAAACATATATGGACGCAATTGCGTCGGCGTTTTACCTCGCCGTAAGACGCCGCTAAACGCGGAGTGGACGGCATCTTCCGCCGCCGTAAACTGCCCGGTCAATGCCAAGGCGTACACAAAGAGTTCCTGTTTTGTGCTCTCATAGAATACGCGCAAGTGCTCGACGAAACCGTTGTGCATCGGAACCCCAAACAAGCCCTTCGAAATCCGATCATACCACGCACGAGTAGCCTGGTTTTATGCACGTTATCCGGGTTCTGCTGACCGGCTTACATGCCGGTCGTTACTGGAAGTATTCGGCAAGAAACTGCGCGAGGGGGCCGAGGTAGGCGGCGCGTTTGAGGTGCATCCAGGTGCGTTGGTCGCCGACGGAGTAGTAGAGGCGGGTGGCGCCGCGGAATTCGATGAGGTCGGGGTCGGAGGTGTTGATGCCGTCGTCGAGGGCTTCGGGGGTGAGTACGGGGTTCTTGGGGGCGAGTTCCCAGGTCTTGAGATCGCGGGAGCGCGCGAGGAAGGTCTCGAAGAACCAGCGCGGTTTGCGATGCTCGGTATAAAGCACGTAGTACCAGCCATCGGCGTAGCGGATACTCGGGCAGGCCGTGTAGCGATCATGGCCGAATACGTCAGGCAGTTTGGTCCAGGTTTCGAGGTCGTTCGACCGGGCGAATTTGATCGTGAAGGCGGGGTAGGCCGGATCGTCCGATTCGTAGGCCATGACGAATCCCTTGTCGTCCGCGCAAACGGAACTGTTGAATAAGTGCTCTTTACCTTCCTGCTTAATGACGATCGTTGGGGTCCATTGTTTGAGGTCGGAGGATTTGAACATGGTCACGTCGTTCCACGGTCCACCCTCGGTCTCGAAGCGGGACGCAAAAGCGTAAACCGCGCCGTTGTGAACCAGCGCCGAGGCGAGACTGTGCCCTTCGGCGAAGCGGGCCAGCACCTGGCCGGATTCCTCGTCGGTGATGATGAGATAGTACTCTTCGCGGGAGCCGCCGCTGCCGGGCCGGATGGACTCGAGCAGGCACACGCGGTCCTGCCACACCATCGGCGAGGTTTCGCAGCGGTCGCGGCGAATTACGGGGCCTTTTTCGAGTATCGGGCGGCAGGGTCCGGGCGTGGGCGGTAGGAGGCTTTGGAAAATCTCTTGCGGCCAATGGCCCAGGCGCAGAAAGCCTTCGGGCAAGGATTGCTCATATTGGACGTACGCCCGGACGCAGCCTTTGGTGGAGTAACTTACGTCACCCTTCCCCGCGCCGAAGACTTTGTAGCCCATCAGCGTGCAGTCCTCGAGGTCTACGTGTAAAAGCTTGCCTTCGATGGTGCTGCAAATGATTCCGGTGGAAGGCGTGCCGCGCGGCTGGCTGAAATTGAACACGGCGAGCTTGCAATTCTTGAGTTTCAATCGCGTGTAGCCGGCATAGCCCGGATTGCCCGCTTGGACGGCGTTGTCGGGCCCGACCAGGGTGCAGTCTTCAAACACTACGTCGGGAAATTCCGGCAGACTCTCGCGTTCCGCCCGCACGTACGCGCCCGCCGCGTCGCCCCACCAGTCCAGGCACCACAACCAGCACCGGCGAAATACGACCGGTTCCTTCTCGCGTCCTACGAATGCCCCTACACCGCCGCCGAAGGCCCGTCCGATGCCGACGGAATCCTCGACCACGACCGTGAATTCGCTGCCGAGCTTGTTGGTTAGGTCCCAGAACAGCCCGGCGTCGCCACCGGTGGTGTACATGCGCCGGAGCACCCAACGGTCCCAGCCGATGGCCGAGAATTCGGGGTCGGCACGAAACGGGCCGTACCAGTCCACGCTCTTGAAACCCTTGTCGGGATCGCTCGAATCCACCACGGCCCAGCCAGTCACGCCGGAACCAAGGCTGCCGTCCCAATCCGCTTCGAGGACGTTATACGCGCCGGGCGCGCCCGGATATTTCGGGAACAGGTTCGCTTCGAAATAGGTGTCCGGGCGGATGATGATGCGGTGTCTGCCGCGGTCGTCCGGGATGGCCGAGAGCGCGGCTTGAATCGTATGAAAAGCCCGGCCCCACGAAGTTCCATCAGAATTATCGCCAAGTTTCGAGACATACAACGTCATAGCTGTTCCCGCCCCTTGTGCTGCGGTATCGGCAGCGGCTGCTCTGGTGCCGGCGGAGGTCCAAGCCAGCATAAGCGTGGCGGTCATGAAGCAAACCCGTATTCTTATCCGCCAGTTGATATTCTCCCCGCGTGCCATATGTAGAGCCTATCAGAGTCAGCCCACCGGATGAAACTCTTGCTCAACGGGCGGTATCATACAAGAGGTTACGAATACTCCGATAAAAGGTACCGCTTTGCAGCGGATATGGGTGAGCGCCATGATGGTTACCTTCATTTCGCTGGTTTTTGGGGTTTCGCTGAACGCTTCCGAAACTCCTCCGCCAAGCGACAAGCTAGTAGTCACAGGCAAAAGCCTGACCCATGGATTACACTCGGTCGCCAACAGCCCTTTCAGCGTGTATGTCTTCGACGCAGACGCCATCGGCGAATATATCGGTGTCATTTTGACCGGGGTTGAAGGATTGGTCGTGGAAGGGCTTCCCGACTGCAAATGGGGAGGGCCAAGTTTGTTCTGGCAGGACCCCCTGTGGGCGTCGGACGTGACCGGAATTGCGTGGTCGCCATCCGGGTGGTATCTGTACGTTTCCACGTCGGAGATTTATGGTGATGGCGGCCTATTCGAATTGGATCTCGCGCATCAAAAAGCGACCCTTGTAACTCCTCTGCCCGAGGTCCGCGCGGCGGCGCGAGCAGAGGGACGGTATCTAAGCACGGATATCGTCGGTATTGAAGGCAATACTTTGATCGTCGAGATCGAATCCTATCACGTGGACACGCAGAAACACGAGACCACCCAGGAACGCTTTCCGATGAAGCCGGAAGTGCTCGATTTTGATTATTCCTATGCGTCCAGCGAACGCAAGTATCACTCCACACTTGTGCTCGAGGAATTCGCGGGGAAGTACAAACGCCGGTCTCCACCCATCGTTGTCCTGGTGGAAACACCTGACCTTTCCAATGCCAGCTATGAGTCACAGTTGGCTGAACTGGAAGGATGGGACCTCGATGCTTACGATAACATCAGCTTCATACTTGTTACGGCTTGCACGAGACAGGAAGAGAAGCGCGGCTATCATACTTCGGTAGAGGCCGCCAGAAATCTTGTCAAGGACAACTCGTACCGAGTCAGGCTGCTATCCGGGGAAGGCCACGTGCTTCTCGAAACGACCAAGCTGCTGACTCGCGTTGATGTCTATCAATATCAGAATTTCTGTCGGAATGTGGTCGTTAAACCAGAGAGCCAACCATTCATTCCACGACCATTACCAGCGCCATCAGACACAAGGACAGAGAAGGTCCAGGCGCAGGAGAACGCTTGTCTTCCCATTCGCCGCTCTTGAGGCCCCAACAAGGGCTGAGTCCAGGATTGTTCCGTCGCCAATACGCGGCTTGTTTCCAAAGAGCGGGCCAATCAGCCCGCAGACAGTATCTCAGGTTCCTTCTCACCGGCCGCGACCATTAGCTTTCTCAGCCGCTCGGCCAGGTCGGTGCGGAGTTCTTTCAAATCGGGTTCCCGCACCGAGTTGACCAATTCGTGGGGGTCGTTCTCCAGGTCGTATAGATACTCCGCGTGGTACACCTCTGCGGTTGGCTGGGATGTTCCTTCCGGCTGTCCGGGTACGGAGACCGAGTATTTCCACCGCTTGGTCCGTAGGGCGCGGCCGGTCTGTGATTCGCTGATCTGGACGAACACTTCTTGTGGCCAATCGCGAACTTCGCCTCGTACCAGGGGTTGCAGCGGACGGCCCCGCATGGCAGACGGCGGTGCGACTCCCGCCGCGTTCAAGACGGTCGGTGGGAGATCGATCAGGCTGGCGAGTTCAGTGATAACGTGTCCGCCGAAAAACCCCGGACCGAGAAGAATCATCGGCACGCGAATAGAGCTTTCATGGCAGGAGCGCTTGTATTCGCGGTTCCGTGTCCGGAAATGGCAGCCGTGATCGCTCGTATAGATGATCAACGTGTTTTCCGCGATCCCGAGCGCGGCAAGTTCGGACCGGAGACGCCCTACGTTCTCGTCCAGGCCGGCGCAACAGCCGAGGTAGTCGGGATACTCCTCGCGCCAATCGCCATCTTTGCCCCGTAAATCGGCCGGAACGGGGACATCCCGGAATCGTTGCTTCGAACCTTGTGGCCCTTCGAAATGCCGGTGATCGTTCTGGAAATGTGGCTCGACGTACGACAAGAACAGAAAGAATGGTATCTTTCGAGACCGTGTGCGCAGATAGTCAACCGCAAAATCGGTCAATGCGTCCGCCCGATATCGCCCCGGCGGGAAATCCACGCGAAGCATGTCACTGTCAAACATGTGGCCGTCGTAGCCATGCGACGTGAATTCGAGCACGTCAGACGCCAGCCAAAAGTCGTCGTAGCCGCCACGATACTCCGGCGGCACAGCTTTCGTTTCGAAATTGATATCCGGCGGCGTCGAGGCGAGGTGCCACTTGCCGATGTAGCCGATTTCGTATCCGGCGGGACACAGGAGCCGCGGCAACGTTAGGGCGTCGAGGGGCAGTCCGATGCCGTTGCGCCAACAGCCGGTCTCCGTCGCGTACCGGCCCGTCTGCAAACATGACCGCGCTGGGCCACACACCGGCTGGCACGTAAACGCGAATTCAAAGCGCACGCCATCCCGCGCCAACGTGTCCAGATGCGGCGAAATGTCAAGGGAGTTTCCGTAGCAATGCAGTGTGTCCCACCGTTGCTGGTCGGTCAAGATGAAGAGGATGTTGGGTTTGGGTGGGTTCGAGGGCATCGCACGTTCAGAACGTGGCCAGGTCGCGGAAGGCTTGGTAGCGCGCCGCAATGTCTTGCGGGCCGATTTCGGCGAGACGCTCGGTGCCGAATCTCTCGCAGGTGAACGAGGCCAGCACACTGCCGTGGATCACGGCCTGCCGCAGCGTCGCGGTATCTGTCATATCGTGGCCGGCGAGGTAGCCCATGAAACCGCCGGCAAACGAGTCGCCCGCGCCGGTCGGGTCAACAACTTCAGGCATGGGATAGGCCGGCGCGGAGAACACTTCGTGGCCGGCGAACAACAGGCAACCGTGTTCGCCTTTCTTGAGCACGACGATGGACGGGCCGAGCTTCTGCAGTTGGCGCGCGCCTTTGATGAGGTTGTGTTCCCCGGTCAATTGCCGGAGTTCGGCGTCGTTGATGATGATGGCGTTGACGCGTCTCAGAACCTCTTTCAGCGTGTCCGGCGCACCCTCGATCCAGATGTTCATGGTGTCGAGTCCGACAAAGGTCGCGCCAGTCTGCTCGAAGACTTCGAGCTGCAGTGCCGGGTGGATGTTGCCCAGGAAAAGGTATTTCGCGCTGCGGGCCGCGGGGGGAAGTTCGGGATGAAAATGCTCGAACACGTTGAGTTGCGTGTCCAGGGTATCGCGCACGTTCAGGTCCTGATGATAGCGGCCGGACCAGCGAAAGGTGCGGCCCCGGGCGCGCTGGAGTCCTTCCAGGTTGATCGGCCGGCGTTTCATCAGATTCAGGTGTTCTTCCGGGAAATCCTCACCGACCACCGCGACCATGTGGACGGGGACATAGTTGCTGGCGGCCAGGGCAAAGAAGGTGGCCGCGCCCCCGAGCGCGTCTTGGATTCTGCCGGAAGGGGTTTCCACCGTGTCCAGCGCCACGGAACCGACTACCGTCACATCCATGGAAGAATCTCGCGGCGGTTTGCTGTATCCCGGAGAAATAGTTGAACGCTCATGACGCTTTCTCGTCCGCCTCCTCTTCTTCGGGGCTAGACTTTGACTCGATGCCCAGTTGTTCCATTTTATAGCCCAGAATTCGGCGGGTGGTTCCCAGAAGTTCCGCGGCGCGAGACTTCACGAACCCGCACCTACTCAGCGCACGCAGAATCAGGTGTCGTTCGAGACGTCTGGTGGCTTCTTCGAGCGGGAATCCTTCGAAGGCGGCGATGTCGGACAGGTCTTCTGCGGGACTGGTTGGAAGGATACCGGACAAATGTTCCGCACGAATGACCGTCTCCTGGTTGTGATGCACCAGGACCCGCTGCAGCACGTTCTCGAGTTCGCGGATATTCCCGGGCCAGGAGTAGCTCGCGAGCGCCAACAACGCTTCCGGGCTGAACTGCCGGGCTTGGGCGTTAATCCGCGGGACATACTTGACCAGGAAATGGGTGACGAGGCCCGGGATGTCTTCCCGGCGGCGGCGCAACGGCGGAACCTCGATGGGCAGCACGTTCACACGATAGAACAGGTCTTCTCGAAAGATACCCGTCGTTACGGCCTCGCGCAAATTGCGGTTGGTGGCACAGATGAACCGTGCGTCCACTTCTACGAGCTTTGAACTGCCGATAGGATAGAACTGCCCGTCCTGAAGCACGCGCAGCATCTTGGCCTGCGCTTCGAGCGGCATCTCGCCAATCTCGTCGAGGAACAAGGTTCCGCGGTCCGCGATCTGCACTTTCCCAATGCGGCGCTCCGTGGCGCCCGTAAAGGCCCCTTTTTCGTGACCGAACAATTCGCTCTCAACGAGGGTGGCGGGGATAGCACAGCACGAAACCACGACGAACGGCTCGCGCTTGCGTTTGCCGCCGGAATGAATGGCCCGCGCAAGCAAGTCTTTTCCGGTACCGCTCTCGCCGGTGACCAGGACCGTGGAGTCCACGGCCGTGGCCTTGCGCGCTAAGGCGATCATAGCCTGGAAGGCCGAACTGTCGCCAATGAGCGACTCGAAGCCCCGCACCCCTTCCTCGCGCAGCACACGCAATTCCTGCCGCTGCTTCTGCTCTTCGAGTGTGCGGGCCACGGCGCGCTGCAACTGATCCACGTCGAACGGTTTGATGATGTATTCGCGCGCGCCCTGCTTAATCGCGGCTACCGCGTTGGCGACGGAGTTCAGCGCCGTGATCACGATGACCGGTACGGACTCGCCGCGCCGAGACAACTCGGCCAGTACCTCCATGCCGCTGATACCCGGCATCATCAAATCGAGCAGCACCAAGTCCACGTGAGATTGCTGGAGGATTCGGAGCGCGCTCTCGCCCTTATCCGTCAGGAGGACGCGGTACTTGTCGGACAGGATGAAGCGGTACGATTCGCGGATTCCGGCTTCGTCGTCAACTGCCAGGATGGTCTGCATGCATTTGTCCTGAAATCGGTAAATGGAAGGCGAACGCGCTGCCGCCTTCCGGGTTGCTCACGAGTCGAAGCTCGCCCTTGTGCTGGCGCATGATCCGGCTGGCCACCGTTAGTCCCAGTCCCATGCCCTGTTCTTTGGTGCTGAAGAACGGTTTGAATACGTGGGGCGCGTCTTTCTCGGCGATACCGGGACCCGAATCGGCGATAAGAATCTCGCAGCTATCGCCGGTCTGTCGAGTACGGATGGAAAGCGTTCCGCCTTCAGGCATCGCCTCGAGTGAATTTTGCACCACGTTATGAATCGCCTGCGAGAAAAATATGGGATCGAGCTCCGCTTCGGACACGGACGGATCGAGCGAGGTCTCCAACCGGATCGAATGTGCGCGCAGTTTGTCCTCGAAGGTGCGCAGCACGTTCTGGAGCGTGTCATTGACGTTGGTCCGCTGCAGGACCAGCCGGGGATGGCGCGCGAACTCAAACAGTGTTTCCACCACGAGGTTGATCCGACTGATCTCTTTTTGCACTACTTCACCGAAGGCCTCGCGAAAATCGGTGGAATCGTATTTGCGCGGCAACAGTTGCGCGAAGGTATTGATGGCGACCATCGGATTCTTGATTTCCTGGGCCACGCGCGAAGCCAAATATTCCCAGAAAGGACTGTAAGCAATGTCTTCGGTCCGGGCGGATTCATCGGGCAGCCGCGAGAAGATGACGACCACGCCCTCGCTCCCCATCGGCGTGACGCTCAAGCCCAGTCGGGCGTCAATTGCGCGGTCAAAGATTTCCTGGCGCAGGCGCGGTTTGCCGTCGGCCAGCGTGTGCAAGACGACGTCGGCGAAGGCGGAACCCAACTTCTGCACACTTCGTCCGAGGACATCCCCAGCCCGTACCTGGAGGGCCCGTTCGGCGCCCTGATTGAGAAGCGAAACGGTCTTGTCCGGACGGACCACCACGACCCCGGCCGTGATCGTTGCGAGCAGCGCGTCTAGTCGAGCGCGCTGCCGAGAAGCATCCTGGTAAAGCTTCGCATTCTCGAAGGCGATGGAGGCACAACGCGCCACCATGGAGAGCAGGTCGCGCTCCTCCGGACCATACTCCAGACCGGACGATTTTTCGCCGACCAGCACGGCGCCATGAACGCGGCCGCTACACAGGATAGGCGCGCCCAGCCGGGCTCCCAGCAAGCTCATCTCTTTGACCGCGCCGGCCGCGTCGCGCGTCTGAAGCCGGTCAATCAATCGGACGTTGGATTCAAACCAGCGCATGAGCCCGGTTGCGAAACCGAAGCGGAGCGATTCGGCCAGATTCGGGGGAAGACCTTGGCTCGCCACCACCCGCACACCGCCGTTCGATTCGAGCAATACCGCGCCGCGCGCAACATCAAAGATATCCACCACCGAATCGAGCAAGCTTTGGCTCAGACGAAACGGGTCTTTGATATGGCTGGCCACCCGGCTCAACCAGCGGACGGCCGTCTGATGCCGGCTCAGCGCCCCGCTCCACTCCGGCAGATGACTTGTGCCCGCGGTCGGAACTAGGGCCGGTTCGTCCACGAACGCCAGCCGCTGCACTTCCGCACGCAAAGCTTCGCACGAGAATGGCTTGGCCAAACAGGCTTGTACCCCGGCCAGCGTGTATCCCGCAAGGGTTTCCGCATCGCCGTGACTGGACAATGCCAACAAGGGCACGTCGCCCGCCGCGCCACGCACGCGGTCCATGGCGGGCGTGCTGGGTATCGCGCTGTCGTCCAAGATGATTACGTCCGGCTTGATGGAAATCAGGCGGCGCAAGGCGGATTCGACGCTGGATTCGATCAACACCAGATCGTTTTCCGGCAAGGCCGCACGCAACGATTCCCCCACCGCACGATCCTCGGCGATGGCCAGATAGACATTCATTCGTTTGGAACTCCCACCGGACGCTTACCCGCCGCCGACGGCAACCGAAGAGTGAACGTGGTCCCTTCGTCCGGCAGGCTGGCAACGTCAATTTCGCCCCCATGTTCAGCCACAATGCTATGCACCACGGACAGACCGAGCCCGCTCCCGTTTTCCTTCGTGGTGAAAAACGGTGTAAAGATGTGACGCAAGTTGTCTTCGGAAATTCCGCAGCCCGTGTCCGAAATAGTAATCTTTACGCATTCGATCTCGAGGCGCGGCTTATACCCGTTGCGTCGTACGTACATGCGATCATACTGCGCGTTGATCCGAAGGAAGCCGCCTTGTTTCAGGCGTAGCGCGTCGATCGCGTTCAGACACAGGTTCAGAAACGCCTGATGCAACTGCTGTTCGTCTCCGTACACCTCGATCACATGGTCCGGAAACTCGGTCTCGACCGTAACGTGTCCGGTGCGAACCTGGTTCTCCACCAGCGCCAACACCTCCTCGATAATGACGCGCAGATTCTGCGGAGCGAACGCCGCGGGCTGCGGCCGCGCAAAATGCAGCAAACGTGTCACAATCGAGTCAATGCGTTCCACTTCGTGCGGGATTATCTCCGCAAAGGTGCTGCGGAATTCGGCATCCTCGTAGCGGTTGAGCAGAAGCTGGGTGAACGTCTTGATCGAGACCAGCGGATTCTTGATCTCGTGCGCCATTCCCGCGGCGAGCGTTCCGAGCGACAGAAGGCGGTCGGCGCGCTGCACGTTCTGCTCCAGACGTTTGACTTGCGTCAGGTCGTAGACGACCGCCATCGCCCCCGTGAGCTGCTCGTCCCGCGTGGTCAAACAGGACGACGAGATCACTACTGGAACCTTGGCGCCGTCGGGCCGTACCACAATGGTTTCAAAGTCGGTGACCACCTGCTCGGTCCGTAAGGTGTGATCCAGGATATGGGCAACGTCCGCGTTCAGAGCATCCAAGGGCTGGCCCAATCGGACGGGACCAAAGAGGTCAATCGCCCCTTGATTAACCGTGGACACTTTGCCCGAGATATCCACGGCGATGACACCACCACGCATGTTGCTAAGGATGCGAGCGCGGTGGAGATTGGCCTCTTCCAGTTTGCGGTAGAGTCGCGCATTCTCGATTGACGTGGCCAGGGGCCCGGCCAAGGCGGTAAAGACCAGCAAATCGTCGCGCGAATACATGTCGCGCGAGGTCTTTTGACCGAGCGTGAGCAAACCAATGAGACCGGCCGTGGTTTGGAGGGGCAAACAGACGTACGCATCCAGTTCGGCGAGTTGCTCCGCCAGCCGGGCACGGTCCCGGCTTGGTCGGCCGTGGACCAGTTGTTCCAGCACGAGGGGCGCGGGATCAGAGCGCAGCCGTTCGAGCAAGGGCTCGTACTCGCGCCGGAGGCAGCCAATCTCGCCGGACTCGCTGGAATGTTCAGTGACCACGGACGTCGGCTCCTGCTCATCCACGAGGAGGATGCGGAGAACGGTGACCCCCATGGTGCGCTGGATATCGGCAGCGACGGTTCGCAGCAACTCGTGTAGTTTCACCATTTGGGCCGCGTACTGGCTGACACGCGCCAACAGACCCTGAACATCGTAACGCCGCTTCACGATGAGCCGGTCCAGAAAGAGTTGTGTTCGTTCCTTCATGGGCTGCAGTACCAGTGCGATGACCAGGGCTGTGAGGATAGTCGGCAACAATTCGGTCGCGCCACCTCGCGCCTTCAGGGTTAGATGCACGATCGACACCATGCTGAAAAAGGTCAACACGACGAAGCCGGTGATTAGGGCGTAAACCGTGGTGCGTGAAATGATCACCCACACGTCGAGCAAGTGGTACCGCACCATGGCGTACGCGAAGATCATCATCATGAGGGTCGTGAAAGTGGCGCCATACGGCTCCAATGAAGTGATGCCCAGAATCGGCGCGATGATGTTCGTCAGGGTGGCCAGCAAAGTGGAAAGAAAAACGCCCAGAATCACGTGCTGGATTTGCCGCCGCTCGACGCCTTCGGCTTGACGAAGCTTGTTGAACAGATTCGCTGCCGAGAACAACATGGCCAACGTTACGCAGACGCCGTAGGCGTGCAAGGCAGGACCAAAGCGAACTCTCGGAATCTGACCGGGGGCGACCGAAACGCTACTGACGTACCAAGGCGTCGCGGCATAGAGGGCGAGAACCAGCCCCGCGACATAGAATGCCGCCAACAACCCGCGTAGTCCTTCGAAGCGAGGGCGCGCAAACAGCCCAATGAAATGATAGAACGTCGCGGGCAAAAAGCTGGCCACGACAAACGTGGCCGATACCCAGAACCTGGCGCTATCCTCGGTTTGACTCAACGTTACGCAAGCTACACCGACGGCCCACAAGGAAAGGTTCAAAGCCAGCAGCCCAAAAGCCCGGTGCGGTCGGCGATAGGGATTGCGCGCAACCACCAGCACGCCCAGGGCGAAGGACGAGAAGCCCGAGAACAAGAGCAGCGCGGTGGTTACGGGCGCAAGCATCAGTTCCTCCGTCTCAGGACGGCCGCGCCATGCGTGCCGCCGAAACTCATCGCCGTCACCAGCGCGGTCCGGATATCGTTTAACCGCGACCGACCGGGCACAAAATCCAGGTCACAGGCGGGGTCCGGATCCTCCAGATTGATCGTCGGCGGTACGATTCCTTTATTCAGTGCGAGCAGCGCGGCCGCGGCGCCCAGCAGACCGCCGGCGGAATAAGCCTGGCCGGTCATGGATTTGATGGCCGAGATCGGGATTCGGCAGACGGTCTCGCCGAAGGCCTTCTTGTAGGCGTTGGCCTCGCAATGGTCGTACATCTCGAGCGAGACCCCGTGACTTTGAATGTGGTCAATCTCATTCGGGGATGCGCCGGCATCGCGGATGGCGCCTTCCACCGCTCGGGCCAGAGCCGCCCCCTGGCGATCCAGGATCAGCGGATTGCGCCCCTCGGAGGCCGAACCGAAACCGGCAACTTCGCCATAAATGTACGCGCCTCGCGCACGCGCGCGTTCTTCGGGTTCGAGAATCAATGCCACGGCGCCCTCGCTCAACACGATCCCGTCGCGGTTTCGATCGAATGGCCGCATCGCTTTTTCGGGCGCATCGTTGTGCTTGGACAAAATGCCCAACGAACACGCCGTGGCAAACGACATGGGAAAAATAGGCGACTCCGTGGCGCCCACCACCGCGGCATCGGCGCGTCCGGCGCGGATTTGATTCACGCCCCAGACCAGCACGTCCAGGCCGGTGGCGCAACCGCTGGAAATAGTAATGGCCGGACCGCGCAGGCCGAAATCAATGCTCACGTGGACCGTCGCGGAATGCCCGGAGAACGCCGACGACGCCAATTTGCTGACCTTGCGGTAGCCGTGCGACTCGTACGCTTCCTGTTCCGCCTCGTAGGCTTCGTTGGGGCTGCCGATACTGGTGCCGATGGCTACCGCCAACCGTTCCGGATCGTACTTCGCTTTCGACAATTCCCCGTCCTCGACGGCTAGTTTCGAACAAGCCACCGCTTGATGGACGTGCCGATGCCAGTGTCGAACGTCGCTCTTCTTCATAAAGTCTTCCGGGTTGAAATCCCAGAGTTGACCTGCGATGCGGCAAGGAAATTCCGAAGCGTCAAAACGGTCAAGGCTACGAATCCCGGAAACGCCGAACTCGAGCGCCTTCCAAAACGCCGCCCGGCCCAGGCCGTTGCAGGCCAACACTCCGATCCCTGTCACCACAATCGGCCGTTTCATCCTTTAGTTCCCTGCGGCGGCGCGCATTGGCACATACGGATGCCATCCGGGACGACTCGCTGGAGAGCAGATACGGTCATTGAACTCGCCGGCGAGCGCCGCGAGTTCGCTCGCGTCGCACGTCTGCAACATCCGCAAGAATTGACCCTCTCGCCCGACATAGCCACCCGCTCGAGCCGCCAGAATCGCCTCCTCCGAGAAGCATGTTAGAATGCCCCGATCCTCAATCTCAAGAAGCAGCGCTTCTTGCGCCTGACGCGCCTGATCCGCCGCACGGGCTTCGCCTCTGCGCGACGAGCGCAGGTAAGCGTTCACACCGTGGCCGCGCGGCGCGAACCAATGTGATCCACGATGCCGCGGGCAACTCTCGAATCCGGATCGCTGCGATGGCAAATTCCGACTCCACACCAAGCCGAGACGGAACTCGGGCACACTTACTACCGCAGCGTGCGGACGCGTCCGTTCCAGTAGCCGAAGTGTTTCGGCTTTCGTGTGACGATCATCCTGTGGGCAGGGATAGGTGAGGTGGATGACCGTGAACAGGCCGGCATCGCGACTGGCCCGCAAGACGGTTTCTACCTGACTGATCCCGAAGCTCCGTGCGTAGAAATCCTCCAAGAGTCGTTGGCTTCCGCTCTCGACATGAAACGTCACGGTATCGCAGCCCGACTTGGCCAGTCTTTCCAAGGCGGCTTGATCGAGAATAGGGGCATCGCAGCCGCGACTATGCAGCACATGAACGCCCCGGGCGAGCAGATGATTCGCCAGCCCGTGAACGTGCGCCATACTTGCCGTCGAGCCGTGAAGCCGACAACAATACACGCCGCAACTGTCGGAAAGCCGCCGCATTTCTTCTGCAATTCTCTCCGGGGGTTTGACATTACTCCATGGTGCCATTCCATCCGTCGAAGTTTGCTGCTTGCCGCGGTACGACCGAGCTCGCTGTTCTTCCACGGCAAAGAAGTGGAATTTCTGCATGCCTTGAAGCGCGGGATAGAGCCCCGGATCGTAACTTGGAAATGGCCACGTGGACCAGTTACTAAGATACTCTTGCGGCGTGTGTACCACCCGATCACCGCGGCGGAACACGAGATTGGAAATCGAGCGCCAAGCAGTTCGCCGTTTCAGGCACGCGGCCAAATCAATCAGAGAAAGTTCGCAATCGCCGACGCATAGACCATCGAAGGGAGCCCAATGTTCCGGCGCGGATTGCGCCAGTACTTCCACGAAATCACCCACCGCAAAAACGCAAATCTCCGGGCGCCTTTGCTTCAGACCCTCGGCGACTTTTCGTGCGGTTCGGCACGTGTTCGCGCTGTCCAGTGCAAGAACCACAAAGCCCAGCCCCCGAACCGCGGCCAAGCGGTTCGTGATTTCATTCAAGACTTGAGCCTGCACTACCGGATTCGTACATCCCGGTGGCCGCGGGTTCCAAAACTGCAACGCCCTGTCCCACCATCCTGCCACGCCGCGAGTGCCCGGTGCGTTCCGCACGCTATCGAGTCGAACCGATTCCCCTTCGGGACAGTATCGCGCCAGCGTCGCCACCGTACCGTAGTCCCAAATCTCCGAGGAATGACCGGCTTCTGTCAGCGAGCCCACAATAGACGCCAGGAGAGGATTCGGCAGCAGTTGCCGAAAGCTGGAGACTTCACCCGGCACATACAGTAGGCGACTAACCGAGTTCATGATGACCCCAGGCGTCGTGCAGACGTACACGTAGGCAGGTCAGCGGTCCCAAAACACAACATATAGATGCTGAAAAGTGACCAATTGTCATTGAGTACAATATCTCGTGTCTCATGATAACACAGACCCAATATCTATGCAACCGTAATTCGGCTTCCCCTAGAGATTGTTATCGGCCGTTCCCACGACCCCAGGCGCCGATGATGGGTTGTGACGTCGGAAGAAACTCTGGTTTGACAAGTCCGGGCGGGGTCACTACGATAGCCCACGGTGAATGGTTGATGCCGGGGTGGGAGTTCCGCGATTGAAGAAGGGTTGCTCGATTGTTTTCGTAGTTCTCGCGATCGTGTCTTGCATCGTCATGGTGGTGGCGTTTGTAGCGGACAATAGTTTCGGGATTATTCGCGGCGCGCCGCGAATCTCGTACCGCGAGTTGGTAACGCCGCAAACCTCTGTCCAAGTCGTCGTGGAACCATTGCTTGCTCCGGAACTGGCGGCCAGATTTCTGCAGCCCGAGCACAATGTGCCGACTTGGGCTTTGGCGAGGGTGCTGCCTCATCAAATCGCCGTATTGGCCGAAGCCGCTTTGGACTCTGGGCAGACCAAATCCGTGGTATTCATCAATGAACAACGACTCGGTCCGCTGGCCGCACAACGGAGTGAAGGTGCGCTGGCGCTTCGCAGGCGCGGCGTGTTAGTAGGTGAAGTTACCGGTGTGCTGCCGGAAGCGGTGGTCAAGGCTATCCGGGCCCGTTGGGCTCAGATTGCTGCGATCGCGGCGCCCGCGGTCGAGGCGAGTCATTTGCTGAGTCTGGCCTTTGATAATCGGCAAGGCACCGGGTTCGCGGCGTTCCTCGGTTCGCGGCCGTTCGCTGGAGTCCCGCCGGAGCAGGCCGTCGCCGAGGATACCTTGACCATCGTCCGCGGCATCGGCACGATCACGGGCTATGCCGACTTGGCGCCCAACGATACGCTGAATGTGCATCTCTCCGTGGAGTGCAATACCTGGGCGCAGAACCCGGAACACATGTTCTTGTTGGCCAACATGGGTCTCGAGGAACTACGGGCTCGGCTCAAAGCCGACTACGGCATCGTGCTCAGTGGTGTCCCGAAATTGGAGGGTCCGACGATCCAAGGGGATTTCACCGTGGCTACCGTGGAAAAACTGATCGCGGTTCTCAAGCAGCGCGCCGGCCTGCGGTTGGCATCATAGCCTCGGGAGCTTTGCAGCGTCGCCGGAATTGGAGGAAGGTTCTCCTTGGAAGAAAAGTTTATCCTGTTGGTGATGGGGACTCGCCCCGAGATCATCAAGATGGCGCCCGTTTATCATGCGTTACGAGCCCATGGGGCATTCCGGACCGAAGTGTGTCTGACCGGCCAGCATCGGGAACTGGCCGACTCGATGATGAGCTTCTTCGAAGTCCCGGCCGACCGGAATTTGGACGTCATGACCCGAGGCCAGGGCCTTTCTGAACTGACTTCGCGGGTGTTGTTGGGGATGAGCGATGCGTTGCGCTCCAGCCGTCCCGATTTGTTGCTGGTTCAAGGCGACACTACCACAGTAATGGCCTCCGCCCTGGCGGCATTCTATCTGGGAATTCCGGTGGGTCACGTCGAGGCGGGGCTGCGGACCTGGAATCTGCGGAATCCGTTTCCCGAGGAATTGAACCGCTGGGTGGCCGATGCGGTCAGTACGCTTCATTTTGCCCCGACGCCCGCGGCCAGAGACGCCTTGGTTCGAAACGGAATCACTGCCGAAAGCGTCACGGTGACCGGCAATACGGTAATTGACGCGCTCTTCCTCACGCTGCGCAAGCTCCAAGGTCAACCGTTCAAGGCTTTGAACCTGGCGGAGATGCCGCGAATGCTATTGTTGACGACCCACCGGCGAGAAAGTTTTGGCGACCCGATGCGGAATACGTTTCGGGCCATATCGGCGCTCATCCAGAAGTATCCGGACCTCCACGTGGTATTTCCGGTGCATCCGAATCCCAACGTCCAGGAGGCCATGACGGCCGCGTTGGTCGCGGATGATCGGGTTCATCTGCTTCCGCCACAATCGTATCCGGAGTTCGTGAAACTGATGCGAGACAGCCACCTGATACTTACCGACTCCGGGGGTGTTCAAGAAGAAGCGCCCAGTTTGGGGAAACCCGTGCTGGTATTGCGGGAAACGACGGAACGACCCGAAGGTGTTTCGGCCGGCACCGCCAAGCTGGTTGGAACCGCCTCGGACCAGATAGTACGGGAGGCCTCCCGGCTGTTGGAAGAGCCACGGGCGTATGCGCGCATGGCCACGGCGGTGAACCCGTACGGAGACGGCCAGGCGTCCGGGCGGATTGTCGAGACCATTTCACAGTACTTGCTGGACGACTCATGACGGCCCAATTTCTCTCGCGATATGGCGTGGCTATGGCGATGGGTTGCCTTCTCGCCCTGGTTCTTGAACCGCTGGTCCTGTGGTGGGCGCGTCATTTTGGAATCATTGACAAACCGAACTGGCGCAAAATACATACGGGAACCGTCGCCCGCGCCGGGGGAGTGGTATTCTTGCCGGCCCTGGTGATCGCGCTGGGGGTTACGCTCAGCCTGTGGCCAGTGTTTTGGCGCGAGCGGTACGTCGGCCTAATAAGCGGAGCACTCATTGTAACGCTCGCGGGTCTGTGGGACGATATCTACGGGATGCGTCCGGCCATCAAGCTCGGTTGCCAATTCCTGGCCGGAGCCGCGCTGTTTGCCTTCGGGTACCAAATGCAGGAAATCGGTATTCCTTGGGTCAGCAACGTCGTCGAGGTTGGTCCTCTTTCATTCTTGATTACCGTGGTGGGCACGGCGGCAATCATCAACGCCATCAACATGCTGGATGGTCTGGACGGTTTAGCGGCCGGTTCGGTGGTGATCATGTGCGGTTTCCTGCTGTTTAACAAGATTGTGCAAGGGGCCTGGGCCGGCGGTATCGTACTGGTCATCGTAATGGGCGCCGGGCTCGGCTTCTTGCGGTACAATTTCTATCCCGCCAAGGTGTTTATGGGAGACACCGGCTCGATGTTCCTGGGCCTGGTTCTGGCCGCAGAAACCTTTGATTCCGTATCGCAAGGAACGGCCGTGGCGGCATTGCTGCTGCCGCTTGTCATCCTGGGCATTCCGATTTTTGACATGTTGCGCACCATCGTCACGCGCGCGCGCGCGGCTCGGCATATCTTTGCGGCCGACAAGAGCCACTTGCATCATCGTCTATTGGAGCTCGGACTTACCCACCGGCAGGTCGTGCTGTTCGTTTATGCGATGAACGTATATATGGGCATCATGGCTACGATTTACAAGCATGTCGCTCCCGAATACCGCGGTCTCTACTTATTGAGCATGGGGTTATTTCTCTTCCTGGCGTTCTACCTGGTCGCTATCGGGAACAAGTCCGAGCGGAGCGATGGGGCGCCATGAAGGGGTATTGTTGCCATCCTTCGTTCCGATCCAACCGCAGCCGACGGAATAGGCGGGCCTGACCCCGTCATGTCCGACGAAATCACGCCTCAGAAGCAACGCCGGGCGCTTATCGTGGCCGCGTTGCTGTGTGGTCTGAGCTTCCTCTTGTTCATGCCATTCGGCTTATACCTCACGCGGCTGGTGCGCGATAGTCGCGATTATAGCCGGAAGGTTCCCCAATACCTGGACGCCGGGAAAATTGATCGCGCCGTCACGATCGCCCGGCTGGCCAGCGAACGCGAACCAGCCGTGCCGGCCGCCCGCCATTGGTATGCGCGGGCCCTGATGCGTGCCGGAAAGCGGGAGCAGGCCCTCGAGGAGTACACCCGACTTTTTTCGATGAGGAGCGTGTCCGTCGCGAATCCGACCGGGGACATCTTCGAAGCGGCTCCCGCTACGTCGCCGACCCAGCGTCCGTTTTTTTATCCTGAGGCGCGTTGCGATCTCGGGAAATTCTGGCTCGAACAGGATGACCCTTGGGGGGCCGTAGACCAGTTCGAGTTGGCGCGCGCTTTCGGTGAAGAACCCAGCCCCGAATGTGTCGCCTCGCTCAAGGACGCGTATGCACGCGCGGGTCTGTGGGATTCGCTGTTCGCCGTGGCGGCGCCCACTTCGGAAGAGATTAGAGGACTTTCTGGTTCCGCCCTCGAGGCGCTGGCGCGACGCGCAATCTTCGATGAGGACTGGGCGCTTTGCCGTGCTGCGGGTGAGATCCTTGGCCAACAGGAGGACTTGCGCGTCGTTGGGCAACTCTTTGAAGGAATTGCGCGATTCGCCAGCGGTGATTTCGATGCCGCCTTCGAATCACTGACCGAGGCGACGCGTCTGGGTTCTCCGGATGCCTCGTTTTTCCTCGGTCTGACCTGCGAGGCTCGCGGCATCCCGGCGGAGAACCACTTTCTCGCTACTCCCTCGACAAGTTTGTACCGGCCCTTTGCAGTCGCGAAGGTCATCAAGCTCTTGCGGGACCGTCTCGCGTTGCCGGGACCTGCGGAGACACCCGTCTCGATAGCGGAACCGGCCGGCGCAGAACCACCCGTTGGCGATCAAAACAGCGCGCTTCGGGCAAGATTGAAGGGCCTCGAGCAAGAACTTCACCACATCGCTACGCGTGCTACCACGATTCCAAAACCGACGCGCAGCACCAGCACCGGTTTGCGCCCGGCCGGCATCGAGATTCCTCCCGACTGCTACGATTTCAGCGGGCCGTTCCGGGTGCTCGTGAAATGGTATGGCGACTATTTCGCCGGCGGGGCGGAGCCGACGATTTTCAAACTGGACACGCGCAAGATTAAAGCGATGCGATTGGCCTTTGGAAACACCGTTTTGGAACTGCGATGGGTCGAGAACTTGGCGCCGTTCGGCGATTTCCAGTCGTTTCGTGATGACTCGCCGGTGTTCCCCGGCTGGCCCGCGCTCTACCGAAAACAACATTCCGGCGAACTCCGCGAGGGCATGGCGGCTGGAGCCGTAAGCGAGGAACACTATTTGCGATTGGTCTCCCGCGACCCCAACGGAATTGCCCGCTGTTCATCGGTCTGCGTGCCGGTGCAATTCCGACAGAACTATCTGTTGGCGGTGCGCTGCCAATCGGAGAGCGCGAAACTGTTTGCCGGGTGGACTTGGTACGACGGCGAAGACCGGGCGGTGCTCACGCACAACGTCGTCAACCAACGGACGGTCTCGCAATGGTCGTGGCACACGGAATACCTTGAACAACCGGAAAACGCCGCCTATGTTCAGGCCAACCTCGGTATTTACCAGGATCAGGGCGCTGCATTGTTCGGCGCAGTATTGATCATCCCACTCGACCCGCCCGCCGTGGAAGTCCCAGGAAGTATCGCCGCTCGTAATCGGAACTATTCCGAAAATCCCCAACCAATCGAAGGTTCGTAATCGTAATCGAGATTCGCGATTACGAGGGCGCGATACTACCCACCAGCCACTGGTCACGAGCCAATACCTTTGTACTTGGTTGCCACGAGTCTCCTGCCCTGATAAGATGGCGCGGGAGCAGGGAGGGTGGTTGATATGCTCAAACGGATTGCCGTAGTGGGGAAGAACACCCGCCTACAAAAGGCCGCGGCAGAGGCCTCGAGAAGTAAGGAGGTCGCGGTTGTTCGGGTAGACCCGCGCGAGGAATTGCCGCCCGCGACGGCGGTGGTGATAGCCGGCAGTTCGGAAATTTCGGTGGCCGTCGAAGCGGCGCTCGTTCTGGGCGAACGGCACGAACAGTTGCTGCTGCTATTGGCCGAGGCCATTGACTGCCGCGAGGCGTTCATGCCGGGAAGTTCGGTCCGTGTTCAAGACTTGGCCACAAGCTTCGCTCGAGCGCTGGGCCTGAATGCCGATGACCAGTTGACCTTGGAGCGCGGCGCACTGGTTCGTGACATCGGCAAGCTCAAAATACCGAATGAAATACTCCTGAAGGACGCCTTATTGACCTACGACGAGTGGGATACCATTCGCCAGCACACCAATCTCGGCGCTAACTTGGTGCTCGTGACCGACGTGCTCAAGGACACGGTGGATATCGTGCGCTACCATCACGAATGCTTTGATGGGTCCGGCTATCCGGAAGGTCTCGAAAGAGAAAAGATTCCACTTCCTGCCCGCATCATGAAGATTCTGGACGTCTATTGCGCGATGACCAGCCCGCGCCACTATCGCGAACGTACCAGCAGTCGCGAACAGGCCCTTGCCCACCTGCAGGATGAGGTCGGCAAGCAATTCGACCCGGAACTGGTGCGTGTTTTCGTCGAAGCTAGCTTGGGAGAAACAAATACATCATGACTTTCGCGTAACAAGGGCTTGTCATGAAGCCGTTAAAAGTGTATCTGGACACATCCGTACTGAGCTTTCTCTTCGCGGAAGATAGTCCTGAATTTCGGAGAGTTACCGAGGATTTTTTTGGGAATTACGTCCGGGCAAATCGCTATGATACATTCGTTTCGACAGTGGTACTCAGAGAAATCGAGAAGACTTCCGATGCCATCAAGAAAAACCGCATGTTGGAGATAACAAGGAGTTGCGGGCTTCGAATTCTGACTTTTGGTGAAGAGGCCAATCGTCTCGCCGCCGCTTACGTTGCCGAACGGGTTGTTCCGCCTCGTAAATTGGAAGATGCACAGCACATCGCGATTGCCACATGCCATCAGATGGACATCCTGTTATCGTGGAACTTTCGTCATCTCGCGAATATTCAGAAGCAACTTGCCGTGAGAGTCGTCAACGAGAAGAATGGATACTACTATCCGCTGACGATGACAAATCCGATGGAATTACTTTATGAAGAAGACTGACGAAGCAATACCCAAGGCGCTCCTCGAAGTCTGGGAATGGAAGAACCGCGTTTACGAGGATATCAAAAACTTAGATTTCGAGGGGAAGAAGGCATACTTCGACCACGGGCTCGCGCAAGCGGCACTCGAACTCGGAGCTCGGATTGAGATGCGGCCGGACGGCAGTTTTGTACTCGTATGAGAACGCTCTGGCCGGACGCAGCTAGCCGTCGGGCATTCCGCATATATCGGTCGCGGGCTGATGTCTTTCGGCGAGTTTCGCTACCCAGTTACACCCATTGACGGTTTTCGCGCGGCGATCGCGAGGCTGGTGACGAAATCACTGGCCTTCATGCCCTCCGGCAAGTGCCGCATGATCTGCTGGTAAAGCGGGTCCTGCCAATCGTTCATCGCGTCCACGTAGCCGTCATTGCGGGTCAACACGATGTCCGCCAGACCTGCGGCCCGGGCCATTCGTTCCGTTTCCTCGATGAGCACGGCTCCCGCGACACAGCCGATCAGCGCCTCGACCATTTCTCGAACCGCTTGTGGCAGGGATCGGACCAGTGCCAGGTCGGAAACGGCAACGCGCCCGCCGGGTTTGAGCACGCGGGCGATCTCGCGCCATACCTGCGGTTTATCCGGGGAGAGATTTATCACGCAATTCGAGATGACCACGTCCACAGTCTGGTCGGCAACCGGCAGGTGCTCGATCTCGCCCAGGCGGAAGTCTACATTGTCGAGGCCGGTCCGCTCGCGATACGCGGCGATGTTCCTCCGGGCTTTGGTAATCATCTCCGGCGTCATGTCCACGCCAATGGCCCGCCCGTCAGGTCCGACTTTCTGCCCAGCGACAAAAACATCGAGACCGCCCCCACTGCCCAAATCGAGCACGATCTCGCCGGGCCGCAACGCGGCTAAAGCCGTGGGGTTCCCACAGGACAAGCCCATATTGGCGCCGTCGGGAAGGGCGGCCAATTCGTTTTCAGTGTATCCAACGCGCTGGGCAAGATCCCTGGGCGGCAACGTCCCACAGCGAGGGGTGGCTCCACAGCAGGACTTCTCTTCTACCGCAATCTGGCCGTAGCCTTTGCGTACGGCCTCGCGTACGGCCTCGCTATCCTTCGTGTCCAAAACCGGAACCATGACGTCCTCCTCTCTTCACTTGGACAATTCCAATTGTTCTTTGGCGACGGTCTTCACCACTTCGTCGGCGCAACAGCAGAACTGCAAGATGCATGGACAATGCAACCGGTAGTACACTTGCGCCCCGCGCTTTTCGTCTTCGACAATACCCGCCGATTTCAGGATCGACAAGTGCTTGGAGACGGTCGAAATATCCGCGCCGATCAGGCCGGTCAACTCGCAGACGCAACGCTCGCGCCCGGCCAGTTCCGTCACGATAAACAGGCGTGTCGGATGGGCCATGGCCTTGATGATTTTGGCGCGCGCTTCGAATCGCGCGAGGCTCTTGGCGTTCATGGATGCTCTCCTTATTAGGCATTTTACCAAATCGCCAAATGATTGTCAAGTGAGCGACCCTGATCGGTCGGACTCGTTGGGCGCAACGGACCTGTCGGACGGGTCTGACAGGTCCGGTGCGTCCGACTTCTGTTGAGGGCCGTCATGTTGATTTCATCCACGCACGCCGTTAACGTGCTCCCAAGAAACCTGATCTGGACTATGTAAAGGACAAGGCAATGCATCCATACTCGGTTTCATTCGTCGTGTTCTTGTTGGCGGTGGGAGTGATGACGGTATTCTCGATGGGCCTCCACGCTGCGGCCGCAGAGCGTCCGGGCAAACGGGCTACGAATTCACCCCGACCCAACGACACGGTCATTCGATTGGCTCTGATGAAGGCCGTTCCCGAAAAGTGGGGCTTGGAGGCCAATTTCGAAGTCTTCCTCCGGCTCCTCAGCGAAACCGGAGGCAAACAAGTGGACGTATTCGTAACGCCGGAATGTTGGCTGGACGGCTATGCCGCGCCGGACAAGGAGCGTTATTCGCCCGAAAGATTGCGAACGGTTGCCCAAGACCTCAAGAACAGTCCTTATCTCGCGCGCGTGGCCGAAGAGGCGCGAACGCGTGCGATGTACGTTTGCTTCGGCTTCACCTCACTGGAAAAAGGCAAGATTTACAATGCCGCTGGGCTTTGGGCTCCTTGCGGCAAACTAGTCGGCGTCTATCACAAGACTCATTTACAAACTCACGACTTGCAGTTCTCGCCCGGCAAACTTATACCGGTGTGGCCCACGTCCTGGGGCCCGATCGGCATCATGATTTGCGCTGACCGGCGGTGGCCGGAAACGGCGCGCACGCTGCGTCTCCAAGGCGCGCGATTAATCCTCAATCCGACGTACGGTTTTTGTGGCGAATTCAACGAAGCGATGATGCGCACCCGCAGTTACGAGAACCAATGTTTCATCGCGTTCGCCCATCCCCGGACCAGTCTCGTCACCGGACCCAAGGGCCAAGTTATCGCCAAGCGCGAAGACGATCAACCCGGTGTCCTCATCTGCGACCTAGACCTCACCCAAGCCCGCGACGACAACCACCTCGAAGACCGTCGCCCGAAGTTGTATAAGGCCATTACGAAGGGAGGCGATCGAGAGCCGAAAAGTGCACGTTAAAGTCTGACCAAGGTAAGACGGAGCGGCCGCCCAACACCATTCTCCTTTCTCAACACCATGGGACAAAATTGCTAGCCCACCCCGTGCGTAGGCAAGCTCTGGAAAGGATTAGTCGGATGTGAATCTCCGTGTAAGGGAGGTAGTCCGAGAGCGGACTCGACATGTTCTGCCACATCCGCGAGGGATCCCAGCAATCGCAAATACATGACCGGCAGTCGCTCCAGGTGGCAATACGCTGCCGCACCGACTTCATCAACGTCCGTAGGGTCCGGAGCACGTTCACAGAGATATCGGCTAACGGAAATGGATTCAGCGGCGTGCTCGAAGGGATAGGCGACCTGCGAGAAGGCCGCTAGGATATCGTTATGAATTTGGTGGACTTTGTATTGCTGCCGGTGCAGTTCCGAGTCAAAGGCCTGCGTCCCACCACACGTTGAAGCATTGCGGACGAGCACGAGTAGCGATACATAAGCTGCCTCTAGCTGGTTTACCAAAGGAATGACATCGAAGTAGGTCCGAAGTGCGGGTAGACAATGACGCGCTCGGGCCAAGAGCGCGTCCGCCTCGGGGACTCGTGTCGCGAAGGCCGGAGTCTGCAACAATTGAAGTGCGGCGCGCAAACGAGCCCAGGCCGCGTCGTAGAACGGTGCCAGAATATCCGCGGCCTCGCGTTGTTTTTGTTGGGCGTCTCCCACGGCCCGGGCAACGGACTCTTGATTCTTTACCGGAATTCTGAAGGTGCGCTTAGCCGGACGCATTTTCGCGTCCAGCAGTGTCTGAGCTTGGTCGGCTTCGCGCAGGTTGGATTCCGCAGAATCAAAATGGGCCATCGCCTCGCGCGCCACGCCCGCCAATGAAGACATTGTGCCTCGAGTCTGTTTAATGGTTTCGACCAGAACGTCGTAGCTGGTGGTCAGGTCAATATCCTTCGGGCAACTTCCAAACGCGTGGAGCCCCGGTAACACTCCGCAAAAGAACTGCTCCGCAGCCGCTCGATGGGTCTCCTGCCGCTTCATTGACCTCACAAGATCGTCCGTGGGAACCAAACTCTGTTCGGTAAATTCCGATCCGAGGGCCTCGCGGTAAAATCCCAAGGTCGCTCGATGGGACAAGTCACTGAAATCGGAGAAAAGGTCAGTGGCGGGACGCTCCAGGTGAAAGATGCCGTCGGCCTGCTCGGCCTGCGCCTCGCGAATCCGGTCCGCATCCGCCGGATGCGTGTCGAACCAGCCGGTCTTCTCTTCGCATAACGCGTGATGGATCATGTCCTCCATCTCTTTGGTGAGGTCCTGCGCTCTTACCAGGACGAGAGAAACATAATTATCCCCCAGACGCCGGTCCAACCAGGTCTCGTTCAAACGCTGGCGCGTGTCCGCTTCAGCGAAATGAAGGCGGAGGAGTTTGCTCGCGGTTTTCGAGAATGCTTGACTTCCAGCGAGTCGAGCCTCATAGCGATCGGCATTGAATTCCATCTGTCGAAGCAATAGTGCGCTCATTCCACGCCCTACCATCATCAAGGCCCACAGCAAACGACGGCTGAGCCATACGCAGAATCGTGCCAAGTTCAGGATGACGCCCGGAATCGAATACCGAGTCTGCCGTGCGGCCGCGGCAAGTAGTTCGTCCCACAAGTCCCGTTCATATACCACCCGTTCGAACCAATGGCTGACGGCCCCAATGACATACGTTGACCGCATGCCGAAGCGTTGCCCGAAATGGCCGAATTCGTGGGCTAACACGCCGGCAAGTTCCCGCATGGAAAGTCCGGCCACGAGTGGAAGGCCCAAGGTTAGAACGAGATCGTTGCCAAGAAAGCTGAGAAATCCGTGCCGGAACGAGGCGGAAGCGTTGACGTTCAAATCCAGATCGACGCGTACCGGCATGGGCGCGCCCACGACTTCACAAATGCGTGTAATAAACGTAAAGACCAGTGGCTCGTCCCGTTCGCCCAACGATTGCGGAGTCAGCCGTTTGGCGCGTTGCGCGAATAGCGGTTTCATGAGGAAGACAATCAGTATCAGGCCGGCAATAATAGGTCCGAAATAACCGAGGAGAATCCCGCGAAACGATGCGCGGCGTGAAAACATGCTCACGTTCACGATCGCATGGTACGTGACCAGTCCTGCAACGGCGACAATGATTGCGACATATAACAGTGGCAAGAGGGCCATACCCACCGTGACGACCAAAAGCCCGACACGATAAAGTAACGACGCAGGAACGGGCGCGATATGACCGCGGAATTCTTGAAGTATTTCGTTCGCGGTTGGTGTTTTTCGAGCGGCATTTGCCGGATTGCATTGGGTTTCCATAGGATTTATAAACTGCCCCATGCGGCCATTCAGTCCGCGACCTTTGTTGATTAACAAGACTTCGGTACCCTACCATCGTCGTGCTTGGCAATGTCAAGCCGAGAATCCGCTCCCGTCATCGCCACCAAGCTTGGACCCAGAGAGCAATCTACCGGGCGTGCCGTGATAGAATCCTGAGGTGTGGGAGCGCCGTATGCAAAAGGGAACGTACCACATCGGGACCAGCGGGTGGAGTTATCCGCACTGGGCGAAGGGTCGCTTCTATCCGCGGGGAATGAAGCCGGGCGAGTGGCTGGGGTTCTATGCGCAGCACTTCGATACCGTCGAGGTGAATATGTCCTTCTACCGGCTGCCTCGGCGGGAGTTGCTCGAGCGCTGGCGGGACGCTACACCCGGGCGATTCCGTTTTGCTGTGAAGACGTGGCGGCGGATCACGCATGAGCGGCGACTCGCGAACTGCCGCGACGATTTACGCCTGTTCCTCGACAGCATCGAACCGATCCGTGCCCGCCTGTGCGCCTTGCTCGTTCAACTACCGCCTTCGCTTCGCCTAAATGAGACGCTCCTCGAAGAATTCTTGGACGTGCTTCGCGAACACATGGGCCGTCCCCGCGTTCGTGTCGCGGCCGAGTTCCGACATACCTCATGGTTATGTCCGGAATCCAACGCGGTCCTCGATCGGAATGCCGCCGCACTGTGTCTGGCCGACCTGCCCCGGTATGCGGTGACGGAACCAAACCAAGCCAAGTTCATCTACATTCGACGCCACGGCGCCCAAGGGCGCTATCGAGGGTGTTACCCGGAAGAGGTGTTGGTAAGAGACTCCGACCGCATCCGCTCCTGGATCGGCCAAGGTCGGGAAGTTTACGTCTATTTCAACAACGACATGGATGGTTTCGCGGTCGTCAATGCACAGCGGCTGCGAGAACTGATCGACCAGCGGAAGCCGTTAGCCACGATCCTGTAGAACGCAACCCTGTACCGGTCTACTTCATCCTTCCTCTTTCCCACTTCATACTTCCTTTACGTCGGTTGAGGCACGGCGGCCGGCAGCGTCTCAGGTTTTTCCTCGACGGCGGTTACTTCCTGCGAAACGTTCCAGTAATGGATGACGGTCAACATCGCGACCAGAAGGAAGAACTCCCGCTGCACGGCGTTCACCCGCAGCGTCCAGTCGGCCATCCATTGGACCAATACGCCGCTGATACCCGCGAGAATCCCGATGTTGACGGTCAGGAGCAGGTCGTCCGTGCATTTCAGGTTCTTCATGCCGGTATAGACAATTAGGAAGCACATCAACAGGAAGAGCAGCAGACCGAAAATGCCCTGTTCGGCCCCCACCAACAGGTATACATTGTGCACCGGCGGGTCCATTTCGCCCCACACAATCCCGGAAAAATCGTACTCGGGCAGGACGTAAGTGAACGAATTCAAACCCACGCCCGTCCACAGGTTCTGGCGAATCATACGGTAAGCTATCCTCATCAGTTCCATGCGGGAAAAAACTGAGGCCGGGTCGCTGAGCGTGAATTTCTTCACAATGGGCCCGGACAGCGCCAGCACGATGATGGGCAGGGAGGCCAACACGAACAGCCGCACCGCGACGGCCTGCTTTCGCAACGTGGGATGAAAGAAGGAAAGCACCAACAGCGCCATTACCGCGCACAAGAATCCAATCCATCCGCCGCGTGACAACGTGAGGATAAGCGTCACGACTCCCAAGAGGAGCGTCGAGAGGCAAAGTCCCTTGTACATTGGCGAGATACGGGCGAAGAGCATCGCAAACGCGAGCGGCAAGACCATGACCAGATATGAGGCGAACATGTTGGGATGGCCCAGCATGGCGCCCACGCGGCTGGTCGTGCGCAGACCCAGCACCTCCGTCGTCATCTGGGAACTCTCGCCGAGCCGTTCCAGGCCCAGGCTAATCCCGAAGTACTGCGTAATTCCATAGAGAACCTGAATGAGGGCGGCCAGGACAATGGTCGCCGCCACGTACTCGATCTGCTTGCGCCGCAACACGTGATTGACGATGTACAGGTAGAGAATCAGCATCTTGGTCATCCGGATTACTTCATACCCGACCAGCGTGCGGAATACCGTAATGTAATAGCTACCGACGCCCATGATGAGCAGCAACAGCCAGCACATGGCAATGCCGGGAATGCGAATCTCCTTCAGCTTGTGAGAAAACAGGTCCTTGAGCAGGAACGCGAGCAAGACGGCCAGAAACGGGTCCGCCGCTTCGATGCGCAGGGCCCATTCCCCTCCAAAATGAGGGTACGACCGGAAATACTTGCTCAGGTCCAGCGGACACGCCAGTACGAAGCCGACCAGAAAGAACATCCTCGGGTTGCCCGATATCAGGGCGAGGATGGGGATCAGCACACCTACCAGAAGGGAGATGCCAATGACCTTCTGCGCGATGAACGAATAGACCAGGGCCGCGGCCCCCACGATTCCAAAAGACACCACCAGCAGGCCGCTGAATATCGGGGGTGTTCCGTTGCGTGTAGCAGTACGATGCATGACGGCGCTGCGCTATCGCGAGGCCAGGATCAGGCCCACTTTCCTCGCTTTGCAGTGTTCCAACGTCTTGCGGCACGTTTCGGCTTCCGACAACCGCGTGGTGCCGGGTACGACCAGCACCAGCACGCAATCCACCACGGACGGAAAGGCCAGGCTGGCCGAATCCTCGATCAAGGATGGACAGGTCAACAGCACGTAGTCATAGTGCTGCTTCATCTCCGCGATCCGCTCGTGTAGCCGCTCGGACATCAGCAACTGCGTCACGCCTTGTGACGTTTCCCCACCCGGCAGAAAGAAGACCTGGGGATGACCCGTTCCCACCGCGAGCGACGTAGTCTGTTCCTGCGTACCGTTGAGCATGTTGAGAAATCCCGGAGTGGACGCCACCTGAAATTGCCGGCTCAACAGGTTTTCCCCAAATCCCGCATCTACGATCAAGACGCGCCGCTTTTGGTCTTCCGCCAGGAATTCCGCCAATTCCAGCGAGGCCCGGGCGG
>JACQVH010000154.1 GCA_016209895.1 Candidatus Hydrogenedentota bacterium | reverse complement strand
TTGCAAATATCCCTCTATATATATAGCCGCGGCGTTGCACTGCATGGGTAAAAACGACGAAAAGGGTGAAAAGGGCCAGCGGCCAGTGAGCCTTGTGAGGCCAGAGGCTGGAACTGAACGGTGTCAACTACGAATCCCGCGCGGCGCGGGACACGAAGGGCCTAGCGCGGCTCCGCCGCAACCAAAGAATGTCTACCACGAATCACACGAATCACACGAACGAACCGACCGCGGCAGAGGCCGCGACTAGGAAAAATCTTTCAACACAAAGGCACCAAGGACACCAAGAGAAGCCAGTCGTAACATAACGATTTACGGAAGCGCCGCCGGTTTTGCCTATGGTTTTGCCTCATGGCAATTCTTCATGCTTCACACTTCGCGTGACTACTCAGATAGGTCACAGCCAGTTCTCGATTGTTAGTCCGTGGACGCGGCGGAACTCGCGCTCGTTGTTAGTGATGAGGGTGCCGCCCTCGGCGAGGGCATGGGCCGCGATGAGCAGGTCCATCGGGCCGAGGATTTTACCGGCGCGTTCCAGGACGGCACGAACTTTCCCGTAGGCGGCGGCCGCGGCGTCGTCGAAGGGGCGAACTTCCAAGGGGGCGCAGAATTCGCTGAGCGCGAGACGGTTTCGCTCGGGTTGGGCGCTCTTCTCGACGCCGTGTTCGAGTTCCGCCAGCGTAATGGCGGAGATGCCGACTTCGCCGATCTTGCATCGCTTGAGCCGCTCGAGGACTTTCGCGCCACGTCCGCGGATCAATTCAATGCAGATGTTCGTATCGAGCAGGTAGCGAATCACAGCTTGCGCCGTCGTTCTGCGGCTTGGCCTTGGTCGCGTTCGGCCATATAGTCATCGGTGAAATGGTCGAGGCTGCGGGCGAGCGCTTCCCACGCCTTGGTGCGGGGAAATAACATCACCACGCCGCCGACCTTATTCACGTAGACCTCATCGGTCGAGAACTGAAACTCTTGGGGCAGCCTGACGGCCTGGCTGCGCCCGTTGGGGAACACTTTGGCGGTATTCATGGTTCATCTCCGGAGAGTATATATCGGAGTATATACCACGACGCTTGCCGAGGTCAAACGGCGTGCGAATGGAGGCTAATTCGCCGGGACAGGGACGGCCATGGACGCATGTGGATCCTATTGGGGTTCAGCATCGGGACGGTAAAGTATGGGAAGCGTCCCCTACGGGACTGTGGTGGCGTGGGGAGGGACACGGACAGACACGGACATTCCAGTGTTCCGCCGCGTGCGGGGCGGGCGAGGGTGTAATTAACGGCAAGACACACCGGGATGATGGGATTGCAGTGGGGGCTCAACGGTTGGTCCGACCTATCGGACCTGTCGGACCCGTCTGAGAGGTTCGACGAGTAACAAAAGTGCCGGGTGGAATTTAATGTTGACGGGTACCGGTGGCGGCCATATACTGGTTTTGGCTCGATTCAACTTGGAAACGGCAGTCGGAGTCAGAAGTCAGGAGTCAGAATGAGAACGGGATGCAAACCCAGCGTGCATCACCATTTGGGTGAATCAACGCGTCGTTTCTGAGGGAGGATAATCCATACCCTCGCAACATTCTAACTTCTGTCTCCTGACTCCGGACCGCCTTTTCTAGGTTCAAACATGAAAGGTGTGGCGCTTGATGCAGCGTATTCTATTTGTTTTGGCGGCATTGCCGGTGATGGCGGTCTTAAGTGGCTGCGACGGCAAGGGGCTGGGTATCGGTCCGATCAAGGTGGACGCGGACGAGAGGCCGACTGACCAGACGGGGGACACGGGCACCGGCGGCACCGGCGGGGGCGGAGGTACGACGCCTAGTGAGAATCGCTTTGCCGGCACCTGGGTGGCGAGCTATGGCGATGATCGTGTCACCGACTTGGCGCCGCTGGGCCGCAATCAGTACGCCGTTCGCATTCTATTGAGTCAGGACGGGACCACGCTCAGCGGCAGCGGCACGATGTTCCGGATGTTTGAGGAAGGGGCCACGGCCCAGGACGAAGTAGCGCTGCGGGTATCCGGGACGACTTCCGGCGATGACGCCACCTTGGCGTTTCGCCCTTCGGCCACCGGGCAGTTCACGAACGACCACACATGGTTTGTTCGCCTGGGCAGCAATCGCCTGACGGGGATGTACACCGAGAATGACATTAATAACGTGTTGATTCGCTCCGGTCATGCCGCTTGGTTTCGGGTGGCCGCGGCGGATATTGACGACGCCTGGGTCACGCGGTTGAGCGATGCATTCGCCGCCACGGGACTCACGGCCGATGACCGCACGGCCGCGTTGACTCTGGCCTTGAGCAGCGAGGGGGCGCTCAGCGGCGCGGGCACGTTCGTGGTGCAAGTGGCGGACAACGTGGCCAGCGAACTGAATTACAACGTAACAGGAGGCGGCTTATCGTCCTCGCGGCTAACGTACACCTTCGGCGAACTGGATCTTATCTCGAATGAGATGGATTGGTTCGGCTTTTTCAACGGCAATCTTTTGGTCGTTGCTTACGGCCAGTTCAATGCGGCGGACGAACTGATCCGCCTGGGGCACGCTACCTGGTACCGGTCGCCCGCCGCCGGCCCGTCGGCGGTGACCAACACTTGGGTCACGTCGTTTTCCGATACGGCCGTGCTTCCGGATACGGCGCGAACCGACCACGTGGCGACGGTGTAGCTGCGCGCGGAAACCGGCGGCGTGGTCAGCGGGTCCGGGCAGATTCTGACGGAGGGTAGCGAGACGGCGGCTTACGCGGCATTCACCGTGGAGAACGGTACGATCTCCGGTTCACGGGTACAGATGGATTGGCGCACGCCAAGCTCGACGTTTTCCTGGGACTTGCGCTTGGCGAGTTCAATCATGGTTGGCTCCTACCAGCAGACGGACGCGGCGGGACGCTTCATCGGCCGCGGAACCGCCGAGTTTCGCTACCGCGCGGTATCGCGGCTGGTAGATACCTGGGTAGCGGCATACGTGGATACGCACGCGCCCCGGCCGCCGTTGGTATCCCAATTCGCGCTCGTCACCGTGTCTACCCAGGATACGCGCGGGGCACTGGGCGGCACCGGCTCCGTCCGGTTTGCCAACAACGACGTGGCAGAGCAGCGGCGGCGGCTCTTCAACATGGCGGGTACGGTTTCCGGCGATCAGATTCAGTGGGAGTGGCGGGGGGCGGATCTCTTTGGCCAGACGGTATGGCATCTGCGACAGGCCGGGAATCTGCTCTTCGGGACTTACACCAATTTCACCAATGCCGGGGCCGTTGCGGCTACGGGTGAAGCGGTCTGGGTACGAGCCACGCGCACGCCCGCTTTAACGCCTTAGCACGCCGCCGGTGTCCAAACAGGATTCGCACGCCACCGTTTCGCCGCCATCCTCGGAGTCCGCAGGCTGGAGTCTCCGGCGCGAGGGTGTGCTGGTCCTGGTTATCGTCGTCGCGACCCTGGTGGCATATCGGCAGGCGCCGCAGTTCGGATTCCTGAATTTCGACGACAACAGCTACGTAACCGGCAACGCGATGGTGCGCGACGGACTCACCGTGCGCGGTATTGTTTGGGCATTCACCACCGGCCACAGCGCGAATTGGCATCCGCTCACGTGGCTTTCGCACATGCTCGATGTGCAGCTTTTCGGGATGAACCCGCGCGGCCATCACATCACGAATCTGCTCCTCCACATCCTCAATACAATTTTATTGTATGAAGTTTTACGGCGTATGACCGGCTATTCCTATCGCAGCGCCATCGTAGCGGCGCTCTTCGCGTTGCATCCCCTACACGTCGAATCCGTCGCATGGGTGGCGGAACGGAAAGACGTGCTGAGCACGTTCTTCTGGATGGCAACCATGTTGGCCTATCACCACTACACGAAGCAGCCGGGGGCGAGGCGCTACGGGATAGTGTTCATTCTCTTTGCGCTGGGGCTCATGGCCAAGCCGATGCTGGTCACGTTGCCGTGCGTCCTCCTGCTGCTGGATTACTGGCCGCTGGGCCGGCTTGATCGAGAGTTCCCGACCACGGAGGCGTCGCGTCAACAATTCTATTGGCGTTGTTTAGAAAAGCTCCCGCTAATCATCTTGGTCGTGGTCTCGAGTGGTGTCACGTTTTTCGTACAACGCGCGGCCGGCGCCATGCAGTCGCTCGAAATGCTGGACCCGGCCATGCGGCTCGGGAACGCTAGTCTCGCGTACGTCCTCTATCTTGTCAAGACGGTTTGGCCCGGCGGCCTCGCTCCTTACTATCCCCACCCCAAGGATCTACTGACGGCATGGAGGGTCTTAAGTTCGATAATCTTACTCGCTACGGTTTTTGCTTTGGTAAGCGCGTTTATGCGCCGCTGGCCGTTTCTGCTGGTAGGCTGGCTCTGGTACATCGGGACGTTGGTTCCGGTCATTGGTATTGTTCAGGTCGGCGACCAAGCGTTGGCCGACCGATATACGTATATTCCGCTTATCGGGATCTTCATTCTGCTGGTGTGGACGGTCGCCGAGTTGACGGCAAGATGGAAACCGGCTTCCCTCGTTTTGTCCGCAGTCGGCGTGGTTTGGATTGCCGTGCTGGCGGCGCTCACGCATCACCAGACGCAGTATTGGCGCGATTCCGAGGTTTTGTTCAAACACACGCTGGAGGTCACGTCCGAAGGCAACATCGTAGCCTACGTAAATCTTGCGAAGGCTATCGCGCAGCAAGGCCGCTACGAAGAGGCGGGTCGGCGGTTCGTGGAAGGCCTTCGCGCGCGTCCGGATTGGCTTGACTGGTATTACAAACAAGGCGTTGACCTCTTGCAGCAAGGAAAGTTGGATCAAGCCGCGCATATGCTTTGGGTCGTCACGTTGGCGAGGCCGGAGCAAGCGAACGCCCACATCAGCCTGGCCACGGTCTATCTGATGCAAAATCGGCTCGACGAATCGGCTCAGCACTTCGCCCGGGCAGTGGAACTACAGCCGAATGATGCCAAGGCGCACCACAGCTTGGGGCTGGTGCTCGAACGGCAGGGGAAGATCGTGGAGGCGCTACAGCAAGTGTCCGAGGCGCTTCGGTTAGACCCGAATTACGCCATCGCAAAGCAGACCCTCGCCCGACTCCAGAGCAAGTCGCGGTCTCCTGAACCTGCTGGACCATGAGCGGACTGTTATATCGGGAGGATATGGACGCCGTGCGCGCCCGCCTGAGAACTTGGTGGAACGGCGGCGATATCGGGCGTCCGGTGATGCTGCTGACGGCGCCGCGCGCTACGCCGTTGGAGAACGTCGAGGCTATGCCCGAGCCGCCGGGCTGGGTCACACACTACTCGACCGGCAACTTCGAGTACCGCGTGGACTTGTCGCGGCGCGCCTGCCTCCACACACATTACCTGGGCGAGGCGGTGCCCCATGTTTCGCCGGACCTCGCCCCGAACTGTCTGGCGCTTTACTTGGGCTGCCATGGGGTCGAACAATCGGACTCGGTGTGGTGCGAACCGTGTTTTGACAAGCCGGAAGAAGCCCGATTCGAGTTCGATCCTGACAATTTCTATTGGAATTTCACGCTGCGTCTCGGAGAAGAACAGCTACGTTGGGGGAAAGGCAAATTCCTGGTCGCCTTCTCCGATCTTATCGAAGGGCTGGACACGCTGGCGGCGATGCGCGGAACGCTCGAGCTGCTTGCGGACCTCGTTGAACGCCCGGACTGGGTGCACGCGTGCCTGCGCCAAATCACGGGCCGGTACTTTCAATATTACGACATCCTTTACGAGCGTTTTCGCGACGAAGTTGGCGGTTCGATTTTCTGGGCGTGGGCGCCTGGACGCATGGCCAAGTTTCAGTGCGATTTTTCTGCGATGATCGGGCCCGAGGTCTTCGGCGAATTCATGGTCCCCGTGCTGCGCGAGATGTGCCAGAGTGTGTCTTACTGCATGTATCACTGGGACGGCCCCGGCGCTCTGAAACATCACGAGCATTTGTTGTCCATCCCGGATCTCGACATGCTTCAATGGACCCCCGGCGCGGGCAATGAACCGCCCGACCACCCGCGCTGGTGGCCCTATTATCACAAAACCTTCGAGGCCGGGAAGAAGGTTTACGTACACTCCTGCACGGGCCTTGAGAGCCTGCGCGCCATGAAACGCGAGTTCGGTTCCAAGTTCCACCAATTCATGATCGGAATGCATGTTCCAACCCCGGAGGATGCTGAACGCGTCCTGGGTGTTGTCGGTGATTAGTGTAGACAAAAGCGTGTTTCGCGTATATTGTGCCATATCTCAAATTGCGATATAATCGCCTATGCACGTCATATCGAGAAAAGCGCTGCGGCGGTTCTGGGATCCACACCCAGAAAGTGAAGTTCCGCTGGTGCGATGGTTCAAGATTATGAGGCACACGGATTTCGAAACATTTGGCGAGTTGCGTGCCGTCTTTCCTTCGGCCGATAAGGTGGCTGATTGGATCGTGTTCAATGTCGGTGGTAATAAATTTCGCTTGATAACGTCAGTCCATTTCAACCGTGGCAAGGTGTACATCCGACACGTTCTCACACATCGCGATTATGATCGAGGGAATTGGAAGCAATGAATATTTCAGCGAAGGAAATCCAAAACCACTGGGCTTCGGTTCGCCCTTTGCTCACGGTCCGCACCAAGCGCGAGTACGACCGGGCCGTCACACGGCTCAATAGCCTGCTGGACGAAGTCGGCACGAACGAACGCCATCCTCTGTACGGCTTGTTGGACACCTTGGGCACGGTGATCCATGCCTACGAGGAGGAGCACCAGAGGCTGCCAGAATCTACCGGCGCCGAGATGCTCGGTTACTTTATGCAAGAACATGGGCTGACACAGTCCGAGCTACCCGAAGTCGGCTCCCAGGGCGTTGTCTCAGAAATATTAAAGGGCCGACGCGAACTGAACGTTCGCCAAATTCGCGCGCTGGCCAGGCGCTTTCGCGTATCGCCAGCGGTATTCATGTAGTTGCTCGGTTCTGCACTACGAAGGCTTGCGAGCACGCAGATGCAGGAAGTACGCGACCACTTGGGCGTCTTGCACGTCGGGGCATCGGCGCACCATCTCGTCGCTCGGGTAGGGTTCCTCTGCCAGCCGTACAGTTCTCAGCGAAGATCGTAGACGGCTTGGGGCGGCCCCTCGAGGGCACCACCCATCATTCGAAAATCATGGGGGATCGTTTGTGGCAAAGCGCTACGCCGAAGAGTAGAATTCCCAACTATGGGTGGTAGTCCAAAATGCCGCCGGACGCCCCGCTTTAGGCTGGAGGTGTGCCGATGGAGTAGGCCATGACGATTAAAGAGATCGAGAGTCAGTTTGAATCGGAATGGGTGTTGATAGAGAACCCGCAAACTAACGACGCGTTCGAGATTTTAGGGGGCGAGGTGCTGCACCACAGCAAAGATCGCGACGAAGTTTACCGCAAAGCCGTCGCCCTTCGACCGAAGCGATGCGCGGTACTTTACACCGGCCAAATTCCTGAGGACACGGCGGTTGTCCTGTGAGTTATTCATTCAATCCCCGCCGTGGTCTCATCGTCGTTCAAGCGGAACTATTGGGACCTTCAGGGAGTATCATACTACGCTTGGCGCTCGATACCGGGAAGCGGGGTTGAATTTGCTCCGCGTATCTTGGTTAGTTGGCTTACTGCTTTGGGTCAGGAACGGAGTGCCTTTCCTGTATTGGCTCATACGCTGCCTCCAAGTGCAAGCATTGACGGTGTCCTCGGATTGGATTTCCTTCGGTCACAAGTGCTCATAGTTGATTTTGCGCGTGGTTCGATTACTTTAAGCTAAGCCAATGTTATGACTTCGGAAGGGCCAGCCGTGTTGTCCGCTCGGCGGGTATGCAAGTTCCTTCCTGCGAGAATGGGGAGAAACTGAATGCCTTTCTTACAACTTCTCCGCGTCATGCTCCTGTTTTTGCTGATTCCAGCCGCTACTTTATCTGCTGCCAAAGGAGAGCGTGGTACTTCAAAGCAGGATCCATTACCCGCGACGGAGAAATCCTCGCCCGCATCTCAGTCCCCAAAGACGGAGAAGGGTGCTAGGGTTCTGGACTTTCCGCTGCAGCACAATCTAGACGAAGAAGGCGGGCCGAAGGGGACGGACCTGGTCAACGCGAAGGGTTGGGTCGAATCGAATTTCCTCGGGAAGGGTAACGTGCGCGTCGAGAAGGATACGGTCTTTCTCGAAGAGGGCAACGATCTGACGGGCATCCGGTGGACGGGTCGGCTGGCCAAGATGAACTATGAAATCACGCTCGAAGCCATGCGGGTGTCGGGAATGGATTTCTTCTGTGGTCTCACGTTTCCGTACGGTGAAGACCCGTGTTCACTGATTGTCGGCGGCTGGGGCGGAACCTGCGTGGGTATTTCTTCTCTCGATTACAACGACGCTTACAACAACGAGACCGCACGTTTCATCACCTTCGACAGCGACCGCTGGTACCGAATCCGTCTGCGCGTGACCAAGGAGAAGATCGAAGCCTGGATTGATGATGATCAGGTGGTAGACGTTAAGACGGTAGGCCGCAAGATTGGCATCCGGTACGAGGTCGAGCCATCGCGGCCACTGGGGATTGCGTCGTGGCGTACCACGGCGGCGATTCGGAACGTTTGTCTGCGCGCGTTTGAGGAATGAATGGGAAGGTTGAAGTATGAAGTATGAAGTATGAAGTGTGAAGGTTGAAAAGTGTTGATGGGGAAGTTTCCACTAGCCGATCGGAATCGCCTACCATTTGTCGTTAACGTAATTCTTATCGCGATGTTTACGGGGTCCGTGTGGACGAGCGCGGAAGAACATGGCCTGGTCGCCTATTACAGCTTCGATGAGGGCGGTGGGAGCGTGGTTCGCGATGGTAGCGGGCACGGCTGCGACGGGCAGGTGCATGGCGCGCAGTTCGTGTCGCGGGGGAAGGGGTACGGCCTGGAATTCGACGGCATTGACGACTACGTGGACTGCGGTCAGCCGGCCGCCCTGGATTTGCGCCGTGCGGTGACGCTGTCGGCGTGGGTTTACCCGGAACGGCGTACCGCCGGCGAACCGGGTATTCTTGGGAAACATTTCAACGGCTATTTGCTCACGTACTACTCGGATGGCAAGTGCTGGTGGTACGTGTCGAGCGGCGGCAATAACGCCAAGGCGTTGTTGACGCCCGGATCGTGGCATCACGTGGTGGGGACTTTTGATGGCGCTGCGCTGAAATTGCACTTGAACGGGAAGCTGGTGGACTCGCGGCTGAGCGCGTTTTCGGAAATCAATACGGCCCGAAACTTCTTCATCGGCTGCGTCGTCGGCGACGCCAGTGCGACGGACCCCGCCTACGCGCGCACGGCCTACTTTGCGGGTCAGATAGATGAGGTTCGAGTGTATGACCGCGCGCTGTCGGCGGACGAAGTCTCGGAGCAATTCGAGACGGGTGCGCGAGAACTAGTCGTGGCCGCTGAGTACCAACCAGCAACTCTCGTACAACGAGTGCGAACTAAAGACCTCTGGGTTGCGATCACGGAACAGGGTCAAGTGCAGATCAGCGCCGCCCACGATCTCTTTTTGATTGAGAGTGCCTACTCGTTTCCCGGCGAACGTATTGGCTGGAATCGGCTCACTGGAGAACGCAGACAAAGCGACCCGAATTGGCACCCGAAGTTATCTCGACCATCACGCACTTCGCTGGAAGTTGACGTCGAAGAGCAATCCTATCGTCTCCACCGGCGTATCACCATCCGCGGTGCCCGGATCGAATTCGAAGACACTCTTGTGAATCAACGGGACGTTCCGACGGGTTTCATCGTCCGGCATCAATTGACCGGCGAGGATACTTTCAAAGATTCCTTCACACCGGGCGGCGCGGAGAATCCCACCATCTTTCTAGGGGGAAAGAAAGTTAATCTTGGGATTGTCGTGGAAGACGACGTGGGCCGACTGCGCTTCGAGCCCAGCCTGGGCCTGCCGGCGAATCAAGCCCGCTTCACGATTCCGAATTTTGTCTTGGATGCGGGGAAGAGCTACACGTCGCGTTGGGCGATTTACGTGTTGCAGCCGAAAACTGACTATTTCGATTTCATGAACGCGGTCCGCGCCGATTGGAATACCAACTTCACCATTGAAGGGCCGTTCGCCTTTTTCGACGTGGGCTCGCCATTGCTTCAAGACCCACCGGGGCTTCGAGCTTATTTGCAGCGGAAACAACTGAAGATCGCCGCCTTGAGCCCGTGGCTCGACTACGATCCGGGCAGCTTCAATCGTGTCTGGCCGCGTGACGAGTACAAGTCGCATATGGAGGCCGCAGCGCGTGTACTGAGGGAAGCGTCTCCCGGCATCAAATGTATCGGCTGTATCGAGACCGACTGGGTCACGATCCATCCCGACCGGATCAGTGGCGGCGAGAAGCTGCCGAGCTATCACACCGGTTCCGGTCTGCTTAACGCCGAGCAGACGCGCATCATCGAAAACTCCGGTTTGCCCTGGCGGGACAGCGTGAAACGGCGGCCGGACGGCAACCTCGAACTGGAATTGTATATGCGCGGCGGCAAGCCGCAGACGGCGCTCAGCGTGTATCCGCGGGTGGGCAACTATCAGTACGAGTTCCTCATGGGCCAGGTGAAGTTTCTCCTGGAGGAAGTAGGGCTTGACGGGTTCTATATAGACGAATTCAGCCAGGGCTGGCGCGGCGGTATCCCCAGTTACGAGGGTTGGGATGGACTGAGCGCCGAGATTGACCCGCGCACCGGGGAGATCGCGAGACCCTACGTGGATTGCAGCCTGGCGGGCATCGCGGCACGCGTGAATCTCTGCAAGTACGCGCTGGACCGGGGAAAGATCGTGGTGGCGAATAGTTACGCGACGAGTCTTGCGGAACAGTCGCTGCCGGTCTATCGGTTCGCCGAAACGCAAGGCTCTTTCGATCCGATGTCCATACCGTTCGGCGCCGAACCCCCGGCCGTCGCGGACATCTTCCGCGGCAACCTCGCCACGCCCATCGGCCTCGGCATTCTGGGTGCGCCTCAAAAGAAGGACACGGCCCAGCGCCTCATGAAGGCCCTCATCACCTACCTTCGACACGGCGCTCTCTACTACCACTACGCGATCGAGGACATTCCCGAATCCGGGGAGGGCGGCGGCGAATACGGTCCCATCAATCACATGTTTTCGATGACTCCGATTGCACTTCATAAAGGCTGGATCGAGGGTAAAGAGCGGATAATCACGGCAGTTTCAGGCGAGTATCGGTGGGATCATCGGGAGAAGCCGGCCATTCATCTCTTCGACGTCGCCGGACGTGAAGCAGCGGCCACTTTTGACGCGCAGCGCGAAGGGCGTAACTGGATCGTCAAAGTCCGTGTACCCGACTGGCAAGCAATCGCGGTGATCGAAGCCCCAAGGAGAGTCGAGTGATTCTGTCCACGGTTCGGAAGTGGTTTGCGGCTGCGCCGCATCGGGAGCCCCTGCCCGAGGCGGAGGCGCAGCGACTTTATCCCTGGTATCGCTGGCAAGTCATGGAGGCCAGCTTCCTGGGATATGCCACGTTCTATCTGGTGCGGAACAACCTCGCCGTGGTGTCCAAAGACATGGAAGCGGCGCTCCACTACAGTCACTCCCAGATCGGAAACATCCTCGCGATAACCGCTATAAGTTACGGCGTCGGCAAGTTTGTTATGGGGCTCCTGTCCGATCGGAGTAATCCACGGGTTTTCATGGCATGCGGTCTTCTCTTGACTGCCTTGTGCAATTTTGTTTTCGGGTCGCTAGGTAGCTATTCAGTTCATCTGACCCTCTGGGCGCTGAACGGTTTCTTTCAGGGCATGGGCTGGCCGCCTTGCGGGCGCCTGATGGGCCACTGGTACAGCGAGAAAGAGCGCGGGCTCAAGTTCAGTATCTGGAACACGTCGCACAACGTGGGCGGCGGTGTGACGGGCGTTATCGCGGCGGGGGCCGCAGACCATTTCGGCGGCTGGCAATACGCGTTCTACTTTCCCGGCCTGCTTGCCACGCTGGGCGCCGTGTATTTGTTCTGGCGGCTTCGCGATACGCCGCAGTCCGTGGGATTGCCCCCCATCGAAGTCTATCGCAACGACTTTACCGAAGAAGAGAAAGTGAGCGGCACGCTCGAACGCGAACTCAGCACCCGCGAACTCTTGCTGAACTACGTGCTCACCAATCCCATTATCTGGCTGCTGGCATTCGCCAATTTGTTCGCGTACGTCGCCCGTTACAGCATGTTGGATTGGGGTCCGCTGTACGTGCGCGACGTGAAAGGCGCTAGTCTCACGCAAGGCGGGTGGGCGGTCTTCGTGAACGAGTTCGGCGGCATCGCCTCGACGATCGCGCTCGGGTGGGTGTCTGACCTGTTGGCTGGCCGCCGCGGCATGGTAGCGGCGCTGTGCATGATTCCGATCCTGGCCGCCTTCACGACGATGATAATCACTCCGGCCGGCTATTTGTGGCTCGATATGACGATGTTGGCGGTCATCGGTTTCTTCATCTATCCGGTGATCAATTTCATCGTGATTATCGCGCTCGACTTGACGTCCAAGAAGGCCATCGGTACCGCCGCCGGCTTCATCGGTCTGTTCGGCTACATTGGCCGGACCGTACAGGCCAAAGGCTCCGGCTGGATGCTGGACCATTTCGGGGAATTGTATGGCAAGCAGACCGCCTGGGAGATAGTGATCTACACGTTCCTCGGCTGCTCGGCCGTGGCCGTAGTACTGCTCGCTTTTACGTGGAAAATCAAACCGCGGGCATGAGAAACATGCTTTTTCAAACCAGGATGAATACCAGAACAACGAGAAATCCGAGATGAAATCCACAACCGTTCGAGAGAGATTGGAAGAACATATCAATACCATTCAGCTCATTGACACACATGAGCATGTTCCCGACGAGCGCGTGCCGTGCAGTCGGAAGCTCGGCCTTTTCGACTTCTTCCAGCACTACGTGTCTTCGGATCTCGTATCGTCGGGCATGTCCCGCGAAGCCTTGGAAAGCATGCGCAATCCGGACAACGGCCTGTCGCTGGAGCAACGCTGGGCATTGCTGGCTCCGCATTGGCCGTACGTGCGCATGACGGGCTACGGACGCGCCCTGCTCGAATATATGTCCGACTTGTTCGGCATCGAGGATATTACCGAGGACACTTATCTCGAACTCTGCCGCCGCATCAACGAGGCGCGGCAGCCCGGCTGGTATCGCAAAGTGCTCAAAGAAAAAGCCGGAATTGATCTGGCTTTGGTCATCACGTGGCCGGGACAGTCCGTGGAAGTGGACCGCGAGTTCTTCCGCGCCGTGCCCATACTCGACCACTACGCCATACCGGGCACGCGCGCCGAATTGGCGAACCTCGAGAAGCAGTCCGACCGCGCGATTCAGACGCTCGACCAACTCATGGCCGCCCAAGAAGAAACCCTGGATCGGTTCGTTTCCCAAGGGATTGTGGCCGTGAAATTATTCCTCGCGTATCGGCGGACCCTTTTCTTCGATCGCGTGTCGAAATCGGAGGCGGCGCGCGTCTTCGACCGCGTCTGGTTGTCGCAGACGCAGGACTTGTCCTTCGCGGACCTCAAGCCGCTGCAGGACTTCATGACCCGAAGGCTCATTGGACTCGCGGTGGAACGCGGTCTGCCGATTCAAGTGCACACCGGACTGCAGGAAGGCAACGGAAACTACATCGAGAACTCTCGGCCCACGCTAATGACCAATCTCTTCATGGAATTTTCGGACGCCAAATTCGATGTGTTTCACGCGGGATATCCGTACACGGGCGAGGTCGCGGTCTTGGCCAAGTACTTCCAGAACGTTTACGCCAACTTGTGCTGGGTGCACGCGATCTCGCCTCGGACCGCGGCGCGGACGCTGGACGAGTGGATCGAGACGATTCCTGCAAATAAAATTTTGGGCGTCGGCGGCGACTCGAACTACGCCGAGGGCGCTTACGGCCACTGCAAAATCGCCCGGCGCGTCACCGGCGATGTCTTGGTGCGAAAAGTCGAAGAAGGATATCTGAAAGAATCAGAAGCCCTATGGTTCGCCGATCGGCTGTTGCGCGAAAACGCGAGGGCGCTGTATAAACTCTGAGGGTCGCGGAAAGAGGAGCGCATTATGTATATCGTTCATGTGTACGTAAAGGTGAAACCGGAATGTGTGGACGCGTTCAAGGAAGCGACGATTGAGAATGCGCGCAACAGTGTCCAGGAACCCGGCATCGCGCGCTTCGATGTCATTCAACAAACGAACGACGCCGCGCACTTTATCTTGGTAGAGGTTTACCGCGATTCCGTTGCCCCCGCCAAACACAAAGAAACGGCGCACTACCAGAAATGGAAGGATGCCGTAGCGCCGATGATGGCCGAGCCCCGGAGCAGCATCACGTACGCCAACTGCTTCCCCGACGACGCCGGTTTCTAGAAATCCGATTGAAAGTACCATCGAACACAGGAGTAGTTGCTATGCGCAAACTAATCTTTGGAATCGCGTGCTCAGCGGTCATCGCGATCGTTGTGGAGCGCCACGTAGATGTCAGCGCCGCGCCGGAGGTCCAGCGCTATGGGAGCGTTATTGGGCTGAAGGCTGAGAAGCTTGAGGAGTATAAGCGGCTCCACGCGGCCGTCTGGCCGGAGGTGCTTAAGACGATTAAGGATTGCAACATTCGGAACTATTCGATTTACTTGCATCAACTTGACGATGAGAATTACTACCTCTTCAGCTACTTTGAGTACGTGGGGCAGGATTTCAAGGCCGATATGGCCAAGATGGCGGCGGACCCGATGACGCAGAAATGGTGGAAGGAAACCGACCCCTGTCAGTTTCCCATTAAGCACCGGGCGGACGGCGAAAAGTGGGCGACGATGGAGGAGGTATTCCATTGCTCGTGACCATTCGCCGGCGCGCTCTCAGCCAATCACGAATGGTCGGCCGGGGCTTTGGGCGCGGCCCAGTGCACGCCCCAGCGATTGGTCACGCTTTGGGGCGCATAGTTTCTCCGAAGCGCATCAAACGCTTCGGGGGTCCTGATGACCTCGTTGGGGCGCTTCTGACTGCGCACGAGAAAGTCGGCTTCCGGGGGGTAACAGGCTGCGGGCACGCCGGCGGCAACCGACGGTAAGTCGTCGCCTTCCAGCCGCGTAATGGGAGCGTTGGTTGGTAGCGCGGCGCTCTGATAGCGCAAGTCCATACTCCACCGGACGATGTCCGTCCGATTCTCGAAGCTGCCGTGGATAGTCCGGTTCGTAAACAGCATTGCCCCGCCTTTCGGAACGGGACAAGCCACGGCTTGTCCTTCCGGTAAATCTGCCTCCACAATCTCCAGGTACCGGCCGCTCTCGTGCAACCGGTGCCGCAGAACGTCATGTTCGTGCGATTTTGGAATCACCCACAGACAACCGTTCGCCTCGGTGGCGTCCACCAGGGGTACCCATGCCGTAATCACGAGCGCGTGGTCGCAGTAGGGCTCAAAATAACCCGAATCTTGGTGCCACGGTACCGCGCCGTAGGCATAGTTAGGAAGCTTCGGACGCAGCCGGTACACGCTGCTGGCAATCACTTCCGGGCCACAGAATACCTCGGCAATATCCACGAGACGCGGATGGCTTATCAGGTGAAAGATGCCGGGGCTGCTCAATACTCCGTTCCATATGGAAAGAGCCAGCTTATCGGTTTCGAGGCTGATCTTTGCCAATTGCCTTTCAAAGTCGGCTTCTGCGTAAGTCTGGCTCAGTTCCCCTTGCTGGACAAGCAACTCTGCCCGGCGATTCACTTCCGCCGTGATATCGTCAACAAGCGGCTGCAGATCGTCGGGGCTGAAGACATCTTCGACGACCACGTAACCGTCCGTATGGAAGGCTTGAATCTGTTCTTCGCGGAGGACTCTTCCAACACCGATCAAGGCTATTCTCCCATTCAGGATAAACTTCAATTCCGGTGCCCGTCGCAGGCCCGGAGGTTCGTTGAAAGTGAACCATCGGTAGCGTAAAGTACATTCCCTTTGGGCGCGATTTCCGGATGGGGACAGTTCAGATGAAACCGGTACGAATAGCGATAGTCGGCGCCGGCAGCCGGTCGTTCGGGCCGTCTACGGTGCGGGACGTGCTGTTGAGCGAAGCGCTGGCGAAGAAGGGAATTGACCTCCGGCTGATGGATATCGTGCCCGAGCACTTGCCGGAAGTCGAGAACTACGCGCGGCAGGTTGTGGGACAATTGAAGCGCGAAGCCAGGATCTCGAAGACGATGGACCTGGAAGCGGCCATCGAGGGCGCGGATTTTGTGGTCTCGGCCATCGAGGTCAACCGGTGGCGGTATTGGTCCCAGGACTTTCACATCCCGCGCAAACATGGTTTCCGTCAGGTCTTCGGTGAGAACGGCGGTCCGGGCAGCCTCTTCCACGCGTTGCGCAACATCGGCCCGACGCTCCGAATCGCCGAAACGATGGAACGTCGCTGCCCCAAGGCGCTGTTGCTCAACTTCACCAATCCTGAGCACAAGGTCTGTGAGGCGGTCTCCCGCCTCACGAGCATCCAAGTCGTTGGGCTGTGTCACGGTGTGTTCATGGGTCGGCGACAGATCGCCCAACTCCTCGAAATGCCGGTAGAGGACTTGGATACCGCCGCTTGCGGAATCAATCATTTCACTTGGTTTCAGCGCATCCGCCACCGGCACACCGGCGAAGACCTCTATCCGAAATTGCGAGCCGTCGAACGCGATGGAGACTGGCTGGCGGAATGGCCGGAGATTGGGCTCGGGCGCATTCTGTTCCGCCGGTTCGGACTCTGGCCTTCGCCGGCCGCGAACCATTACGGCGAATACATCCGCTGGGCCGAGGAATTCGTCCCGCCGGAGTTGCAGTATTTCTATGATCCGGCGGACGGCCATCCCTGGGAAACCGGCGTCATTCCGGAGTTCGTGTATTCGCTGAGCGGTGATCGGACGACGCGCCCGTGGCGCAAACCTCCGCCCGAACCGTCACGTCTGGAAGATGCTCCACTCAAGAGCTCCGGCGAACTGGCCGTTCCGATCATGGAGTCGTTATCGTGCGGGATCAGACATCATCTCGCCGCTGTCAATGTGCCCAACCGCGGCGCGATCCCGAATCTGCCTGATGACCTCGTGGTGGAGGTACCCGCCGAAGCGGACGCCGGCGGCCTGCATCCTCACCGGATGGAACCGCTGCCCGAGGCCATCGCGGCGCTGATCCGCGTGCAAGCCAGCATTCACAAACTGCTCGTGGAAGCCTACGCAGAACGCTCGAAAGATAAGCTGTTACAGGCGATGTTGCTCGACCCAACGGTGGACTCTTACCGCCGGGCCGTCGAGTGTGTGGACGAAATGCTAAGACTGCAATGGGAACTATTGCCCAACTTTGACGGCAAGGACCACAAGGACAACAACGACAGCAAGGACTAAGAGGATCTGAGGGGATGGCGAGAAAGCCGATGTCCGGCATCGGGAAAAGGGGAGTTTTATGAGAGCATTAACGGTGGTTTCTTTGATGTGGGTAATTTGTGGAGGGGCGTTCGGAATGGTTTACGAAGCGAATTGGGAATCCATTGATAAGCGTCCGGTGCCGGCGTGGTTCGACGAGGCGAAGTTCGGCATCTTCATTCACTGGGGCGTGTATTCCGTACCGGCGTGGGCGCCCAAAGGCCAGTACGCGGAGTGGTATTGGAACCATATGCAGAACAAGGAAGGGGAAACCTGGAAATTTCACGCCAAGACCTACGGGGAGGATTTCAAATATCAGGATTTCGCGGGACAGTTCAAGGCGGAACGATACGACCCGGCGCAATGGGCGGACCTGTTTGTGCGTTCGGGCGCGAAATACGTGGTACTGACCTCAAAGCACCATGATGGCTTCTGTATGTGGCCGAGCGCGCAGAGCTGGAACTGGAACAGCGTGGACGTCGGCCCGCACCGCGATTTGGCGGGCGAACTCATGGAAGCGGGCAAGGCGCGCGGTCTCAAGATGGGCTTCTACTACTCGCTCTATGAATGGTATCACCCGCTCTATCTTTCCGACGTGAACCGCTACGTGGACGAACACATGTTGCCGCAATTGAAGGATTTGGTCGAGCGGTACCAGCCCGCGCTGGTGTGGACCGACGGCGAATGGGACCATCCCAGCGAGACGTGGCGCAGCGTCGAGTACCTGGCGTGGCTGTTCAACGAGTCTTCCGTGCGGGATGAGGTGGCCGTGAACGACCGCTGGGGTAAAGGTTGTCGGAGCGTCCATGGCGGCTTCTACACGACCGAGTACGGTCACGTGGATGGGCAGCGATCGCTGGCCGAGGGCCGCAAATGGGAGGAATGCCGGGGCATCGGCGCGTCTTTCGGTTATAACCGGAACGAAGATGCGACGGACTACGCAAGCCCCACGGCGTTAGTGCATCTCCTCGTTGATCTTGTCAGCAAAGGTGGTAACCTGCTCCTGGATATCGGCCCGACCAGCGACGGTCGCATTCCGGCGATTATGCAGCAACGCCTGCTCGATGTGGGGGAGTGGCTGACGGTAAACGGCGAAGCCATTTATGGCAGCAAGCCATGGCGCGTGACTCGCGACGGTGACGACGTGCGCTACACGGCGAAGGACGGAGCAGTCTACGCCATCTGTCTGAAATGGCCCGGTAAAGAATTAGTCTTGAGCGAGCCGAAGGCTGCCTCAGGTGCGTCCGTCACGTTCCTCGGCCGCAACGAAACGTTAACGTGGCGCGCGCAGGACGGGAAGCTCCACATTGACGTGCCGACGTGGTCGGTGGACGAAGTACCCTGCCGCCATGCCTATGTTTTCAAGCTTACTGGGGTGCGATGAGGCAAGCTTTACCGCTTTCTGTAGGTCTTTCGCCGGCAATCGATAGGCCCTATTCGACCTATAGGACCTATGCTGGTCTTCCGGAGCCGGTGGGCTGCATTCCCAGGAGCTCCATCGAGGAGTCGCAAAGGATGCCTTTGGCGATGGCGACGGCGTCGTCGCGGGTATACTGGCCTGTGCTCATCTTCTCGGCCAGGACCTCGGCCAGCAGCTTGCGCACCATTGCCGCTTTGGCGTAGGCCCATTCTATACAGTATGCGTCGCTGAAGAAGCCGATCTGCTTATTCGTGGGAAGCATGTCGAGCCGCTCTTCCATGACTTGCCGAATCGCGCCGGGAAAGAAATTGTGCCACCAGTAGCCGGCCAGGGAAAAATTGGGCAGTTCTCGGGCCAGCGTGCAGAGGGATTGGTTACCGTGACGGCTGGCCAGGAAGCACATGAACCGGAGCTTCGGGAACAGCGACACGTATTGGGCGACGTCTACGATGGTACGTTGGTTCAGGCGAGCCGCCGATTCGTGGGGCAGCGGCTCCGCGCCGAGCGAGAACTGAAACACGATCTGATCGCCGTGGGCCTGAAGCTTGTTGAGGAACACCAATAATATGTAGCTCGCGTAGATGTCGCGTTCACGCTCGGTGGCTTGGGCGCGGCGCTTGAGCGCGTCGGCCATGACCGCGTCCGTCACGTATACGTAATGAATATCGGTGGAAATGTGTTGAGCGGTCGCTAACACTTGGCTGTAAGGGATTAGCGCGCAATAGTGCTCGAGCGCGGCGTGCACGTCCTCGACGGTGCGAATCGTCTTTAGCAACGGCGGGGCGGTAGCGCGGTTGAACGTCACTGGAATTGGTTGACCCGGCGCGGTGGCGTTCCACGCGCATTCGAGCTCGTACAACGGGATATCGTTCTGCCCCCACTGCGTGCGCGCGAAGAAGGCCCACTCGAGCGAATACTGCAACAAGTCATCCGAGGAGCCGTCGCGCCGCCGCCAGAGTTCGGTGCCCGTGCGGGCAATCCCCGCGCGCCACAGGACGTAGCGCGGCCATTGCGGGTCGCGGTTTCGATCCTGGATGAGCGCATCCAGCCGTTCCCAATTACGTTCGGTGATCGGCTCCGACCAATCGTAGAGTTCTTTGAGGATGATGCGAATGCCCCAGGCCATCGCCGTGTTTTTCACCTTGGAGAGATAGGGAATGGCTTCGAGGACGCGTCGCCGCGCCTCCTCCTTGCTGCGGTCCTCGTCCATGCGCGTCGGCGTAGGGCAACCCGCCGCGTACAGGTCGCTGACCGACATGTGGTAGAGGAGGATGTCATCGAGACCCCGGGCACACAAATGCGATGCGTCCACGTGCGTATGCGGGTCCAGCCAAGGAAAGGACGTAAGCGCCTGTTCCACTTCGCGGGCCAGCGGCGTCATGAAAGACCTGCGTTCCGGAGCGCGACTAGCGGGGCGCGCCGGTCGTGAATCACTGCTTTGAACGCCAACAGCGCCTTGGTGGGATTCGAGGTGCCCCAGATGTTGCGGCCGATAGTCGCACCGCAGGCACCCGCCTTGACCGCGTCGCCCATCATGCCGACGGCATCCCGCAACGTGTTCGCTTTGGGACCTCCCGCCGCTACGACGGGTACCGGCGAGGTCGCAACGATGTCGCGGAATGAGGCTACGTCGCCGGTGTAGGGGGTCTTGATGACGTCCGCGCCGCATTCGAGGCCGCAGCGCACCGCCCAGAGTATGTTATCGGGATCGTGCACAACCCGCGGCGCGTCGGAGAAGTCGCGGGGGTAGATATGCGCCATCACGGGCAGTTCGATTCGGCCCGCTTCCTCGACGATATCGGTGAGCATTTTCAGGTACCGCCCTTCGTTCGGGCCGCGCACGCCGATGGCCACGGCGATGGCGTCCGCGCCCATCCGCAGGACTTCTTCCGGATGCGCGATCATTTCGATCACGCTGTCATCCGGAGTAAAGATTACGGAGCTGATGATCAAAGGAACCCTGCCCGCATGGGGTCCCCACGCGTTCTTCGCCATTCCCTTTTCCATGGTGACCGCGTCGGGTTGTCCGCGGACCAGTTGCGCCAGTGTCCGAGGCACGTTGACCAAGCCGCGCGGCAACCCTTTTTGATACGTGATGAAATGGTCCACCGCCACCGAGCATAGGCGCCCCGAGGGATGCGCGAAGATGCGCCGCAATCGAATCTGTTTCCCAATTCCCATTCTTAAAGTAACTCTCCTTCCACGTGCACACGCCTTACCTATGATGAAATTATCAACTTGACGCCGATCAGATTCAAAGGGATAGGTCGCGACACGTGTGGGATTGCTGGGAGCGACCCCAAAGGCACATTTTCTTGACCACAGATTGCGCGGATGACGCGGATGAAGAAATGCGTGTCATCCGCGTGATCCGTGGTCTATTTTTCTTTGGGCTATTGCCAGCGTATGATGAGCGAGAATCATCTTGGAGGCGGGCATTATGTACAAATTGCGTGCGACTACCGTGGTCAGCGTGCGAAAAGATGGCGCCGTCGCTATGGGCGGCGACGGCCAGGTCACGATCGGCAACACCATCATGAAAGAGCGCGCCACCAAAGTCCGCAAGCTGGCGGACGGACGCGTCCTGGCCGGATTTGCCGGCTCGGTGTCCGACGCGCTGACCCTGTTCGAACGGTTCGAAGCGAAACTCAACGAATTCAACAAGAACCTCCCGCGCGCCGCCGTCGAACTGGGCAAAGAATGGCGGACGGATAAATTCCTGCGGCATTTGGAGGCGCTGCTGGCCGTGTCCGACGCCGAGAAGTCGCTGCTGATCGCCGGCAGCGGCGAAGTCATCGAACCGGACGACGGCATTCTCGCCATCGGCTCCGGCGGACCGTTCGCGCTCGCGGCCGCACGCGCCTTGATGAATCATTCCGGCCTCGGCGCGGAAGAGATCGTTCGCGAGTCACTCCAAATCGCCTCCGGCATTTGTATCTATACGAACACCAACATTTCCGTAATAACGCTCTAAGTTTTGGCGTGCGGCGGCTGTGACGCCGCACGCCAAAATTCCGCAAAATGGTTATCCATTTGATCGTTTGGGGGCAGTTTTACCATCATTATTCGAGACGGTTTTCTAACGACGGACGGAGTGGCGACGATGCGGAAGATGACGCGCTCGGAACACAAGGTGTCCATTCGGGACCAGGCCAAGTCGAAGGTCCGGCCGCAGGGGTATGACCCGCATTCGCAGAAGGATTTCCGCGAGAAAGTTGAGGCGGGCTATCAGCAACTGCTCACGAGCGCGGCCGAAGGGGGCGATCCCAAGACCAAACGTATCCGGGGCGAGCTGATCTACCTGCTCAACAATTATCTGCCCCAATACGAGAACCGCATCCAGCATTTGATTGACCTCTGGCGTCGCAGCGGCGACCCGCAATACGACCCCGCGGTCCATGTCCAGGCGCGCCAAGCCCGCGCGGAATACTTGCGAAAACAGTCCGCGCTTTGAAGCGCAGTAAAGGGTCTTCGCAGAAAGAAGAGGCGGTACCCATTTGCGCGGGTACCGCCTCTTCAAGTTGAACCGGCCGGAACGGCGTTTTCCGCCGCTCAGACGGTCGGGTTAGTACATGTCGCCGCCGCCGCCCGGGCCGCCGGGGCCGTGTTGGTTCTTTTCCGGCTCCGGGATTTCCGCGACGAGCACTTCGGTGGTCAGCAGCAGGCCGGCCACGCTGGACGCGTTCTGCAGCGCCGTGCGCACCACCTTGGTCGGGTCAATTACGCCGGACTTGAGGAGGTCTTCGTATTCGCATGTCTCGGCGTTGAAACCGATGGGACCCTTCTTGCCCTTGACGTTCTGGGCGACCATCGCGCCTTCTTCGCCGGCGTTGGCCGCGATCTGACGCAGCGGCTCCTCGAGCGAGCGCGCCACAATTTTTGCGCCGACCGCTTCGTCGGTGTCCAGATTCAGTTTCTCGACTGCTTCCTGGCAGCGCAACAGCGCCACGCCGCCACCGGGGACGATGCCCTCTTCCACGGCCGCGCGGGTCGCGTGCAGCGCGTCTTCGACGCGGGCTTTCTTTTCCTTCATCTCGATTTCCGTCGCTGCGCCGACGTTGATGACGGCCACGCCGCCCGCGAGTTTCGCCAGACGTTCCTGCAGTTTCTCGCGATCGTAGTCCGACGTGGTCTCTTCGATCTGACGACGGATCAGGTTGATGCGGCCCATGATCTCGGAACTCGAGCCGGCGCCTTCGACGATGGTGGTGTTATCTTTGTCCACCACGACGCGCTTGGCGCGGCCCAATTCCGAGAGCGTCACGCTCTCGAGGTTCCGGCCGAGGTCTTCCGTGATGGCCAGACCGCCGGTGAGCACCGCGATATCCTGGAGCATCGCCTTGCGCCGATCACCGAACCCGGGGGCCTTCACGGCGCAGGCCTGGAAGGTGCCGCGAATCTTGTTGACCACGAGGGTCGCCAAGGCTTCGCCTTCCACGTCTTCCGCAATCACCAGCAACGGCTTGCCGCTGTCGGCGATCTGCTTCAGCAAGGGCAACAGGTCTTTCAGGCTCGAGATCTTCTTCTCGTGGATGAGGACGTAGGCGTTTTCTTGGATGGCTTCCATCGCCTCGGAATCGGTCACGAAATACGGCGACAGGTACCCCTTGTCGAACTGCATGCCTTCCACGATATCGAGGGTGGTCTCGATGCCTTTCGCCTCTTCGACCGTAATCGTGCCGTCGTTGCCGACCTTGCTCATCGCCTCGGCGATGATTTTACCGATCTCCGGGTCATTGTTGGCGGAGATGGCCGCGACGTTTCGGATAATGTCGTTGTCATCCTTCACCTTCTTGCTCATCTTCGCCAGCGATTCCACGACGGTCTCGACGGCCTTTTCGATGCCGCGCTTGAGGCCCATCGGGTTTGCGCCGGCGGTGACGTTGCGCAGCCCTTCGCGATAGATGGACTCGGCCAGCACCGTCGCCGTGGTGGTGCCGTCGCCCGCCACGTCGGAGGTTTTAGACGCCACTTCCTTCACCATCTGGGCGCCCATGTTCTCGTACTTGTCCTCGAGTTCGATCTCTTTGGCCACGGTCACGCCGTCCTTGGTCACGGTCGGGGCGCCCCATTTCTTGTCGAGCACCACGTTGCGTCCCTTTGGTCCCAAGGTAGCTTTGACCGCCCTGCTGAGTTTGGTTACGCCGGCGAGGATGCCGCGCCGGGCGTCTTCACCGAACTGTAGTTGTTTCGCACTCATAATGGTTGTTCCTCCCTTCTCATGCTTCGATGACGGCTAGGACGTCGTCTTCGCGCAGGATGAGGTGCTCTTCGCCGTCAATCTTGACCTCGGTTCCGGCGTATTTGCCCATTAGAATGCGGTCGCCCTTCTTCACTTCCATGGGGATGCGCTTCCCGTCCTCGTCCAAACGGCCCGGACCGACGGATACGACTTTGCCCTCCTGGGGCTTTTCTTTGGCGGTATCGGGAATGATGATACCCCCTTTGACCGTCTCACTGGGTTCTTCACGTTTCACCAGAAGCCGGTCTGCAAGCGGTCTTACTTTCATTGCATTCCTCCCTCAGTTAACTTCGTTCTTTCACTCTATGGCGCATATTGAGCCACTTTGGCAAACCTGGAATCATTTGTTGGCAGCCCGATACACGCCGATACAATTATTTGTTCGGTAACTTAAGCAACCATCATACCATACGAGATGATACCATGTAAACCAATATTTTTCAGTGTATTAAGCTATACACTGAGAATTCAAGAATTCGGTGGAATTTCAGTCGAGTTGCCCAAATGGCAGCGACCAGCGAAAGAAATAAGGACTTACAGCGATGGATTCATGCCAAATTGGCATAGAATTAGCAGGCAACTCAGACGAGTGCTAAGCCTTCGCCCCCAAACGAAGCCGCGCTTCGGGACCGTGCCCTGACGAATACGCCCAATCCACAATCCATGACCCGCGCTCCGTGGACCTCACGCCTTACGCGGGCCCTTCCGTCGCGGCCTGCCACGGCTGCCGGTTTTTCCACGAGAGTGCTCGTGCTGCCAAGTACATCGCGCCAAAGCCAAGGAGATTAAGCGTGAGGATTAGAATGTCCCCACCCGCCGTCCAATCCACGATACTTCGCACCAAATAGAGCAAGAACACCCCGAAACAAAAAATCTCGAGCGAGTTTTGTCCGATTACCATCAGAGGGCGCGCCCAACGACTCTGCCAGAAAGAGAGGTTTCTCGGGAAAAGCATGGCGCCCAGGTAAATCAGGGCGAAGAAATGAAACAGCCTCAGCGGGGACAGATTGGTTTTACCTTCGACATAGGGGAAGACGATCTCCGATAGAAGCGGGTGGGGCGTTGAGCCAAGAAAATGCCTCTTGTCCAGAAATGTTGTCACACGTAGCAGGGGCGCGCTGACGATAAGCGCCGCGGCCAACATCATCAAGAAGTTACTCTTGGGAACCCATCCAACAGTCTGGGTGCTCTTGACGCCCAGAACCATTCCCACGAAGAACAAAAGTTGCCAACCCAATGGATTGAAATGCCACGCTCCGTTGACCCCTTAATATCGTGGCAAATTAAGGTGAGGAAACACTTGCGCGGCAAGATAAACCAGCAGCGAGATTGTTATGGCCAGCGCGGGCCATCGGTGCAACAGATGAAGCATGGCGGGCATGCAAAGCAATAGCAGTATGTACAGGGGCAGGATGCCGAAACCGACCGGGACATAATTGAACACGAGTGCCCGCGGCGTCACGACGCCAGGCTCCGAAAAGAAGGTTTCCAGATACTTGGGCGACACCTCGAGGCGAGTGTAGAAAAGCCCCGCGATGCCCACGACGGCAATGAAGGTGAAAATATTGGCGACGTAAAGTTGAGAGCAGCGACGTAAAGCCTTTGCTTGGCACATCCAGTAGCCGCGGCTTTGGTAGACGCGTTCGTAGACCAAGCCGAATACGAACCCGGATAAGAAGACGAAAAGCTCCGCCGCGTCCGAATAACCCCAGTACCGGGGTGTAAAATGAAACCAGCGGGAATGGCCGGGCACGACCGACAAGACATGGTCCCAGAAGATCAGGAGGAGGGCCATTCCCCGAAAGAAATCCACTCGCGGGTCCCGCTCGAGCTTAAGCATGAAGTCTTCGGGACGGAAGCCCAGAGACCGGACGGACAGCTCGACAGTGGGCCAGCTTAGGACAGAGAACGCGAATCTCAGTCACCTTCGCGTTGCCCAAGCTTCCCAACGCCGAAGTAGACCACCGTGGAGAGGAGCACGCGGTGTTGGTAGACGTCCTCTTTGTAGCCTTTGAGGCCGCGGATGAAGTCGGAGTTGACGTCGTTGCCGAAGCGGAGTTGGTAGGCGAGGTCAATGTTGACGCGCTGGTGGGTGAGGTAGCCGAGCCCGAGGGCGAGTCCGAAGAAATCATCCGGATGGCCGCTGGCGGGTTCCTGGTCGTAGAACAGCCCGCCGCGGAGCGTCCAGAGATCCTTTAATTCTTCGTCCGGCTGCTTCGGGATGAAGATGTACTCGGCGCCGAGGCGCACGGTAAACGTGGGGTCGAAATGTACTCGCTTCAATGGGTCATCGAGGAAGGCCGCGTTCACGAGGGAAAACCGTTTCCCCGCCTTGGTCTTGAAGTAGAAATCGTTCCAATCCGTCCGCGTGGCGTCCATCGAGAGTGTAAAGCGATCACTGAAGCGGTGGGCCACGCCGAGGGCAAAGCTTTCCGGAAACCGGATTTTGCGCTCCTCCTTTATGATAGTTGGAGCGACCGTGAGGGTGGGTTTGGGCAGGATGACATTGTTGCGGATGGTAGCCTTGACCTGTTTGTAATCGGCTTCGGCGGTGAAAGCGCTGTCGTAGCGGGCGCCGAGGCTCCATTTGTCGGTCACATTCCACATCAGCCCCAGGGTGACGTTTTCGCCTTTGAAATCGCGGTACTCGTCCTTCGCGCGCGTCGTGGTGAGAAAGACGCTGGGGCCTAGGAACGACATGCTGCGCTGGTGTTGCTTCTGTTCCCAGCCGTTGTCGGAAAGAAAGCTGCTGTACCAGAGATTCACCGAGGCGCCGACGGATAGCCGGTTGGTCAGTTCGATGGCGAAGGCGGGCGTGATGGTGCTGAGGCCGCCGTCCTGGTCGAAGTCGAAGGTCAACAACTGATTGAGGCCGCCGCCCACGCCGGCCGCGGTATTGTATTTCAGTCGGAATTTCCGGGAGAAGTCGTATTTGCGCTGATAATTCAGCGCGACCGAGGCATTGCGTCCCAGCACCAGCACGGGTAGGGGATACACGAAGCTGAGGTAGTTAATATCGAAGTTGTGGTCGTCGTGTTTCGAGTCCACTTCGGGATGGAACGCGGCCTCGAAGTCCTCGAAGATGCCGTTATACGACGCCACGACCGACAACTCCGGCTTCTCCAACTGCACCAGTCCTGCCGGATTCCACGACGACGCCGTCGCGTCGTCCGCAATCGCCACAAAGGCGTCCGCCATTCCCGCCGCCCGCGCCCCCGAACCCACCGGACTGGGGGAAATGGAGACCTCGAGTTCCTGGGCGGAGGAAAGCATGGAAAGAGATAGGCACATGACGCATACGGGTACCCACGAACTGCCGCACCACTGTTTTCTATTTAGTAACAATTTCGTCCCCCGGTTTTAAGGAAGCCTGGTCCTCGGTTACCAGCCAGGACACCACGTTGGCCGTGGTCATATCGGTGCCGACACCGTCCACGAGCGCTTCGGCCAGCACTTGAGTCTCGTGTCCTATGACTTCGTTGGTCTTGGGATGACGAATCTCCTCTCCCGTGCGAAAGACGATACATTTCATGGATTCGTGAATGCCAAGATTTTCGGTAAGCGTGGAGTAAACCGTTGCGGGAGCCGAGAACTTGGCAACCAAGCCTTCCACGCGTGGGATTTCTTGAGCGATTCGCAAAGCAAGCAGTTCCACGAGATTACGGAGTTCGACGAGGTCATTCGCCGGCCCGGCGACGTCGGCTCGAGCCACGCGCAGCGACGTTTCCGTGCTATAGACTTCGACGATGATCTCGAGCGTTTCGGAATCCCGGTGGGCGCTGCCGATAAAGATAACTTCCGCCGCTTGGAGATTCCCCAACGCCAATCTGCCTTCCTTCGACGCCAACGCCGCACTAAGTTGCTGTTCGGTCAGGATCTCGGGCATGAGGCTTCGGTCGGCTCTGGCAAAACGTTTCAATCCATCTAGTTGCTCGTCCAACACGCTTACTATCGTTTGAGCTTCCCCTTCGAGCTTTGGACTGCTTTTTTGCCAGACGTTTCCGAGGATTACGATTCGCAAGCGGCCCTTGGGACCTTCTACTTCCGTTTCTTGTCGTTCGACCGCAATCTTCTTCTCGCCAACCAGTCCTTGCACGTCTTGCGCGGCGGCTTTGATTTCATTCGTTCCGGGCGCGAGAGAAATCTTGCGGCTCACTTTCTGCGTTTGACGGTCCGGAATGGTTTCGATCTTTGTTCCGTTTAGTTGCACTCCCTGGATGGCGCTGTTGGCGGCGACGTCGAGGCCCACTACGATCTGGTCCATAAAGTAAGTTTGGCCATCTTCGACGTTGGGGATGTCAATCCGGACGGGAACCTCCGGGGCAGGCTCGGTTGCAGCCGCGACCGCGACAATACGCGGACCCCGCACCAGGCCCACCAATCGGTCAAAAATAGGAATTACGGGACGGTCGCCTCTCGCAAACACCACCATCGGCAGCATTTGAGAAACCTTTACTGCATCCACCGGCAGTATACCGCGGGTAACGTTCTTGAAAGTGTCTTCGGCTTCGTACGCCACCGGCGGGGTGAGTCCCTCACGGGGCAATTCTATACTAAACGCGAACTGCCCTTGCGCGCCGGGAAGGAGCGTTGCAGTATTTCCCGCCATTTTCAGCGAAGTTACGCCGCCCGGATCGTACACGACACCCTTCACCGTCCCAGGCACCACTACGGGCGGGTCGAAACTCAACACCGGCCCATCCACGTCGGACCGGACGATGAACGTGGATTCGGTTCGTTTGCCCAGCAAGTCCTCGACGGCAAGATGAAACTCGTTGGCTCCGGGACGTAGCGTAACCTCTTTCGAGAATGAAACCTCTCGGGCCGAAACGCGAAGCGGATAGACTTCGCCGTCAATAAGAATCTTACCCACGTACGTGTCGTCACGCGCCACTCCCTCTAACGTGGTCGCGATCGCCGCGACGGGAGACGTGGATACGGGAGCAATAATCTCGACAGTCGGTAGTGCCGTGTCCACGTTTGCGGACTTAAGCCAAGTTTGACGCGCTTCGTTCAGGAAGTATCCGGCACGCGCGCTGTATTGCTGGTTTACGCTGATTTCGAGTTCGGAGATGGCTTCTTGGGTTCGGCCTTGGTGATACAGCGCGATCCCAAGTTCACGGTGCGGGAAGAACTCGCGAACGAAATGCAGCCCGTAGGTACGGGGCCAGAGTTGATCGCGGGCGCGTCCGCCCAATGCCGTGCGGAAATCCTGTTCCGCCTCCTTCCAAAACTCTCCATCCTGGAAGGAGCGTCCGCGCTCGTAATAATTCCACCAGCGCCCTCGGAACAGCCCTTCCGTCGAACCGTACGTGACGGCATCTTTGGAATACTTAGATGAATCCTGTTTCCCAGTAGCACAACCGGCCAGGACCGCCACCAGGATCACATACAGTCGCCACCGCGCGAGCACGGTTGTCACCCTCCGCTGCTTTTCGTCGCCGCCTCGGCCGATTCCGTCAATTCAGTAACGTACCAACCTTCATCCGGTACCTCATCTAATGAAAAGCCCTGTGGCTCGACTATAGCTGCCTCTGACCCAACGGGTCCCTTCACCTCGACGGTGTAGTCGGGTACGAGGTAAAGAAGGTCCGGCAGCGTACAAACTTTGAAGCGCATCCCTTCCTCCACGCCTATTGGTGAACCCACGTCAATCTTCAGTTGGGACTCCTCCTTCGCAAGTTTCCCGCGCACCGGATAGGCGTCTTGGATCGCCTCGCTAATCTTGGAAGCAATCCCCGACACCAACGAGTCCAACTCGATCGTCCTCGGTACTGTCTCGTTCACCGTTGCGACAATGTCGGTGGTTTCCGTGTCCACGACCTCAGTCGTCAGCAATTCATTTCGTTGAAAACGGTTGAATTTGCAGCGAATCATTACCCGCGCGCTTACGAGTCTGCCGAGGTATCGCTGTCCGTCCTTGTTTCCCACGAGACTCGCCAAGGTTTGTTCACTCAAGATGGCCTCGATGTCCTCTCGGTTTACCGCCGGCATCGAACTTTCTTCTTCGAGGGCATTGCGCAGGAATACCGGCAGAACGGCATCGAGCCCCGACTCGATGGCCACATGTCCAGCGAGGACTTCCACCGGCAGAATCGCAAATGGCAGTGGTCGGCTGCGCCACTTTTCTTCGGGGGTGAGCTCGCGCAAATCGAGTTGATCCAGTTGGGCCCTAAGCTCTTGTCCACGCTTAATGATTTTGTCTTGTCTTTGCGCGTCGGCTTGATCTTTTACCAACTGCACAAATTCGGCCGCGATTCCAGCACTAGACCGGGATTCGGACTTCTTCAGTTCGTCAAAGATCGCGCTTGCCCGCTCGAAGTCTTTGAGACGATAGTAGGCCTGTGCCAGTGCCTGCAGACACTCATTGTGCTGCCAATCAAAATTGTACTTGTCACGGGATCTAGCGCTCTCCAATCGCTTCGTCACCTCGTCGTACTTCTCCGCCAACAGGTCCAGCTTACCGAGCAGCGTATCCGGATAGGCGCTGCCCGCGGCCGCACGGGCCTTCTCAATGTCCTCGCGCGCCGCTTCACCTTTTTCTTCAAAGGCAGTCGCCGCTGTGCCTTCGGTCTTCCGCTTCGCATCCTGCAACGCCGCAAACTGGGTCTTCGCCTCGTCTAGCTTTCCTTGCAGCAGGAGAGCGTAAGCTAGACCATAGAGTGCGTCCTGATTGTCCGCCTCCGCGGCCAGGTATTCACGGTACAGGCGTTCGGCTTCTTGCAGCGCCGCCGAATCACCTTGGTCTAGTTTATCGTTCGCGCCGGCCAATGCCGGTGGGAGCGGTCTTGTGACGCTGCGCGCCGCCCAGACGCCGAGGAAGACCACGGCAAACAGCACCGCGGCGATGGCGGCTACCCGGCTGGGTTGGCGCACGATGGACTCGACCACCGACGGCGGCTTGGTCATGGTGATGGTGGCGAGGTCGGTTTCCTGCTCCATGGCGCGGAGCACGGCGCGGAGTTGGCGCGCTAATTCGCTGGCCGACTGGAACCGGTCGTCGGGGTTCGGGGCAATGGCCTTCTCAACGATATCCACGACGACCGGAGGCAACTCGGGTTTGCGGTCTTTCAGCGGGATGCGCTCGTTCTGCACGATCTTGCGAATGACTTCGCCCTGCGACGTGCCGTCCACCGGCCGTTGGCCGCTCAGCAGTTCGTACAAGGTCACGCCCAACGAATAGACGTCCATTAGCGGCGTGGCCGATTTCCCGAGGGCCTGCTCGGGAGACATGTACAGCGGGGTGCCGCCGGAGATGCTGACCTGGCTCGATTCCAAGACGCGGGCCAGCCCGAAGTCGGTGAGTTTTCCGCGGCCTTCCTCGTCGAGCAGGATGTTGCCGGGCTTGATGTCGCGATGCAGGATTTTACGTTTATGGGCAAACGCCAGACCGTCCGCCACGTCGGCGACGATGGAGAGGGCCTGCTTCAGAGGTAAGCCGCCCGGGCTGTCCTTCAGCAAATGCTCCGCGCTGGCCTCGAGCAGTTCCAGCACAAAGTAGCTTTTCCCTTGATACATGCCAGACTTATAGAGCGTGACGATGCCGGGGTGTTTCGTGTTCGCGATCGCTTTCGCCTCGCGGGCGAAGAAATCCGCGTGCATCGGGTCCAAGGGGTCTTTGAGCATCTTCAGCGCGGCTTGGCGGTTCAGTCCGATATCGCGCACGAGGTAGACGCGTGCGAACCCACCCTTGCCCAGTTCCGACAACACCAGGTATTCTTCGATCTGGGCGCCGATCATCGGGTCCGAAGCGGAGGTCGCCGGGGTTAGTATGGTCGAGCTTTCCGTGGAGGTTTTGGGATTCGAGGCACGCGTCTTATCCACGTCGGATAAGGATTCCGTATCGTCGGGAAGCCCCCCCGACAGAGAGTATGGCGCGCCTGACTGACTGTTATTGTCCATTCCGCCGAACCCCTCCCAACCCACTGACGCCCAAGCACGTATACATTGCCGACAGCGCCTTCATAAAGTCAAGTGCTCCTTTGCTCGTCCGTATAGGTAAAGTCTGCCGCGCTGCGGCACCGACTCGGAGAGCCGGTCCGAGACGTCAGGTGCCTCGTCTTCCAAAAACATATGACGACACATCGCGCGAGTTGCTTTTGGGAATCGCTCCCCGCCGCATAGCGGCGCCATAACCCTTTGTGCGAGAAGGATTTTCAGACTGGCTGAGCGCCCTCGAATTCCACCAAACACCTTACGGCGTCACTACCAGCCCAGCTTGTGCGGAACCGTAAGGTTCGTATTGCGCCCGTAAGGGCGTCAGATGATCGGATCAAAGGTAGATACGCAAACGAATCCACTCACTGACGTACACTCTGCGGGTCATGCGGCATAGAGGAGTTTTCGGCTTTCGTTAACTTGGCGGATGAAGTATGGATTCCGCATCGCCTGGGCCTCGACCAAGTCTACGGTGCGGCCGAAGAGCGATTCCAGGGACTCGAGAAGACCGAAGTACCGCTCATAGTGCTCACCCGGCGTGCACGGCTCGAACGTGACCAGGAAATCGAGGTCGCTTTCTCGGGCATCGAAGGAACCATTAGTCGCGGAGCCGAACGACTCGAGCCTGTGTACAGCGTAGGTGCGACACAATTCCACTAGCGCTTGTCGTTTGTCCCCAAACACAAATTCAGAAACCATTTCTACCGCCCTTGGCCCGGAATGACATGTGCACTTACACGACGTTTTCCCCGATTCGTTTCGTCCATTTGATTATAACGCCATCGCTGATCCCCACACCAGAACCGAGTGCTGGTCGGAATTCAAAACAATTGCCTGTCCAGGGTGCGGTATTGCACGGCTTCGGATACGTGGTGGTCGGCGATTTGGTCTTGGTTTTCGAGGTCGGCGAGGGTGCGGGCGAGGCGTAAGACTTTGTCGTAGGCGCGGGCGCTAAAGCCGAGTTGGTTGATGGCCTGTTCGAGAAGCACCTTCGCGCTGTCCGCCGGCGCGCAGTGCTCGCGTACGGCTTTCGAATCGAGATGCGCGTTGCAGGCGAATCGGCCGTTGTAACGCGCGCGTTGCCGGTCGCGCGTGGCCTGCACCAGCGCCCGAACTTCCACGCTGCTCGAACCGCTGGGCCGATGGTCTGCAAGTTGCTCGAAAGAGAGCGCGGGCACGTCTACGTGGATATCAATGCGGTCCAACAATGGCCCGGAGAGCCGGCTCATGTAGCGTTGCACTTCGCCCGGCGTGCACCGGCACTTCCGGCGCGGGTCGGTCCGACATCCGCAAGGGCAGGGGTTCATGGCGACGACAAGCATGAAGCGCGACGGGTAGGTCACGGAGTACATGGCGCGGCGGATATGGACGATGCCTTCTTCGAGCGGCTGGCGCAGGACTTCGAGCGCGCTGCGGTTGAACTCCGGCAGTTCGTCGAGGAACAACACGCCGTTGTGCGCCAGGCTGACCTCGCCCGGCGTGGGCTGCTGACCGGTGCCGCCGCCGCAGATGGACACGGTCGTCGAAGTGTGGTGCGGCGCCCGAAAGGGTCGGCTGACGATGAGCGACCGTTTTTCGCTCACACTGTTCGATACGCTGTAGATTCGCGTGGTTTCGAGGGCTTCTTCGAAGGTCATGTCCGGAAGAATTCCGGGCAACCGCGCGGCGAGCATCGTCTTGCCGGTGCCCGGCGGACCGATCATGAGGACGTTGTGTCCGCCCGCCGCCGCCACGGTGAGCGCGCGTTTCACGTGCTCCTGACCTTTCACTTCGGTCAAGTCGGGGGTCTGTTCCTGCGCGCGGGCGAAAATGGCTTTGGTATTGGTGACGAAGGGCGAGACATTGGCGTGACCGCTCATGAAGTCCGCCGCGTCGTGCAATGTGGTCACGGGGATAATTTCCGCGCCGGGCACGACTCCGGCTTCTTCCGCATTCGCGAAGGGCACGAGCAGCCCGCGCAAGCCCTGGTCTCTTGCGGCGATCGCCATGGACAGCGCGCCGGCGACGGGACGGATGGAACCGTCCAGGGCCAGTTCGCCTACGGCGGCGTAATCTCCGAAGCGAATACCGGCGACTTGCTCGCTGGCGGCCAACATGCCCAAGGCGATGGGCAGGTCTAAAGCGCTGCCTTCTTTGCGGATGTCGGCGGGCGCGAGATTTATGACCACGCCCCCGCGTGGGAAGCGGAATCCTGAATGTATCAGGGCCGCGCCGACGCGGTCACGGCTCTCTTTGACGGCGAGGTCGGGCAGTCCCACCATCGTCAAATGATTGGTGCTGGGGTAATTGTCCACCTCGATGGCGAGCGCGACGCCGTCAATGCCTAAAACGGCACAAGATTGCACCCGGGCCAACATGCGATACGCTGCTCCTGGACCCCCGCTTCCCAACCAATATTGCAGGGAATGATAGTGTCGGCGCAGGGGCCAATCAAGTGCGTTGACTCTCACGCCGGATCATGGGAAAATGTCGCCCCGCAGTTGTTCGGGCTGCGTTCACAGCACTGCGCCATCAAGTACCGGCCGCCAGAAAGACCTATTGAGTGTTCAGAAGAAAAGGGAGCGATTCATGAGCGTAGCGATTGACCACGTATTGGAAGAGACTCGGCGCTTTACCCCCGACGACGAGTTTCGGAAACTGGCCAACCTCAAGTCCTTCGAAGAATTCGAGCGGCTGTACAAGCAGTCCCTCGAGGACCCGGACGCGTTCTGGGGCAAGTTTGCCAAGGAACTGCACTGGTTCAAACGCTGGAAGCGGGTGCTGAACAAGGATAATGCGCCGTTTTTCAAATGGTTCGAAGGGGGCACCACCAATATTTGCTACAACTGTCTGGATCGGCATCTGAGTACGTGGCGTAAGAACAAGGCGGCGATTATTTGGGAGGGAGAACCTTATGGCGAACGCCGCATGTTCACCTATCTGGAGCTCCATCGGCTGGTCTGCAAATTCGCCAATGCCCTGAAGAACTTGGGCATCAAGAAAGGCGACCGTGTGGCTATTTATCTGCCCATGATTCCGGAGTTGCCGATCGCGATGCTGGCGTGCGCCCGGATCGGCGCTACGCATAACGTAGTGTTCGGCGGTTTCTCCGCGAATGCGTTGATTGATCGCATCAACGACGCGCAAGCCAAGATGGTGATCACGGCGGACGGCGGATTCCGGCGGGGACAAGTCGTGGACCTAAAGGGCGCGGTGGACGAAGCGTTGGGGAAATGTCCCAGTGTAACGAACGTGATTGTGGTCCAGCGTTCGCACACGCCGATCAAGGAATGGGTGCGCGGGCGCGACATCTGGTGGCACGAAGTGATGGAGCACGCCTCCGACGGTTGTCCCGCCGAAGAACTGGACGCCGAGCACCCGCTGTACATCCTCTACACGTCCGGTTCGACCGGCAAGCCTAAGGGCATTCTGCACACGACCGGCGGTTACATGGTAGCCACGTATCTCACCTCGAAGTATGTTTTTGACCTGCGGGACGAGGACACCTTCTGGTGTACCGCCGACATCGGCTGGGTGACGGGTCATAGCTATATCATCTACGGCATTCTGGCCAACGGCGCCACCAGCGTTATGTACGAGGGCGCGCCGAACTATCCCACGCCGGACCGCTTCTGGCAGATCGTCGAGCGATACCGGGTAAACGTTTTCTACACTGCGCCGACGGCTATCCGCGCGTTCGCGCGCTGGGGCGAAGGTTGGCCGGCCAAGAACGATCTCAGCAGTCTCCGTTTGTTAGGCACGGTGGGCGAGCCCATCAATCCCGAAGCCTGGATGTGGTATCACAAGAATATCGGGGGCGGACGCTGTCCGATCGTAGACACGTGGTGGCAAACGGAGACCGGTCAAATCATGATTACCACCCTCCCCGGCGCGATGTCCACAAAGCCGGGCCACGCGGGTCTGCCGTTCTTTGGCGTGAAGGCGGCCGTGGTGGACGAGGAGGGCCACGAGGTCGGACCGGACAATAGCGGCCTACTAGTAATTACCGAGCCGTGGCCGGCTATGTTACGGACCCTGTACGGCGACGACGAGCGCTACAAGGAGTTCTATTGGTCGAAATTCTCCAAACACGGCTGGTATTTCACCGGCGACGGCGCGTACAAGGACCGCGACGGGTATTACATGATCATCGGGCGGATTGACGACGTGATCAACGTCTCCGGCCACCGTCTCGGCACGATGGAGATCGAATCCGCGCTCGTGTCGCACCCGCTGGTCGTCGAGGCCGCGGTGGTCGGCTTTCCGCACGAGATAAAGGGACAGGGCCTTTGCGCCTTCGTGTCGGTGCCGGTCGGCACCGTTCCTGCCGAACGCGACAAAGACGTGTTGCGCGACCACGTGGCCAAAATGATTGGCGCGATCGCCAAGCCCGACCAGATTCATTTTACCGAGGCCTTGCCGAAGACGCGCTCCGGCAAAATCATGCGCCGCCTGCTCCGCGACATCGCCTCCGGCCGCGACACCACCGGCGACACCACCACGCTCGAAGACTACAGCGTCCTCGCCCGCCTCCGCGAAGAACGGGAGACGTAGACTCCACCACTTACGGATGTGGACCGTGTTCCCGTTTTTATGAGTCCATTACCGTCAATGTGAGCGGCTACACTTCGATTTCGGTGAACGTCCGCTTGTGGCAGTTCGGACAGAGCGGGCTTTGAACGCGGGCTCTCGCCCGTCCGTTCTCCAGTTTCAGAATCTCCAAGATTGTCCAGTTGTCGGTGGGCGCGGGACTGTTCGCTCTTTGAGTTATTGCCGGCGACCGTTCGCCGCAATGCTCGCAACGGGAGGGGAAGCCGCCACGACTCGGCTCATCGAGAGACGCGCTCTTAACACGTTCATGGTGCGCCTCGCGAATCCGGTGAAGCTGAGCCATCATCTTCGACATCTTCTATGACCTCCTCAAAAGTAGCAATCTCAGTGACATGTAACCCTTTGCCTATACTATACCGAGAAATCTGCTGGCGTGTTCGTACTTTGACGATGTGCTCGATATTCCAGGACACGATTACATCCAAATGATTCACTACGGCGAAGGCGATGTGCACAGCATCATCCTCATGCTTCTCCGGGATGATACCTTCTTGAACGTAATCGTGACCCAGCGCAAGTACCTCCGAACGTTCTTCCACGATAGCGACTTCATGCCGTTCAATTGCGGTACCGAGCGCAGCGCGGCGGAAAGCGTCTTGACTGCCATTGGCGTTCTTTGACCCGTCTCAGCGTGCTTTGTTAGCATCCGCGGATGATCACGGAAGTCAGGCCGAGATGGCATGTTTGATCCCAACGCTGATCCCAACTACAACCCGCGTAATTTGACGAAGCCCAAGACGGGGGCGTGGCAGATTTATAAGCGGTTGCTTCACTATGCCTGGGGGTATAAGCGGCGCCTCACGCTGTCGCTCTTCTTTTCATTGGTGGTGGCCGGGTCGTTTACGTCCATGATTTTGGGCGTCGCCGCGGTCGTCAACGTGCTGTATGGCGACCAGACACAATTGGAAGAGCGTGCTGCCCACACGGCGGCGCAATTCGAAAAAAGAATCCCCGACGCTCTTCGTGGCATGCTTCCATGGTCGCGCGAGGAACTTGCCGATGGTCTGAAATCCGTGGCGCAGGCTATGCGCGCCGACCGCGGGCGCACGCTCCGATGGCTGGCGGCGGTCTTTGTGACGCTAGGCCTCTTCGCCGGCATCGCGCGCTTCTTCCAGGAGTACTTTGCGGGAAGCATCGGCGTCGGTGTCTCGACTCAACTCGGCGACCATATGTTCGGCAACGTGATGAAACTTTCGTTGCGTTTTTTTGAACAACACCCGACCGGCGAACTCCTGGCGCGATTTACCAACGACATCTTCATGGTCAATCGAGGACTGACCGCGGTTCTCGTGAAGCTGATGCAGGAACCGTTGAAGGCCCTGTTTTTTCTGTGCGTGGCGCTGAGTCGCGATCCGGTGTTGACCGTAGTCGGGCTGTGTGTCCTGCCGCCGATCGGTTACGTGATGATTCGGATCGGCCAGCATTTCAAGCGCAATGTCCGGCGGTCGCTCGAACGTATAGCATCCATGGCCGGGGTCATCAACGAAGTCTTCTCCGGCATCCTGATCGTTAAAGGGTTCGCCATGGAATCGTACGAACTCAAACGCGTGCGCAATGAGCTGTACAAGCTGCGGCGCTACCTTCTGCGCATGGTGCGCGCCGACGCCGCCGTCGGACCCCTGGTGGAATTCGTCATTATCGTTGGCTTGGTGGCGTTTATCCTCTACGCTGGCAAGCGCTTCGAGTCCGGAGGACTCATGGCCGGCGACCTGGTGGCGGTGGTTTCCGCACTGGCGTTGATGCTGGACCCGGTGCGGAAGCTCTCCGCCGTGAACAACATGATTCAGACCAGCGTGGCCAGCGCGGAACGCGTGTTCGAGTTCATTGACCTCGAACCGGAGGTGCCGGAAATGCGCAACGCGGTCCCGATCAAGCGCCTGCGCGAGGCGCTGCGACTCGATAACGTGTCTTTCTCTTACGACGGCAAGACGGAGGTGCTTAAGGACATTACCTGCGAAATCAAGAAGGGCGAGATGGTTGCCCTGGTGGGATTCAGCGGGGCCGGCAAAACGACACTGATCAAACTCATCCCGCGCTTCTACGACCCCACGCACGGGAGC
>JACQVH010000009.1 GCA_016209895.1 Candidatus Hydrogenedentota bacterium | reverse complement strand
CTTCATACTTCATACTTCATACTTCTCACTTCCTCCCTCCCCCTCGTTTAGCAAAAAACACCTCCAGCCTGACCCGTCCCTTGTTTATCCATCTCGCACAACCAAGGACCAGGAACCAGGGACCAAGGACCGAAGTGCGGTACCCGCGTTGCTGATTCAAACTGGTAGAATAAGCTTGCGCAAGAAACAGTCTGACGAAATGGACACGATCGTCATTCAGTTCACGCATACCGTTGAGGAAGTACAGAAGTGACAATTGGTTCCGAGTCATCCGACGTCCGAGGCGGGGAGTCCGGCGATAACTTGCCTCGATTCTCCGTGGTCATCCCGGCGTTCAACGAGGAGTCGTATCTTCCCCGGCTTCTGGATACGCTCGAGGTCGCCCGTGAACGGTACGCGGGCGGCCCGGGCGATATCGAAGTCATCGTTGCGGACAATACCTCGACGGACTGCACGTCGGAGATTGCCAGCAGTCGTGGCTGTCGCGTCGTGCGCGTGGAAAAACGCGCCATCGCGGCCGCGCGAAACGGCGGCGCGCGCGTCGCCCGCGGGCAGGTGCTGGCGTTTGTGGACGCGGATACACTGGTGCATCCCGACACGTTCAACGCGATTGACCAAGCGATGCGGTCCCCGAAATACGTCGGCGGCGCGACGGGCGTGCAAATGGAACGCATGTCGCCGGGGATTGCAGCAGCGTACGTGATGCTTATTCCACTCGTGTGGTTGACCGGCATGGACACGGGCGTGGTTTTCTGTCGCCGCGAGGACTTCGAAGCGGTGGGCGGTTACAACGAGTCGCGCTTGTTCGCGGAGGACGTCGAGTTCCTCTTGGGCCTCAGAAAGCTGGGACGTCGCCGCGGCCAGAAGCTGGTGCGGCTGAAGCCCGTCAAGGCCATCACCTCGACGCGCAAATTCGACAAACACGGCGAGTGGCACTACCTCCGAATGGTAATCCTAGGCCTCTTCTGCATCCTCTTCCGCCCCAGCGCCGTCGAGCGAATGGCCCGCGCCTATTGGTACGACGAGCCGAGATGAGCAAGAGTTCCGCTCAACGAGAACAGCAAAGCCGTGGTCAACGCCTTGACGGAGGAGCAAGCTTACTTTGACAGCGGTAGAGGAGACTCTTTGTTCAATCCCCTCAACCCGTGTCAAAGAAACAAGACAAAGGGCCGATTTGCTCAATGGCTTCTTGCGTAGTCGCGGAGGGCGCGGACGTTTTCCAGCGGCGTGTCGCGGGGCACTTCGCAGCCGGCGCTGACGATGTAACGCGTGCCGGCGTCACGGTGGCATTGCGCGATGGCGTCGCGGACGCGGGCGGCCGTGCCGTTGTGCAGTACGGACACGGGATCAATGTTTCCCAGTAGCACTTGGTTCGGGCCCATGCTCTTGCGGGCCTCCGCCAGCGGCGCGAGCGAATCGAGATCCACGATGTCGCAGTGGAGCTTACCGATGCCGTCCAGAATCGGGCGGGTATTGCCGCAGATGTGCAAGCGGACCAGCGCGCCCATCTGATGAATGCCGTCCACGAGCCGCTTCTCGTACGGCCACACGAATTCGCGGTACAGGTCCGGTCCGACCAGCGAGGCCGCTGCGTCCCCAACTCCGATCAAATCCGCCCCGGCTTCGACCTGAGCCCGCGCGAACCGCAATTCCATCTCGATGACGAACTCGAACAAGTCGTGGATGAAAGGTGGGTCTTCGTAGAAGTCACCCATGACGTGATTGATGCCGCGCAGGTCCGCGCCTTCGGCGCACGGTCCCTCGACCCAGCCTTCGACCAACTTGTCCTGACCGATGCGCTCCTTCAGCAACGCCACGCCCTGTACGCGGTCAAGCATTCTTCCTCCGTCCAGTGGATCGGGAATCTTCAAGTGAAGCAATTCCATCTTGTCCGCCAGCCGCGCGTTCGTTTCCACAATGGCGGGCGGTTGATCCTCGAAGTATTGGATGGTCGCGCCGCAGTCCGCGGCTTCTCGCGCGGGATCGGAAATGACGGAGACATAATCGAAGTCAAACTCGTCGGCGGTCCGCACTTGCGCCTCGGCCAGAACGCGGTGGTCCGTAGCGTAGTCACGGTATTTCACGCCGATGCGGTCCGCCGCGAACATCATCGTGATCGGCATCAGCGGCAGCGAATCCACCGACTCGCCATTGATCATGGCCAGGATTCGTTCCCTACCGGTCATTCTCACCCTCTCGAACGGGCCAAGGTACCCGTTTCTTGCGGGAGTGTATGCTCATCTCGAATGCCTCGGACGGAATCTCGACATTGAATGCGCTTCTCTCGATTAAGAGCTCAGAAGAGAGCCGCACTTCGTTGCCCGGATTCGGACCTACAAGGTAATGGATTCTGGGGAAGAACACGCCGGGAAGTACTTCGGATGGCTCGTTCCAAACTGTGCTCCCGCACTCGGGCATCGTCCATTGAAGAGGCATGCCGTCGTGCGTTATGTCCAAGATCAGTTTTTGTGCAGTGCTTGCCGCTTCTTTCCACGCCTTATCAGTGGCACGCGCCATCCTTCCCCAAGGCAGCCAGCGACCGACCTGATACCCGAGCCAAGTGCGGTATTCCGTCACGATGAACGGTCCAAAGCATTTGATGTCAATCTCCACCGTTCCCACGCCGGCTTCGGCTCGCTTTCCGAAGTTCCAGTCGAACACAAATGGACTCGGTTTTTCCCACCATTTCACGTCTTGCGAAAAGCCATGTGTCAATGGCAACAGATGGCCCGCCACAGTATAAAAAGGGCAGATTGCAGCATTAAACAAGTTCTCCAGTTCTTCATCAGAACAGGATTTCGTTCGAAAGCGCGCATCCCAGACCGCGTCACCGGTGTCAATGGCCATACCATCACATACGATCTCCTTCAATGTGTTCCCGTCAGGACGAGTAACGCGGATACGCCATTGGCCGCCGAATCGCCAAGTGTATTCTGCAAGAGCCCCTTCCCCAATCAAGTTAACGAGTCCCGGTTCCAATTGGGTGTCCGCTGCTTGGGAGACTTGAAGGCGAAAGACAGCGCGACCTGAAGCGAGTTGTTCTTCTCGCGCGTACACACGATCCAGCCAGTGCTGGGCTTCATTTTTCCGGCCCCTGCGATCAACTCGCACCCAGTCCAAGTACGGCCAGCGAGGCTTCGAGAATACATGAACGATATCCTTTCTCATCGGCAGGACAATATGCACGAGAGCCTCCCTTCGTAAACCTAGCCGAACGCTTACTCAGACGTCTGACCGGATTATCTCACCCGCACTCAACTCGCGCAAGACTTCACCACCGATCACGCCCAATTCATATTGATCTGCAGTTGGTCTTCCGCATGAATGATGATCGGTGGGTCGAATACCAACCTGGCGTCGAGGCCATCCACGTTGAGTTGATTAGGATGACGTTGGTCTTTCCCGCGGAAGATTGTAGACAAGCTCACCGACTTCTTCACAGCTTCGGGGAATTTGAAGCGGAATTGGCGCAACGTAAGTTCACCGTACTTCACCTGGATGCGGTTGATCTGTTCCGACGCGCCGGGTCGTTCCTGCGCAAGTGACCCCCAGGCGGCGGCGGTGTTGAAGAAACATTGGAAGTCGTCCGGGCCAATTGCCGGCGCCATGGTCAGGGTGCCGCTGTCGGCGTCGTAATCGAAACCGGCGGCGGCGGTTAGGAGCGAGTGCGCGGACATGGCGCGGGCGTAGTGATAACCGCACTCGATCTCCGCCCAAGGATTGCGTGGGTTCCCGGTGTATCGGTCCCGCGCGCCTTTTACGATGCCAAGTGCCTCGAGTCTACCCTCATAAAAGAGCGTGGCGGCGACGTGATATTCGAGGCCGGTCCAGACCTCGTCACAATACAGAATGGGAGCGTCCGGACGGCCGCCCCGGGGCCAACTGCAACAGAGCAGTCCCTTCTCCTTTCCTTCCGCAAACACGCGCTGATGGTGGCTGTGGTTCGAAAGATCCTCACGCCAATTGTTTTTGTAGATGGCTTGCAGTGCCTGCCGCACGTGCTCCTCCGGCAAGACATAGCCCAAGCCGAGACAATGCGCCCACCATTGACCCAGCAACTGATCGGAATGGCATCCCGGACCCCAGCAATTGCTTTGGTTGTAGACGGAGGGATCGGCATTCGGGGCATCAAAAACGTTGTAGTAATACTCGCCGTTCCAACAGATGCGGTCATAACCTTCGCGACCTCTCTCGAATCGCGCGCGACATTCCTGCGCAAAAGCAGCGTCATTCGTGATTTTCGCGAGTTCTTCCGTTGCGCGCAGCGCCGCGAGATAGAGGGTGCCGATGAACGTGTTGCTCCCGAATGCGTGCGTGTCGTACGTATTGGGCTGCTCGCCCTTGATGACCCCGTCGCCGTCCACGTCGTGATCACGCATCACATGCTGCATCACTTTCTTCAACGGCCGCCACAAACCTGCCACCCAGTCGCGGTCGCCGCACAGCTTCCATTCGCGGTAGGTTTTCAAGATCGTCCCGAGTTCGCCATCCAGCGCGTGATGGTGCGGGCCGCCGATTTCGTTCTGCAGGCGCGGCAGCGACAGTGGGAGTATCGTGCGGTGCGGGATGTAATGCTCGGTGGGATGCATCTGCACCTTCAAATCGGTATCGCGCACGTTGCGTTCGAGCGATGGAAACATGTAGGCCGTGGACATCGCGTAGTTGTAGACGTGCGTGCAGTTCATGGGACAGCACGAGTCCGCGCCCTCGAAGCCGCCGAAAAACCCGTCTTCGAGCCAGATGTAAACCGGACTACGAATGGTCGCGATGTTGGCGGTCAACGCGTCGAGGAACCAGCGCGGCAAGGAACTGTCGTAGAAAGTTTCATGAAAGAGGCGGGTCTCGCGGTCCAGCCGCTCGAAGTTGGTGGCGACATAGTCGGCAACTTCAGCGGCATTCTTGAACCAGTTGTTGTACTGGTTGCCGAGGCGATGATCGTATTGATACGGACCTGGGCCCCAGCCGTAGCGACCGTCGCGCGTGCGATTCGGGAAGTGCCAGGTCAGCAGGAACGTCACCCGCCGCTCTTCCCCTGGTTTGAGCTTGAACGAAGCGCTGAGCGCGCCGTTCCAGGTCTGGCCCGGACTGCTCGGTCCTTCGGATGAGGACGGGAACTTGCCCTCCAAATCGAACAAGTCCCAAACGCCGGGCGATTCGATCCACTGCTGCATCGCGGAAATGTCATCCGGAGTTTTCGAGCCGACGCCATCGTGCAGCACGCCCAGGGCCATGCTGCCGTAATGGGGCGAGGTTTCGCTCCAACCGGTTTGCGGGGAGTAGGAGGTACCGGTGGTATGCACCAGGATGTTTCCGGCCAACGTCTTCTTGTCCACCGCGGTCACCCAGTCCAGCGGCATACCATTGCAGACCACGACGGCACCTTTGCCGTACTTCCCGGCGATCACCAGCGGAGATCCGTCGGCGGCTTCCAGCAATACTTGTGCGCCATCTTTGAGGCGAACGGCTTCGAATTGCCACCTCTGTCCCGCCCGCACGGATTTGGTTTGGATTCCGGCCAGCAACGGCGAATCGTGCTTTATCTCGACCGGCGCCTCGACGAGTTGGGCGCGATTCCACGTGAACGGGAGCACTTCGCGGGCGCGTTGCGCCAACGCCGGATTCACGAACGGCGAGGCCGGGGAGTCGCTGAATACGATGTCATCCACCAGGATATGCCCCCAACCACCTTGATGCGTGTCCACGATCTCGATCCGCGCCGTTTTTCCGAGATGCGCCGCCACGTCCCAGCGCACCGGTCGGAGACGTTCCGTATTCTCGCCGGTGGCCGTGGCAACGACATCATTTCCAATCACCAGATTCACGCAAGTTTCATTGGGATGCTGGCCGCCGCCGACCAGCAAATGTATGAAACGTTTCCCGATCTTGAAGGGTCGCGAAATAGCCCGACCGGTGGCCACATCGGTCCCGACATAGGTATTCACATAGTATTTTCCCCGCCAGCCTGAGACCTTCTGCTGATTGGGCAACGTGTCGGTGACGGGTGCCGCACCGAAACAATCCCCGGAAAGGCTCCATTTCCCGTACGTGCCGGATTCCCAATCTTCGAATACGGTTGTCTCGCCGGGGTTCGATTTCGCCTGGTCGGCGAGTGCGAGGAGGGTATCGCCAGCGCCAGCGACGACCAGTGCTGCGCCCTCGGCGACGGCGTTGAGAATTTGCTCCAGGTTAGGCTCATCCACGGACCCGGAGATGTTGCCCAGCCAGTAGACCGTCGAGTCAGTCGTTTTCGGAATGGGACGTCCTTGGAGAAAATGTAGCCGAAGATTCTCACAAAGCCGCATCTGATAGGCCACTGCCCCGTCATTCGTCACCAGTTCACACAACTTTGAGAGGCGATGCATCTCGCCGGCGCGCGTCTGCATGTGGAGCAGCGTCATCTTGTCCCGATCCTCGAGCGCGTTGAAATTGCCCATGAATTCGTCATGGTGCGGACCATTGAGCGGCGCGTAACCATCCCAACCCACGAGGTTGGGCATCGAGGCCGCGAGGGCAATATCCGCGGACTGAGAGCTCGGGTTCTGCACCGTGAAGCGGAAAACAACGGCGGGTAGGCCGGAATCTTTCGGATTCAGCGGAATGAATGGTGAAAAGGCTTCCATCGAAACCGAGACTGGCAATTGTCCGTCCAGGTACCGGACCCAGGCGTAAGGATACTCACCGGAAAACTCGACGGCGGTGACGCCGCGAAGAGCGCCCACGTCGCCTTCCTGCAGGCATCGGACCACACGCTTCCCGTCATCGGTTCGCGTCGAGATGGCGAAGAACGCGTCCGATGCCTGTGCGTTGGCGTTGAAATTATTGAGAATCTGCCACGGTCCGAGGCGACCGTCTCCTCGAATGTAAACCTGTCCGGCGCCGATTCCACCCATCGGCATCGCGATGTGGGTCAATTCGGCTGCGCGATAGACGCGAGGGCTAGTTTCGCGGGAACGTTCATAGCCTTTAGCCGCTCTTGATGTGGACACGACCTTTGATTGATCGGTATCTGAGTTCGACTCGAGCGCCGATAACGCGCCGGCCGTGACCGCCGCGGTCTTGATGAAGTCCCTCCGGTTAATTCCCGGCGCCGCGTTGGCGCAACACTTCCCCCGGGGCTCGCAACATTCGGACTTTGCTAAGTTCATAAGGCCCTCGTTTGTAGTTGCTGGTTACTGGTCCCCGGTCTCTGGTCCCTGGTTTCCGGTTTCCGGTCTATGATTACTCGTCACTCGGAACTCGGTACTCATTGCTCGTTGCTCGTTGCTCATTGCTTCTTTCCGAACCGGTGGCGATAGTAATCTACAATGACGGCGAGAACAATCACGCAGCCGGTGATCACGCGCTTGGTCGGTTCCTGCGCGCCCATTTGCGCCAAGCCGTTTTCCATGACAGCAATGACAAGGACCCCGAAAAATGAGCCTATGACGGAACCCCGGCCGCCCAGGAGCGTCGTACCACCGATGACCACGGCGGCGATGGCCTGGAGTTCGAGGCCGATACCGGCGTTGGGATCGCTGGCCGAGAGGCGTGCACATTGGACCACGCCGGCAACGGCGCTAAGCAGGCCGCTCGTGATGAAAACGCCCGCTCGGACCCGGGTCGTGTTGATGCCGGAAAGGCGCGCGGATTCTTCGCTCGTGCCGACCGCGAGCATGTAACGTCCAAAGGTCGTGAACGACACTATAACTTGGCCAATAGCCACAACCACTATGGAGACAAGGAAGGCTAAAGATAGTCCGAACAAGCCGGGCTCTGCGATGGCGCTCAGGCCTTGGCCGAGGTACTGCGTGCGCGAGTCGGTAATCAGATACGCGCCGCCGCGTGCGATCTCGAGCATGCCCAGCGTGACAATGAACGATGGAATGGACCAGCGTACCGCCACGAGAGCATTCGCCCCGCCGCACACGAGCCCGGCGGCCAGACACAAGAGCACGGCGATAGGAAGCGGCATGTGCAGCGCCAGCGCGCTCACGCCTAACACCGCGCCGCCGAGCGCCATCACCGATCCTACCGAAAGATCAATGCCCCCAATGAGCAACACGCCGGTCATCCCCACCGCTACGATCAGCGTGTCCGGAATCTGATTGGCCATCGTTTGAAATGAGGCAAATGAGAAGAAATGCCCCGTGTTCAACGAAAAAAAGGCGACAAGCACCGCCAGCACTGCCGCAAGTCCCAGATATTCTCCCGCCGCTTTCATTTGATTAGTTGGTAGTTGCTGGTCCCTGGTCCATGATTCTTTGTTTCCGGTTTCCGGTTACTCGGCACTCGGTACTCATTGCTCATTGCTCGTTGCTGTCTTCAAGTCAACGGGCGTCTCTCTGTCGGCGGGCGGGGCGTTGGTCTTCAGCGTTTCCAGGGCGTACTCGATGCCGTACACCGCGAGTTGGTCCGCGTGTTGGTCGGCGGTGGCGAGGATTTCGCCCAATTGCAGCATCTGCTGGACGGCGGAGATGTTGTCGTAACCGACGACCTTGACCTGACCGAGTTTGTTGGCGGCGCGCAAGGCCGCGACCGCTCCCAGGGCCATACTGTCGTTGGCGCAAAGCACGGACTTGAGGTCCGGTTGCTCCGTGATAAGCGCGGAGACGATCTGGTTGGCTTCGGCCGTCTCCCAATGCGCTGACTGCGACGCCGCCACCATAAGACCTGCAGCCTTGATCGCATCTTCGAACCCCAATTTCCGCTGCTGGGCGTTGAACGCGGTCGGCACGCCTTCGAGAATGGCCACCTTATCCCCAGTTCGAAGTTGCTTTGCCAAGTATTCGCCGACCGCCCGGGCACCTTTTCGATTGTCCGGCCCGACAAACGGTATCTTCACGTTTTGTTCTTTCAGGACGTCCGCATCGAACTTATTGTCAATATTGATGACCACGATGCCGGCGTCCATCGCCCGCTTGCAGACCGGTATCAGTATCTTAGAATCGGCCGGCGCAATGACGATCGCATTCACCCGTTGTGCGATCATCTGCTCGACCAGTTGAACCTGCCGCGATACGTCCAGTTCGTCCTTAATCCCGTTCACGATCAGATCATACTCGGTCGCCTGCGCTGCATGATGATTCCGCGCGCCCTCCTCCATCGTCTTGAAGAACTCGTTGGCCAAGGATTTCATGACGAGGGCAACCGTGGGGCGGTCCGTGGCGGGTCCGCGATCACACGCGGAAGGCAATAGCAGTCCGATCAACAGAGAGATCGTTATCAGGAACCTGGTTTTCATCCGGCACTCCCCATTTTTCCCGCGCGATGCAACGATTTGGATCTTTCACACGCGTGGTCATTGTACTGAACCAGGTGGCGCGGCGCGACTCGGAGTCTGCCTTGGACTGCGGTAGCAAGCTCCCGCACTCCAGAGATTGTAAAGGATATCTTATATTGAAGACTTGGCAGGTTCGTTGGATTCGGTTTGCTCCGTTGCCGTAGTCTCTATTCTGCGAACGGTGGGAGTTATCGCGTGCGACGAATGGCGGAATTGCTGGAATTTCCCCTCCTAGAGCGCGAGCTGGCCTTCAGCGGCCGGAAACATCATATTTTCGTGGTTCGCACGCTCGTTGCGGGCTACGCGACGCTGAGCTTGGCGGGGGTGATTTATGGGATTGGCGTGGACTTCAATCCCGAGGCTTTAGCTACCTATTTCAAACACCTCTTCTTCTTAGCCTGGGGATTCCAGATACTGCTTGTCATATTTCCCATTGTGCTCACGCCAGCTTCCTTGGCGCGGGAACGAGAAGAGGGTACGCTCCAGTTCCTCATCCTGGCGGGATTCCGCAACGTGGATATTTACAGTGCAAAGTTCTTCGGGGTTTTCCTACCAGTCGCCAGCCTAATGATTTTGCCGCTGCCTTACTACGCGATTGCATACGGGCTTGGGATTGTCGACGTCCAGGCTCACCTTTGTCGCTTGGTAATTCTTGTCGCCTTTTCAGCCGCCACGTGCGCAATCGGGCTCCTCATATCCGCGCTCTGCCGTAAAGCGGGTCATGCGATCTTTGCCATGCTCATTGTGATGGCGATTTGGACCGGCGGGACGCTGTATTTTGGTTTAGTCGGCGGATTTGGGACGCCCCTCCTCTTGAATGGGATCGCAAGTCTTGTTGAGCTCGGCTTTAGAATTGACACACGCTCAACAATGGTCTGTGTTCTTCTCCATCTGATCCTGGTACTCGTGGCCAGCGCCATTACTCTCCAGTTGTTGCCGCGCTCGGCCTACCAGATTCCAGCGGGAACTCCGAGAAGGCGACGCCCTCGGCGATGGCGGCAATCCCCATTATTCATGAGTCCGGCAGCGCGTTTTGTCTATCTGAACAGCGCGGGTTTGAGTACGACTCTCCGCATGTGGCACCTGAGTGCACCGTTTAGCTTGCTGTTTGCGATTCTAACGTGGAACTACCCCTGGCTTGCGGTCCTAGCGGTACTTTTGCTTTATTACGACGCCAGCGTCTCCGCCGCCAGTGCGCTCGAGAGCGGCGTGTTGATGGAGGTACTGCTCCTGCCAATGAGCGACGGGAAAGCCGCAAGGACTTTCCTCGAGGCGTACGCCCGCCTTGCTCTTGTGTACCTCCCGGCAATTTTCGCTCTGCCTCTCACATTAGTTTTCGCCGATATTTCTCGCGCGATTTTCTCATGGTATGGGCTTGCGGGTGCCCTCGTCTTTTGGGGGCTTGTCTATCCTGCACTTCATATTCTTTCGGGGATACTTGTGGCGACAAACTATGCCTTTCAAGGCGAAAATGTGTATGGCGCGACTTTCGCTGCGTTGCTCATTGTCGTGATAATTCCGTTCTACGGGTTGGCTGCATGGGGACTTGTTAGCGTGATACTCATGCTCGTATTCCACTGGGCGCCTTCCGATAGTCAAATGATGATCGGAGCACTGGCTTGTCTGCCGCTCGTAAGCGGGACATTTACTGCCGGCTACTACCGTCGGTATCGCCGCGCGCTACGCGACGCACTTTACGAAGAAAGAACGGTCAAACTGAGGAACCGGTAACCCGCGGGACGTTCGACCGGGGAGCGGCACCACCGGTTCTCGCGATACTTCACTTTCCAGACTTCCACCCGGCCGCCACTTCCCGGACGGCTTCGTGTCCGGAGTCTTCGTTTGCGAAGCTGAAGCCGGAGTTCCAGTTATAGACGCAGATGAATCGGCAATCGCGGAAGCGCAAGGTGCGTTCGAAGTGGTCTTTCCAGGCCGCGGCGTCGGGTGCGCCCCACCACCATTCGGCGGCGGCCCATACTCGTCGTCCCGCTTTGTCAAGTTGGAAGCCCAAGTCGCCGGCACGAGCGGGGTCGAGGGCGTAAAAACTCCAGCCGGGGATGGACCATTCGTTGAAGGCCGCGGTGAAGGGCAGGTGTTGGTCCCACGGCGCGAAGGTGCCGCCCTGGTGGGTAAAGATCATATCGCGCGGAATGCCCAAGTCGTACGCGGCGCGGCACAATTGTTCGAGGTAGCGCTGGACGACCGTCGCAATGTCCGACCGAGTAATCTCGCCGGTAGACTTGATGCCGGCGGTCTTGACGGCGGCGTAACCGAGTTGAACTAAGCCGCCGGAGAGACCTTTTGGGGGGTCGAAACCGGTTATCGGGTCGTGCGAAGGGTCTTCCGGCCACCGTTCCAGGTATCGGTTGCCGTCGGGGTAATAGAAGGCATTTACGCCGATGCTTGCCTCCCATCCGATTTTCAGTCCCCCGAAGAGATACTTTCGGTCCGCGGGAAGTCGGCGGTACCAATCAGCAACGATCCCCACCAAGACCTTGTATCGGTCGAGATGCTCGGCCATGAACTGGGGACTGGCGAGATTCGGCGCGGGCCGAACTCGGATTTGGCTGCCCCAGTTGCGCCAGCCGATTTTGACCGCGCTCGACGGCGCCCAGCCTGTCCACTCGACGTTGTTAACGTTGTTCGGATTGTAGCCGGGCAGACTGGGGTCCCACCAATTCCATAGGTCGGAACGTGTCTCCCACCAATTCTGACCGTCGAGACCAACCAGGACCGGTACACCGGAGGCTTCGCTCGCAGCCAGCAGTCGCCGCAGGCTATCGGCGAGGAGTTCGGTCGGCGTTTCGAGAATCGAGAACGTGAAGGCTACGCCGATCCGCAACGAAGAGTTCGGCTCGGCAGCAATGGTGTCCCGAATCTCGTTGAAAGCATCGGGAGTGAACGATTCAGGGTGGCCTTGGTTCCAAACGGTCCCCGGCGCCTGGTGGAAGAAGATGTACTGAGGTCGCGTTTCCGGCCATGCTGAAGCAGCGCAGGCCCCCAGAAAGAAAATGAGGCCCGTTGGGTAGCGCACACCAGCGATAACAGAGATGACACAACGCCAAGCCAGTCTTCGGACGCTGACCGTGCGATCAAACTGAGGTCGAGTCTGAATCCCATTGGTTGCGATAGACAGAATCCATCGTTGTTGCTCTTTCGTCACTCGAAGAATATCCTTGAGGAAATGGAAACCCTCGAATCCGATTTTGGACAGTCTGACCATGCGGAGTCCTTGCGGGAGGAAACGTAAGTGAATTGTACGGTTTGCGGCGCAAAGATGCAGTCGGTAACGAGCGATCTGCCCTTTAAGACCACCGAACAGACGATTGTGATTCTCAAGGGTCTCCCCGTGCTGCAGTGTGAGAACTGTGCTCACTATTTTATTGAAGACTCAATTCTCGGTCGGGTAGACGAGATTCTAGCCACCGTCGGGGGAGCGGCCGAATTGGAGATTATCCGTTTCGCGGCGTGAGCTCCGGCCAATCTGTTTTTCAACTTGTCGTGGCGGCGGCTTTGCTCTGGTATTCGGCGAGGGTTCTTTCGAGTTCGGGACGGATTTGTTCGTCCTGGCAGAGTTCGATAGCCTTCTTCTGGTGTTCGATGGCTTGGCTGACCTTGCCGGTCTCGAATAACGCGCGCGCATAGGTATCCACGACGTTCGTGTCTTTGCCTTCGCACGCGTCATAGGCGGCCTTGGCGGCGCGCAGGGCCATTTCCAAGTTGCGATACTTGACTTCCTTGTCGGTAAGTATCATCCAGGCGAGTGTATTCAGCAGGTCCGTGGCCTTCGGATCGTTGGTGATAAGATGTTCGGCCAGAGCATCGGCCTGCTGGGTCTCAGCCCCTTCCTTAACCATTTCATAGTATGCCCGGAGCATCATCGTCGCCATCTGTTCGGCCTGCTCCGCTCTGCGGGCTTGGTCGGCTTTCGCGGCGGCCTGGATATCGAAGGTGCCGGTCAGAATCTGATCGAGCGCCCCTTCCAAGTCATCCACTGCGGGATTCCCCTGCCACGCGACGATGCCGGCCTTGTCCACGATGAACGCGTGGGGGATGGTATCCACCTCGAAGGCCCCCATATAGTCGCGGCCGGTCTTCATATCATCGTCAATCGCCACTGTGTACTCCATTTGGGCGCCCATCTTTTCCACGAATGGTTTAGCGTCTTCGACCGCCTCGTCAGTAATACCTACGATGGTTACCCCTTTATCCTTGTACTTAGCCTGAAGCTCGGTCAGGTGCGGGATGCTGGTCCGGCAGGGCGGACACCACGTGGCCCAGAATTCAACGACGAAGATTTGTTTACCTTTTCCCGCCGCCAAGTCTACGGGCTGGCCCTTGATCCACTCTTCGATGGATAACGGCGCCGCCGGGTCGCCTAGTTTGGCGGCGAATGCGGACCCCATGGCGAGAACCGCCGCCAGCACAACATAAGTCAACCGTCGTCCGTGTCTCATTTCTTGTCTCCCCGTTCCGGTTTCGACGCCCCTTTCTGCTTGTCTTCTTCAACGATCACTTTCTTGATCACGCTTTCGAGGTCATCTAACGGAGAACCCTGCCAAACCAGGTTTCCCCGTTTATCCACGACGAAGGCCCACGGTATGCCCGGGGCGCCGTAAGCTTCCATGTAGCCGGCATACGTCTTATACGCGTCATCAATGGCGACGGCATAGTTCATCTTGTCGCCCATCTTCTCGACAAAGGGCTTGACGTCGCTCGGTTCCTCCATGCTGACACCGACGATGACCACGTCCTTATCGCGATACTTTTGCTGAAGTTCGGTCAGATGGGGAATGCTGCGACGGCACGGGGGGCACCACGTCGCCCAGAACTCGACGACGAAGATGTTTTTGCCCTTACCGGCCTCGAGTTCCACGGGTCCGTTCTTGACCCACTCCTTGATTTGGAGTTTCTGCGCCGGGTCGCCGAGCCTCGCGCCCAGGATGGAATCGCAGAAGAACACAACTGCCACGCCTGCCAGAAAAAGAATTGCGACCTTCCTCATACCTTGTAAACACCTCTTGTTCGTTCTTTGCACTGTAACGCAGTAAGAGACCGGCTTATGCCAAACGCACAAGGCATATTACCTCAAACACAGCCGAAACGGGAAAAATGCCGACCGCGACACGGTTCCGCAGGACTACGTCGCTGATTACGGAGCGACACTGAGGAAGGTTTTTACTTCGCGATGGACTTGGGTTTTCGGGTCACGAGCGTTATCAAGGTACGCAGGGCGTGATTCACGGCTTTGGAATCGGGGAAATACTCGCGCACATCCGGGGCCAGTTCGATGGGTTTCTGCGGCTTTACGTGTCGCACTTTCTTGGTACCGTCGGGCATGTGGACGACCACGGTGTAGCCTTTTCGAAGAGCCATATAGTGCTTCCCCCGAACGCCGCCTGAAAAATCATACTCTGGGCGCATGTCGTCATCAAGCGCCTTCACTCGTTTAGATGATCGATTCTTCATATTTCTGTCTCTCATTAGCCGTCGCCCGGCGGGCGCTGATCAGTCTAATACGTGGACCACGTTCAGTATACACCACGACCAGAAGTTGGTTCATATTCGAAACACCAATGTCTATGAAGCGATTCTCCGCATCGGAATGGTCCGGATCAGGTCTTGTCACTGATAGAGGATCGTTAAAGACGGTACTGGCTTCCTCAAAACCAACACCGTGTTTTAGGAGATTTTCCCGCGCTTTGGCGTCATCCCATTCGAAACGAGTAGTCGCTTGATTATGCTCTGGCACGGGGTAGTATCACGCTGAACACGCGGTCGCTTGTCAGGTTTCCTTAAACTGTGCCACGAGGGCTTGGATGCTGACCTTAGCATCGCCGAAGAGCATGCGGGTGTTTTCTTTGAAGAAGAGGGGATTCTCAATGCCGGCGAAGCCAGAGGCCATCGAACGCTTGAGGACAAACACCGTCCGGGCCTTGTCCACGTTAATGATGGGCATGCCGTAGATGGGGCTTTTTTCATCTTCGCGGGCCGCCGGATTTACGACGTCGTTTGCGCCGATCACGATAGCGACGTCCATGGTCTCGATAATCGGATTGATGGCGTCCATCTCCACCAACTGTTCGTAGGGCACGTTGGCTTCGGCGAGCAGCACGTTCATGTGCCCCGGCATTCGGCCCGCCACGGGATGGATGGCGTACTTCACTTCTGCGCCGTTCTTCTCGAGAATTTCCCCGAGCTCGCGCACGACGTGCTGCGCCTGGGCCACGGCCATGCCGTATCCGGGAACGAACACGACGGAACTCGCGCCTTCGAGCACGAAGTAGGCGTCGGCGGCGGTGATCGGCTTCGCCTCGCCGAGGACGCCGCTGGATTGGACGCCCGCGGTCGCGCCAAAACCGCCGAATAATACATTGGCGATGGAACGGTTCATCGCCTTGCACATGATGATGGTCAGGATGATGCCGCTGGCGCCCACGAGCGAGCCGGCGACGATCAGGACTGTATTGGAGATCACGAAGCCGGCCGCACAGGCAGCCAGACCCGAATAGCTGTTCAATAAGCAAATGGCCACCGGCATATCAGCGCCGCCGATGGGAATCGTCACCAGTACCCCGAGAATGAGCGAAAGCACGATTCCGACCAGTACTACCGCATAGATAACGTGCAAGTGCGGGAAAAGTACAAAGACCACCCCCAGTGCGGCAACGGCCACCAAGACGAATCCGCTGACAATATGTTGTCCCTTGTAGAGGATGGGACGCCCACTGATCATCTCGGCCAGTTTTCCGAACGCGACCATGCTGCCGGAAAAAGTCACGCCACCAATGAGGATCGCGAGGTAGATGGACACTCCCGTGAAGCGGCCGAGTGGAACTAACTCCTGCCCCCAGGAGTCGTGCCAGAAGGCGTGGTACTCCGCCCAACCCACCAGGAGACTGGCGATGCCGCCGAAACCGTTGTAAAGCCCGACGAATTCCGGCATGGAAGTCATGGGGACTTTCACGGCGGAAATCGCGCCGAACAGACCGCCGATCATTAGTCCGGCCAGAATCCAGCCAAAGCTCATTCCTTGATAGCTCAGAGTGGCAATCACGGCCAGCAGCATGCCGACCGCCGACACCAAGTTGCCTCGACGGGCGCGGTGCGGTGAACTCAGCATCTTCAGACCAAAGATGAAGAGTATGGACGCTGCGATGTAGCTCAGACCGATCAGATATTCGCGGTACATTATTGCTTGCCTTTCCCCGGCTTGCTCTTAAACATCGCCAACATGCGGTCGGTGACCAGGTAGCCACCGACCACATTTACGGTCGCAACGGCCACGGCAATGACTCCCAAGACGGTAACGACGGGGCCGCCTCGCTCGAGACCCGTGGCCAGCAGCGAACCGACAATCGTAATCCCGGAAATTGCGTTCGAACCGGACATCAGCGGTGTGTGCAACTGCGAGGGAACCTTCGAAATCAACTCGAAGCCGAGGAAGATGGCCAGAACGAATGTGAATACCAGCAAGATCGTTAACGACAAGGTGGACGTACCCGCCGCGGCAGCGACGACACCAGCCGAGATTCCTAACAGTATGATGGCAGTTGACATGAGGCCAGACCTTTCATCCGCTCTTTGGAGATTTCAAAGTTTCATTCACGATTTCGCCGGCATGAGTCACGAGGCAACCTTTGAGAATTTCGTCATCCACTTTGATCTGAAACACCTTCTTCTCTTTATCCCAAAACTCTTCGACGAAGCTTCCCAAGTTCGAGGAATACATCTGGCTGGCGTGGACGGCGACGCGGCTAGGCAGGTTTCCCAGACCAATAATCTTTACGCCGTTGACCTCGACCTCCTTGTCGAGTTCGGCCCCTTCGACGTTGCCGCCGGTCTCCACGGCCAAGTCTACAATTACACTGCCCGGATGCATGCCGTTGACCATATCCTCGGTGACAATAATGGGAGCACGCTTCCCGAACAACTGAGCAGTCGTGATTACTACGTCCGACTGCGCGCAGACCTTGGCCATTGCTTCGCGTTGTTTTTGCTGCTGTTCCGGCGTCAATTCCTTGGCGTAGCCGTCCTTGGTCTGCCCGGTTTCGCCCAAGTCCACCTTAACGAATTTGGCACCGAGAGATTTCACCTGCTCCTCGACTACGGGCCGCGTGTCGAACGCCTCGACACGCGCGCCCAGCCGTTTGGCGGTGGCAATTGCCTGCAGTCCGGCGACACCTGCGCCGATTATGAAAACCCGCGACGGCGACAGTGTCCCCGCCGGTGTCATCATCATCGGAAACACTTTGTTGAGCCGTTCTGCGGCGATGACGACCGCAACGTATCCGGCAAGGTTGGCTTGGGAACTGAGGGCGTCCATCTTCTGGGCCTTGGTGGTCCGCGGAATCATTTCCATGCTGATAGCGCTGACGCCTTGTTGGACTAGGCGTTCTACGAGGTCGCGCTCGTTAAACGGGTCCAGGAAGCTGATGTGGATGCAGCCATTCTTCAGGAGGCCAACCTCTTCCTGGGGCGGTTTGCGGAGCCGCAGCACCATGTCCGTTGCGGCAAACGCGGCGTGCCGGTCGGAGGTTACGGTGGCGCCGACCTTGGTATAGGCATCGTCAGTGTATCCGCAACTTGCTCCGAGACCGGTCTCCACCGTGACTTCGGCGCCTTTCTTTATCAACTTCCCCACCGTATCCGGTATCAGCGGCACACGCTTCTCTCCGGGGTGGGTCTCTTTAGGCACAAAGATTACCATCGGTTGGTCTCACACTGCGGTTAAGGTTGTTCCCCTCGCAAGGAAGGTGAAATGATAGAACTTTCGTTCGAGGTTGTCAAAATTGTCGCGGAACAACACACGCGGCTCAACGGCGAGATTGCTGTGCAGAAAGGTATCGCCGGTCATCCTGACTTCAGGCTGCTTACATCAACGAAGACCAGAACGGGCGACGTCGTCATTGCCCGACTGCTGATTGCCCAGCGTCCATCGGACGAGATAACGCAATTGGGTATTATGCCGCCGCTGAGAAACGTGAGCTGGGTCCGGCCGAACGGCGTGACGGTACGAATGGCGTAGAGTTGCCACTGTCCTTTGAGGTCTCTGGCTACGGCAATGATATCCTGCCCGGCAGGATGCCAGACGCCACCGGCAGCGGGACCGAGGTTGTCCACAACTTCCTTCGCGGTCGCAGTAACTAGTTGCAGGGCAAAGTCGAATTGACCCTCGCGAATTTTCCTCAGTAGGAATTGACCGTCGGGACTCGACGCCTCCGCCTGTTGAAAGCTCCCAGCGGACGGCCCAACCGAATTCGACGATGAATTGCGGTCTACCGGATATACGCGCGCCAGTCCCGACTTTGTCTCGTCGCAAGCCACCACCGAGCCGTCGGTCAGTTGGAGCAACAAGGCGCCGTCGAACGATTGCGGCATGACCCCCCGCAATTGGAAGGGCCGAACCGGACCAGATTCCGTCAAGGACGTGGTTGGCGGAAGAATCCATACCGCATGTCGGCGAGCCGGTTCGACGCTGCACAAAGCGGTTTGTCTGAAGCGTAGGGTATTGCGCACGCCGTCCAACTGCACAACGGTCCGTCCACGAGCGGCATCCCAATAGAACGGGCCACATTCAAACTCGGCAAGGTTGATGCGCACAAGATAGGTGCCCGGAGCTTCATCAATGAATTCCATCAGCCGGCGCGAATTCGTCCAGCGCGCGGGTTCGATGGGATCGAGATTGATCCCGGCGCCGGCCCCTTGCGCGAGATACTTGAAGCTGAAATGGCCGGCCACCGCCGTAACTGCGATGACCAAGGCACCCATGATAAGCGTCTGAACGAGCGGTGAAACGCGCGGCCGGCGAACTCGGGGCTTGGACGGCGCAGTACTTTGGGGCGTGCCCAGGGTTCCAGGACGCGCGTTGGGCCGGCTGACCGCCGGCGCTCGAGAAAGCGCGGAACGGTACGCGGCCAGTGCGGAAGACAGATGGGCGGCGCCTTCATCCAAGGGCTTTCCGTTGCGCACGCGCAGGATCGCGTCGCGCAACACTGCGGCCGAGGAGGGCCGATGCTTCGGTTTCTTTTCGAGGGTCCAGAAGATCAGGCGCTCGACGTCTTCCGGAATATCAGGACAATAATCGCGCAAGCAGGCGGGGGGCGCCGCGAGAATCTTCTTAATCAACTCGCCCGGCGTGGGCGCCTCGAACGGCAATCGTCCGGCAATCATTTGAAACATCATTACGCCCAGTGAATAGAGGTCGCTCGAAGCGGTAATCGAGCCGTTCTGGCACCGTTCCGGGGCCATGAATTGCGGAGTCCCGAGCAAGGACCCATCCGCCGTAAGCTGAGTATCCGCGGTCAGTATTTTGGCGATGCCAAAGTCGGTTACGTAGGCCTTGCCCGCCGGGTCCATAAGAATGTTGGCGGGCTTGATGTCACGATGAATTACGTGGGCGGCGTGAGCACAAGCCAAGGCGTCCGCGATGGGTTCCGCAATCTCCAGCACCCGGGTCCATTCGAGCGTGCGTTCCTGTTGTAGGACGGTGCTCAATGGGACGGCCTCGAGGTATTCCATGGCAATATAGGGGATTCGGTCCACGGTACCAACGGAGTAAATCTGGACAATATGCGGGTTGCGCAGGGCGGCCACGGCTTGCGCCTCGCGCTGGAACCGACTCAGAAGGATAGGTTGGTTCCGAAGGTCATCTTTCAAAACTTTCAACGCCACAATCCGGTCCAGGGTGGTATCCAGCGCGCGATAGACCACGCCCATCCCTCCCTGTCCGATGGTCTCGAGGATTTCGTAGTTGCCGAATGCCCGATGGGCCGGCGCGGCTGCGGATTCAAACGGCACGACTAAACCTTCCCTTTTGTGGAATAAGAGATTGCCACGTCGCTCCCTTCGCGCGCTCCTAGCAATGACCGAAGGGGTAGGCTTTCGGTCAAAGAAATCACCACGTCGCTCTCCCGCGAATCCCGCGCAACGCGGGAATCACAATGACGGTTTGGGCGCGTCTCACACAACAGATTAAGAATCCACCTGGGTGTGTCAATACGATAAGGCACTATCCTCATCATGGCATGAGCGTGATCATCCGATATTCGGGTGGCCGGTCGCAGGTGGAAACGCGATGAACGCCAAGGTCGGCTCGCCTTGTGTTTCGAGAATGGCGACGATCCAACGGCCATCGCGTGATACGGAGCATTTGCGAATGCCCGAGTTGAGCCATGTCACCGCTCGCCGCTGGTAAGGCGGCCGCGTTTCTACGATGTAAACTTGATTTTGAAAGACCGAATCGCTTTCGGGCGCCGGGGCGAGAATTACCATGCGATCCCCGTCGGGATGCCAGCATTCGCTTACCACCTTGCCTTCGCCAAGCCGGGCGATCACGGCACCGTCGTCCGTCCGAAGGAGGCGCACCTCGTTATGATCGGCGTTCTCCGGCGTGATAGTGGCCGCCAGCGTTGCGCCGTCCGGGCTAAACGACAGAGATTCGTCAATACGGCCAATCCCCATTGGTATGCCGTTGACCTCATGCCTCTCGGTGGACACCACCCACAGTTCGCGCTGCCCGTCGCTCCGTTCTCGGAGATATGCCAGGCGGAATCCATCGGGCGAATAACAAACGCTGTCCGGAAGTATCGGGGCGCCGATGGTGGTCAAACGCGGTCCCATGGCATCGAGGGGTTTGCGACGGACGTCGCGCTCGACGAGGTAATTCCCGCCATACACGGTATCGAACAATACCAAACACTCGGCAAGGCCGTCCGGCCTCGGTACGGCGCGCGAACATCGGTGGCCATTCGCCAGTGCCGGGAACGACATCACCCAGGAATTGAAAGGAATCCGGCTGATTGCTTGCGGGTTGGGCGCCGCCCGGTCCCACTTTTGGGCAAACGACACCACCTGCGGCGTACCGCCGGCGCCGGCAGCATGCATTGCGTGTAGCAACAGCGCCTCGCTCAAGGGCGCTCCGCCGGCGCCCGCGGCAATTGTGATCGGACCCGGCATAGGTTGCGGCAGTCGCCAAAAAAGCGGATCGAGCGTGGAACCCGAAGGAGCGCTCAAACTCAATACTCGTTTCCCATCGAGGTCCACCGTAACCAAGGCCCAAAGTCCGGCCGCGGGACCGTCCATAAGACCGCGCAATCGGGCCATCACCACATTTCGGCGGCCGACCCACCCGGTTTCCTCGATTTCATAGCCGACAATTGGCAATCGAACGAGAAGCACGCCGGGTTCAACCGCTTCGAATGTTGCGCCCGACAACAATGGGGCGTGTCCGGGATCGGCGGCCGAAAAATAGAATTTCCATTCCGCGCCTAGAACGCCGATGCATGCAACGAAAAGCAGGGCGCCCGTAATGATTGAAGTGAAGAGCCGTGACCGTCTGCGCACGGTCGCCGCCGGGGAAGCCGACCCGCGTGGAGGCTTTTTGAGCCGACTTCGCCAAGGCGTTGGTGTCACGACATTGAGGGGTGGCGCCTTGGCCTGTTCGCGAATAAACGCGGCCAGGGCCGCGGGAATGACCGAACGACCGCCCTTCTCCACTTGCAGGCGCGTAATCATTTCGCAAACCGTTCGCGCGTCCTTGGGACGGTCTCCGGGGTTCTTCTCCATTAGATGCGCGACCAGCCGTGCCACGTCGTCGGGAACCATGTTGTTCAGCTTGTTCAAGCGGGTGGCCGGTTCGTGGCAGATTAACTTGACGAGGGCCAGCGGCGATTCGGCTTCGAACGGCGGACGGCCGACAATCATTCGGTACAGCGTTACACCCAATGAGTACAGATCGCTGGCGCTCGTGATTTCCGCGCCGCCGCACTGTTCAGGCGACATGTAGTGAGGCGTGCCCAGGAATTCCCCTTTCTGGGACACATCATTCGTTTCGCTGGCTACGTTCGCGATGCCGAAATCCGTCAGACGGACGTGTCCCTGGCAATCCAGCAGGACGTTTGCCGGTTTGATGTCGCGGTGGATGACGCCGTTCTGGTGCGCAAAGTCGAGGGCCTCGGCGACTTGCCCGCCGATGTAAAGCGCGTTCGCCCAGTACAGTTGCCCGTGGCGGCCGAGGAACCGATCCAGCGGTTCGCCCGCGACGTATTCCATGGCTATGAACGGCGTCCCTTCCTCGACCCCGGCGGAATAGACTTTGACGATATTGGGATGGCGAAGCGGGGCGGCAGCCTGGGCTTCTCGATGAAAACTCTTCACCATCTGGGGATTTCGCGCCAGACTGCCCAATAACACCTTGAGGGCGACGTGCCGATTCAGCGCAACGTCACGGGCCAGATAGACGGTTCCCATCGCACCGCGACCGATAAGGCCCAAGACCTCATAGCCGGCGAACGTGGCGCCGATGAGCGAGGCGTGACCTGGACTAGAAGTTACCATGGGCTGTGTATACGATATGTGATATTCACCAAATATTGTGTCTTCGAGCAACCTAACAAGAATTCTTTGTTTTGTCAAGAATTATCTCGATCAGCATCATTCGGTCCGCGCGTGGCCTTATCGTGCGCGAATTCTCTTTGACAGGCGGCACAATCCAAGCTACACTTCCGGCTACCGGCTGCCGATGCGGAGAGTGCGAGGCGGACCGAAGGGCCTGGTGTGGGTTGATAGGTGTGGAGCGCCGCCGAGGTGGAACTAGTCAACATTACTGACGCGAAGCCGGGGCAAGTCGTCGCGAAAGCCATTACGAACGCGGAAGGCGCGATTCTCTGCCCGGCCGGTTATCGTTTGACCGAGGGCGCGATCGCGCGCCTGAAGGCCGCCCGGATCGAATCCATCGTGTTGGGAGTCGGCGATGACCGGGGTCTCTCACTGGAGCAACGCGTGCACGAATTGCGGGAGCGCTTCCAGGACGTGGACGATCCGATCATGATTCAGATCCGAGCTACGATTGAGAGACGTCTCACGTTCATGATGCTTCGCGGCGAGGAGGTGTCTTGATGGGCGGGATTCGAGCCCCGCGGGTCTCTATAGGAGGCACCGAGCGTGGAGGATTGGAGTGACTATCGCCGTTGAGCAATTGAAGAAGAGCATTAACGCCGTGGGTGGCCTGCCGACGTTGCCGGGGATTGTACAGAAGATCAGTCGAATCACGGCGGACGTGAAATCGAGCGCGCAAGATCTTTCCAATGTCATTTCCAAAGACCAGGTGCTTTCCTCACGCATTCTCCGATTGGTAAACTCCCCCATCTACGGATTCCCCGGCCGGATATCTTCGATCAAGCACGCGATCGTGCTGCTCGGATTCAACGTCGTGAAGGGGTTGATGCTGGGCACGGCGGTATTCGATTTCGCCGGCGGCGTGGGACGCGGGCTGTGGGAACACAGTTTAGGTTGCGGAATCCTGAGTCGTCGGATCGCCAAGGAATTGCGCATGCCGGAGTTTGAAGAAGTGATGATTTCGGGACTGCTTCATGATCTCGGCAAGGTGGTGCTCGCCAACGTGGCGCCCGTTGAATATCGGGCGGTGGTCCAACGTGCCCGGGAGCGAAGACTCCACATTGCCCAGGCCGAACGCGAGATTATTGGCGCCGATCACACGGAGGTGGCAGGGTGGGTCGCCGAGCATTGGAATTTCCCAAGTCAACTGGCCGAACCTTTGACGTTCCACCATCGCCCGTCGTCCGCCAACGGCGCGAAGGAGGCGACGGCGGCGGTGCACTTGGCGGATATTCTGGCGCGCGGGTTGAGCTACGGTTCGCCCGGCGACATGGTGATGTCGCCGATTGACCATTCGGCGTTCTATAGCTTGAGATTATCTTTCGCACAGATTGACAAGATCATCGAAGACGCGGAAATCGAATACGCCTCCGGGGTGGACGTGTTCGATCTCGGAGACTAATCGCTCATGGGGCAAACAGCCCGACCGACGGTCCTGCTCATCAATCCCGATACGGAAGAACGAGGGCGGATTGAGAAACTATTGGCGAGCATGGATTTCGTCGTTCGGTGCGCGGCGGATGGTCGCGAGGCCCTAGGGATCACCTATGACGATCCGCCCGGTTGTGTCGTCGTGTCGGCCGCATTTGGCGCGGACGGGAGTCTACCCTTCCTCGACGAACTCAAGACCGATAACATTTACGGCCACCTGCCCGTCCTACTGCTGATAGACGGCGCCGACTTGCACCGCGGATTCGACTGGATGCAGGTCCAGGCCGATGACTTCGTGACCCGGCCTTTTTCGCCGGAGGAATTCGCTTCGCGTCTCCGACTCATGGTGGCGCGCAACCTGCGATCCGTCGGCGCCAATCCGCTCTCGGGACTCCCCGGCAATCCGACGATTATGATCGAGACCGACAAACGGCTAGCCAAAGGCGCACCGTTTGCCTTCGCCTATTTGGACTTGGACGGTTTCAAAGCGTTCAATGACCGCTATGGGTTTGGCCGCGGCGATGAAGTGCTCCGCATGACCGCCCGACTCCTGCTCAATACCATTCACTCCCTGGAAAGTCGCGAGACCTACGTCGGCCACGTGGGCGGCGACGACTTCGTGTTCATTACGCCGTCAAACCTGGTCGCGCGGGTCTGCGAACAGTTCGTTCGTGAGTTCGACGCCATCATCCCCAACTTCTATGACGACGCCGACCGGCAGCAAGGCGGGATTCAATCACTAGACCGTCAGGGAAATCCTTTGCGGTTCGCGATTATGACCTGCTCAATCGGCGTGGTGGACACCGGCTCGACACAAGTCGCTCACGCCGCAGAATTGTTCTCGCGCGTCGCGGACGTAAAGACCTACACCAAGAAACTGCCCGGATCAAATTATCTCATTGACCGGCGGAAATAGGGGGGCGGCGGACGTTCTTATTCTACTCCGTTCCCTTGTACATCCCATAAACTTCCAGACGCGCGTGTTGCTTCATCTCGCCCGCGCGGCCGGTCACTTCGAGCAGCGAACGAAATGCCCGCGACTTGGAACCGGTCTTTGAGCCGCCGTGACCGACATGGCGATTTCTGAAGGGGAGGCCGGGTGCAGCGAGCACTCCAACGGTTCGCCTTCGACTACCTTCACGGCATCAACCGTGATGGGATAGCCGTACGGCGAATAAACTTTGACCGTGGCCATTTTTCCTGCCACGGGAATCAGGCCCATGGCCAGTTTTGCAGGTTCCACTTCCATCGGCTGAAGAACATAGCCCTTAAGCGCGACTTTCTTGTCGGGAACCAACGAATCATTGGTACGCACTAAAACTGCTTCCTCGAAGGGCCCGTAGCCAATCTTCTGTTTGGGGGTCACTTGAAAAACGAACTTCATTGGCTCTGAATTCTGCAGGTGATGGGCGATCTCGAAACGAGAATGATCATAGTTGACATCGAGAATGCTGAGCGTTTCGCCTGGAGGCCACTGAATCCAAAACTCCTTGCTCGGCATGGTTCCCTTGAGAATGGTTCCGAATTCCACGCTCTGAGGATGACTAGACTCTACATAGCCGACTAAGCGACGAAGGAGCGGATGTCCGCCCTCAAAGCCGATGTAAACATGTTGATCTACCGCGCCCGCCTTCCCTTCGGAGCGAAACTCCACCGGCAACCGCACGGTGGACTTGGGCGGGATCAAGGAGGGGTAATCATGCGCCAGCGTACAGCCACACGTAGTCTTAACATTAGTTATTTGAAGCGGCGCAAGCGTCGTGTTCTGTAGCAGGAAATCATGACGGACAATTTCCCCTTCCCGAATGCGGCCAAAATCGTAGTCTCCCAAGCCTTCGGTCGATCGAAACCCCGATACGTCTGACGGGCTACCGTTAACTAGCAGGAAGAACCCATGGTATGCCAAGTATAACACCCCAGCCACGGCGGCCGGTGTCCATGCCATTGGGTACCACCGTTTACGCCAATTAACCGTGCCGTTCTGCATGCTATAGATTTACTCGCTCTCAACACGCGATCGATAGTTCAAGATTACGTCATGCTACAGAAGGGAGAAGTCCGCTAGTGTCTTTCGCCGCACCTTTTCCGACGGTACTACTATTCTGAGCGAATAGAGATTCGGTTCGGCGACCAGAGGAAACCCGGGCTCCCTCAGGTACATCCTCCAACAATATTCCAAACAGGGTAATCAAACCCTGGCAAGGCAAATCCCGTCGCGCTCCCAGGGCACAGGTATCTATTGGGATCCCAGGAACATGTGGTCGTGGAAATGTCGCATGGAACAAGATCCGCGCAGTGTTCCTCTTCCGGGTAATCCTCGTCGGGTTCCCACAACGAAGCCGGCGGAGTGTTAATGGGTACCGTAAAGTAAGTAACAGGGATTGTGCCGCATGCTAGCAATCCACTACCCGATGTGCAGGCATTGCAGCTTGTCCAGTTTGCACACGATCCAAGAGGACCGCAACGGCTCGCTTGCGCGAAGCCGTGAATTTGTACGACCAGGGCGAAACTTGGGAGCAGGACCAGTAAAGTTCCTGTTATCCACCGATATGCTGCCGACCCCCAGTTCCTAGCGTCCAACCAGCGCATCAATTTCGTTGTCATTGGCTTTGTCTCCTTTCCTATTTCTGCGCATCACACGCTCGTTTTCGTTACCCCGCAGCGCCCTCTTGCTCCGGGCCCACACTGTCTCTTCTATGTTCATTCGCTGGTTTTGGAACCCAATGCCCATCGCGATAAACAAGCCAGGAGTTCCTCCCAAAAGCATCGAAACGCGAGAGCCTACCGTGTTCTTTATCGATGGGCAGGGCGTCGAGCTCGAACTTCGAATCAGGGATCGAGACATTCAATTCCACACGCTCCACGATAATGTCCAAGTCAGTGTTGGGACCTTTGTGGGCCACTCGTTTGGGGAACCAACTCCCGTCTGGGAGTTGCTGCAACTCGACTTCAATCTTGGCACCCAGCGTCCCGTCCAGTTTGTAGCCCAAGACCTGAGTAATCAGGAAGTTTCGGTTAGACTCGACAACCAGAACATTGCGGTTTTGTTGCGGACCGATCTGGTGTAACTCGTACCGAACTCCGTCTTGTCCCTCTTGCTCATGAACCTCCCAAGGGGATTGCTCGGGACTCGTCATCATTACGAATTGATCGAGGGGGAAATAACCCGTTCCAAACGCATAAAGGAAGATATGCGGTGCAGACACAGCGTTCCACGCCTGCTGGCGCTGAGTGGAGCGCTCGCCAATGGACGAATGTTCATAAATGGTTGCGAGAGTGGGCCGTTCAACATTGGGTACAATCGCCTCGTAGCGGTCATTAAGCACCATGGCCTTCGCGTCCACACGCGGCGCGGCGGACCCCGCCTCCCCAATTACTAGCCTCTTGGAGACCGCACACCATTCTCCCCTGAAGAGCCAACACCCCGAACCTTCGAAGCTGGCTTGATTGCTTGGAAAGCCAGGGGGCAACGATTGCTGGTCTAGCGCGCCAAACTTCCCTGTCCATTTCAAGTCGACAATCGCCGACTGGATACGCTCGCGGCTAGCCTTATTCTGCTGAACGATGTTTTCGATGAGCGCCCGGTCGGCCTCGCTTGTTCGTTCCTTGGCTGCGACGCTTCCGTTTCGTTCACCGGCGGGCTTGTTTTGCGCGACGACGTGATCGGCCGTGCCACTACCCCATGCACTCGTCCCTTTTGAGCTACAGCCATTACTCCCCAGGACCAGACCCACTAGCCCCGCCAACGCCACAACCTTCATCCCAAATGAGGTCATGAACAATCCCCTGTTCCAACACCAAATCTAGGATTACATATCGTTCACGTCGTGTCAAAAAAAAAATAGACTCCATCGCCTGCCAGACTGACCATAAAACTACCATTTTATCTGTTGTCAATTTGTCGCCTCTTTGGAAGGACCGAAAGTACGTCAAAGTGCTTGACAATCTTTGGAGGCAAGCGTACACTCGTAGTTAGAGATCCCATGGGGGAACGCCACAATGAGACACAAGCTTGCTTCCGCTCTACTGGTTGGGTCTATTCTGGTCTCCGCCGTCGTATTGTACTTCATCTTGTGGTCCAGGCCCCAGTTACCCGCACCGGTACCGGTTGCCGAAACCCCGCAGGGTCCGCCGCCACCACCCCCCGCGCCGATGAGATCGGCATCCGCCACAGGGCCCCAAGTCATCGAAATCGAGGCCCCGCCGCCACTGGAAGGTTCTGGAACAATCTCCGGCTACGTGCTGGACTGGGAGGCGCGACCGGTAGCAGGTCTAGAGGCCACGGCAAGTCGCGCCTCGGAAACTGGCGGCTCAGTGGTGTCCCGCCGCTCCGGCGGGTCTGCAAGCTTTCCCACGGAACCACCCGCGGTCACTCAATCGGCAACCACATCCGAGGATGGGGCGTTCGACATCACTTCGTTGCCCTGGGGTAGTTATTTCGTGTTTGTCTGCGGCAATGGAATTGCTGCTTCGGCCACTACGATGCTTAGTCCGAAATGGCCTCACCAGAGTCTAATCCTGACGCTGGAAGCAGCAGGCGCGCTAGGCGGTACCGTGGAAGATGCCGATGGGGACACAGTCTCCGGTGCTTGGCTGATGCCGCTCAAACACGACGGCGAAGAGCTCGACTATGCGGAGATGCAGGGATTGGGTCTGCTCACGGAGAGCGAAGGGAGTTTTCTTTTTGTCAGCCTAGCCCACTCCGCTTGGGAATTCGTGGTGAAAGCGCCCGGCTTCGCACCACTCGTCACGCAGGCCATTTCCGTGGACACGCTGGATGCAAAGGTGGTGCTGTCACGCGGTTCGCCGGTTTCGGGCCGTGTTGTCCTAGAGTCAGACGGCAGTCCGGTGGCAGGAATTAAGGTGGTGGCCGAAGCGGGCGCCGGTCCGGAGGCCAGCGAATACACACGTACCGATAAGAATGGCGACTTCCTAATCGCGGCGCTCGCACCCGGCCGCTACTTCTTGTTCACGACCGGGGCAAAATTCGTCCCGATCAAGGGGCCGGTGGAGATTAAGGTGCCCACAGACCGACCGCTCAATTCCCTGGAAATTCGGGTAACCGAAGGAGGAAGTGTCGCTGGGCGAGTTTTTGATGCCGACACCGGGGAGGGAATCGGCGGGGTGAACGTCTTGGCTCGCGCACTTCAGGGCCGATTGCCGAGGCAAGCGCAGCCCGCCACCGATTCCTCCGGGCGATACCAACTCGACGGGCTCCTGCCGGGCAGCTATACGATTACGCCGCTCTTTGTTAATGCACTGGGTTATGACAGTGACAGCATGGCAGAGTCCGAATCGAGAAAGACGGTTTCCGTCTCGTTGGGCGCTGCTATCGAAGGTGTCGACTTTTTCGTCCGGAGGGACCTGACGGTAACCGGCGCCGTAGTGGATAGCGAGGGCCGTCCCTTGCCCGGGGCCGACGTATCGGAACGACTCGCGAGCGGTCCACGATCGGGCCTCATCAATCATACCCGCTCCGATAAGGACGGTGGGTTTCTCTTCGCCGGATTCTCGGTTCGAGATGAAGTGTATCTGAGCGCGTCCACTCTCGACCTGAAAGGTGATCGGATTGGTCCTTTGGAAATTCCAGCGGAAGGGCTGCACGACATCCGTATCGTGTTGTCGGTCCGTCGCGACGCGATGGTGCTGGGTCAGGTGGTGGACCAGCACGGACGGCCGTGTCCAGCCCAGGTGTCAGCACGTTTGATCGAGGGTGAGCGTGACCCCCTTGCGCCCCGAATTCGCGACGACACCGACGCCGAGGGCAATTTCGTTCTTACCGGCCTCTCAGCCGGAGAGTACACTCTATCGGCCGGGGTCCGAAACCTATCATTCTCGATCCCCCACCAAATACAGCGGCTCCGGCTTGCGGCGGGCGAGGTACGCCGGGGAGTCCGATTGGTTGTCGAGCGCTACGAAACATACGAAATCACCGGTCGCGTCACAAGCGCGGCGGGTGAACCTGTTGTGGGCGCGAGAGTTCGTTGCAGCCAACTGATGGACACGCCTGGGATGAGAGGCGGCCCAGTGGCGTTAAGTGATTATCAGGGAAACTACGAGTTCGACGCGCTCCCCGCAGGTTTCTACTTGCTTGAGGCCTCTGCCCGCGGCTTCGAGCGCCAAACGCTGATGGACATCGAAGCCGGTACCACGAACGCGGACTTTAATCTCGGTACTAGGGCCGTCATTGAAGGTCGCGTGCAAGACGCGCAAAGCCGCAAACCAATAACCCAATTCGAACTTGCGGTGAGGGGCGAAACACCGGACCCTGCCGGTACAGCATTCGAGTCGTTCGCCAATCCTGACGGGATGTTTTCTTTGCCAGTTGAAAATCCCGGTAAGGCGCTATCGCTCACAGCCCGCGCCTCGGGATACGTGCCGAATCAGCAAGGTTTGGGAGTGATCTTTGAAACCGTCAGTGGAATCGTCATCACACTTGAACCGGGCGAAACGCGGGTGGTCGGTCGGGTGCGTGACTCTGGTGGAAGCATGGTGGCAAACGCCCTGATCTTCTTGGGCATCTTGCCCTCACCGCCTTCGTTGGCCAGACCGGCGGCCCGAACCGATGCGGCGGGAGAATTCACGCTCGAGAACTTTCCGTCGCAGCCTACGCTCATCAGCGCCTACGATCCGG
>JACQVH010000156.1 GCA_016209895.1 Candidatus Hydrogenedentota bacterium | reverse complement strand
GTGGTCCTTGTGGTCCTTGTCGTCGTTGCTGTCCTTACGCTCCCCATAGGCCAGCAGATCAAGTCCCTTAGATGGGTCCCTTTCGTCCTTTTCGTCCTTCATACTTGCCCCATCGGATTCATCCTTGCAATCCATTGAGAAACCCCATGTCTTCTTGTCACAATCGCGTTAGCCAATCACGGGCTCCACCGCTAAGGAGGAAGCATGCTCATCATTGACGGACATCTCGACCTGGCCTGGAACGCTCTATACTACGACCGCGATCTACGCGCTTCCGTATTCACCATTCGAACACAGGAAGCCGGCATGGTCGGCAAAGGCCGCGCCGTCGGCACCGTCGCCCTGCCCGAAATGTCTCGGGGCCGCGTCGCGCTGTGTTTCGCCACCCTGTTGGCCCGGAACACCGGTCATCCCGTTCCTCAACTCGACTTTCCGTCCGTCGAGCAAGCCTACGCCAGTGCCCGCGGCCAACTCGCGTATTACCGCGGACTCGAACAGACCGGCGAGATTCGAGTGATCACCGACTCGAATACGCTTGACAGCCACGTTACGGAATGGGAAACGTGGGAACGTAATGATACGCTCCCGGATTCCTATCCCCCACTCGGCGTCGTGATCAGTATGGAAGGCGCCGACCCCGTTTTCGGGCCGGAGAGCCTGCAAGAATGGTGGGACGCCGGCCTGCGGCTCATCGGCATCACGCACTACGGCCTCGGCCGGTATGCCGGCGGCACCGCAACCGAAGAGGGCCTCTCCGAACTGGGACCGGCACTGCTCACCGAGATGGAACGGCTCGGCTACGGTCTCGACCTCACCCACTGCTCCGACGCCGCGTTCTGGGAAGCACTCGAGCTCTTCAATGGCCCGGTTCTCGCCAGTCACAACAATTGTCGCGCGTTGGTGCCGCACCAGCGCCAGTTCAGCGACGAACAACTGAAAGCCATCATCGAACGTGACGGCGTGCTCGGCGCCGCCTTCGATGTCTGGATGCTCGAACCCGGCTTCATCAAGGGACAGACCACCAACGCCGGCATCGCGCTCTCCCGCGTCGTGGACCACATTGACCACGTCTGCCAACTCGCCGGTAACAGCCACCACGCCGCCATCGGCAGCGACCTCGACGGCCTTTTCGGCCTCGAACAATCCCCCTGCGACTTCGACACCATCGCCGATCTCCAACGCCTCCCCGCCATGTTGGCCGAGCGCGGCTACACCGACGCCGACATCGCCAACATCATGCACGGAAACTGGCTACGTTTCCTGCACAGCACGTGTCGCGGAACATAGCGCCTCACCAGGTACAAGCGTCCGGCCACCCTATTCGTCCCATCCGTCCGATTCGTCCTATCGGTCCGATTCGTCGAATCATGCACTTCCCGCAAACGCCCGCCACCTCCCTGTTTCTCGCTCCCGTCCTCGCCATTACGGACGTCCATTTGTCCTTTGCTTTATTGTCTTGCCCCGCGGCCGACCTTTTACCCAGTACCTCACTTTTCATACTTCGTAATACGCACTTTTCCTATTGCTTACCCGTCCAGTGCAACGCCCGGGGCTATATATATGGAGGCATATTCTCCAGCCCGAACTCGTCAGCCTCCAGTGCAACACCAACATGGAGATCATTAAGGCCATACGTAAAGGCAATGCAATGCTTGACCTAACCAACTTCGCAATAAGTATGACGGGCAGCCGCTCACAATCTCCCGCTCTGCGTCCGCCCTCGTCGTCCATTTCGTCCACACGGTCCATCCGGTCCACAGACTCCCACGCACGACTTACGGCGAGCTCGTACTATGCGCAGTCCAACCAAGCACTCGCTCAAAAAAAAGCGCCCAGTTTGTGCACACTTTATACACACTTTATGCACAACAATGTACAGAAAATACCAAAAAATGTACACTTTGTGCACATTTTGTGCACACTTTTTTACGTGAATTCGCCCCGTTCCGCCGCGCCGGACCCTTGGTTGCCAAGGACTTACAGACCAAGAGCCGGTCCCAGCCCTCATCCGCAACCCAGATATCTCTTTACACTTTACCCCAATCGCTTCACTTTTTTCATTTCGAAATTCGCACTTTTTATGTTTTACATAGGTCGAGTGCAACGGCCGGGGCTATATATATAGAGGACGTTTTGTAACCTCGGAGGACAAACGATGAAAAAACGAATCCTGGTACTGATGTGTTGCACGTTGGCTTTGGTGGCCATCGGCGTGAGCCCGCGTTATCTTGAGGAACTGCGTATCGGGGGCGGCTACGGCTCGCTGCCGGATGGCGGCGCCGACTTCGAGAAGACCGGAAGCATCCTTTCCGACGGCAGTATTACGGCCAAAGGAAATCTTACGATTGGGAAGGATGAAGCCGCCAACCACAGCCTTTCGATTACGGCCGGCACGAGTAACGAGACGCAGGTAAACCTGTACGAAGGCGATACCAACAACGGCGGAATCCTCGGTTACGACGGAGCCGCGGCCAAGCTTTTTCTCGGAACCCGCAACGGCAGCGCCACGGTGACCAAGGCCGTCGAGATTTCGCGCGGCAGCAGCCAGACTTCTCTCCTGGGCGGCTTGGCGGTGAATGGTTCCGCTTCCGTGAACGACCTCACCATCAGTTCGCCCGGCGCGAATAAACTCACCGTGGCCAGCACCGATACCGACCCCATCATCAAATTCGACGCCGCCGACACCACCACCAACCGCGGCGCCAGTCTCGATTTCTATCATCAAGGCAATCGCCGCTGGCGCATGGTCAAACATTACAGCACGAATGACTTCCGCTGGGAGAAATACACCGGAACCGGGAGCGGCACGTACGATTCCGTGCCATTCCGCATCCAATACAGCACCGGCAAAATCTACTTCGGCAACGACCACGCGGTCGAAGGCGGCGATATAGACGCCGGCATGGACGGCACGGTGCGCGGCGTGCTCACCGTCTGGGACGGCGGCGGCGGCAACGCCCCGGGCTGCATCCGACTCGCCTCGCCCAACGGGACGCTCTGGTACCTGTTCGTGGAAGACGACGGCACCGTCAAGGTGCACAGCGCCTTGCCCACGTCCAACAGCGACGGGACGGTGGTGGGCACCCAGTTCTGATTGCCACAATTGATCCTGGACCGCTTTGGACTGCGGTCGCTTGCTACCGCTTTCACTAAGCCAGCTTGCTGGCGGCCATAGCGATAGCGACCGTGTCGGGTACATTCCCCCGGGCGGGGAACAAGCGCCCGCAGTCCAAAGAAATAAAAGCAGAAAGCCCCTTGCATCGTCTAATTATTCGAGTACAATAATGACGAGTCATGGGAACATGGGGAATAGCTCATGAAGCGGTTATTTCTGGGGTGTGCGTGGGTCGCAGCCCTGCAACCCAGCGCCCTTGGCGCGGTTTGGTATGTGGACAAGGACCACACGGCGGGCACGGAGACCGGCGCATCCTGGTCCGCTGCGTTCAACACCATCCAGGAAGGCATTGATGCGGCGTTTGACGCGAGTGGCGGCGAAGTCTGGGTCGCGGAAGGGGTCTACGACGAACTGCGCGCGTCGGCAGAAGTCTATAACACAGGCTCCGTCCTCATGCGGGAAGGTGTCCACCTCTATGGCGGCTTCGCGGGCGTCGAGACTGTGCGCACCCAGCGCGATTGGACAACCCACATTACTACGATTGACGGCTCGACCTCCCGCAACGGCGAAGCCGCGTACCATGTGGTGGTCGGGGCAAATGATGCCACGCTGGACGGATTCACGATTACTGGGGGCAACGCCGATTCCTTTTTGGGCGGAGGTGGGGGTGGGGGCATGCACAATTCTTCCGTCTCTCCCACGGTAGCCAATTGCACGTTTACTGGTAACTCGGCCGAGGCGTTTAGTGGCGGTGGGGCCATGTACAACGAATTCTCCTCGCCCATGGTCACTCATTGTGTGTTTACGGAGAACTCCGGTGACTTCGGTGGCGCCATGTTGAATTCTTCCTCTTCCCCCATGGTGATCGCCTCTACGTTTACGGCAAATTCAGCAAACGCTGGTGGCGGAGCCATGTACAATGTCTCGTCCTCACCCATCGTTACGAATTGCACCTTCACGTTAAATACGGTTAGCGGCGACTCCTTCGACGGTAACTATGGTGGTGGCGCCATGTATAATTCCTCTTCCTCCCCGACGGTCACTAACTGCACGTTTACCGATAACTCCGACGGCTACGAGGGTTACGGCGGCGGCTTGTACAATTATTCCTCTTCCCCCAGGGTCGCCAATTGCATCTTGTGGAACAACGTCCCCGACGAAATCAGTAGCAGCGGTGCCGGCAGCCCTGTGGTTACCTTTAGTGACATTAAACTACAGGGTACAGCAACATATCCCGGAACGGGCAACATCAATGCCGATCCCCTGTCCTTGTTCGTCGCCTTTGGCGATCACCGGCTGGCGGGCAATTCGCCGTGCGTTGATGTTGGGACAGTCGTCGGTGCTCCGGTGGCGGATACCCTGGGAACGCCGCGGCCCCAGGGAAACGGCGTGGACATGGGTGCCTACGAGTATCCTTCCGGTTCGCCGGACACGGATGGAGACTTCATTCCGGACGAGTGGGAAGGGAACGCCGATCTCGACGGCGATGGGATTCCGAACTCAGCCGATACCGACAGCGACGGCGACGGTCTTCCCGATGCCGAAGAATTGTTCTACGGCTGTAGCCCGTACAATCCCGACATGGACGGCGACGGCATTCTGGACGGCCCGGAAGTGGACAATCTGCTGAACCCGCTGGATGCCGGCGACGCCGTACTCGACCAGGATAATGACGGCCTCAGCGCCCGCGACGAAGTAAATGTACATGGGATAAATCCGTTCGATAATGATACAGACAATGACGGGATGCCGGACGGTTGGGAAGCAAACTACTCGCTGGATCCGTTGGCGAACGATGCTACCAGTGATGCCGATGGAGACGCCGTGAGCAACTTATCGGAATATCAGCGGGGGATGAATCCGCGGAGCACCGACACTGACGGGGACGGCATGCCCGACGGCTGGGAGGTTGCTAATAGCCTCGATCCGTTGATCAACGATGGGCAATGGGACGCAGATGGGGATGGAGTCAACAACATCTCGGAGTATCAGCGTGATACGAATCCGCAGAATACCGACAGCGACTCGGACGGCATGCCCGACGGCTGGGAAGTGCAGAACAGCCTCGATCCGCTGGTGGATGACGCGGCCACGAACTCGGATGGTGACCTCTTTTCGAACCTCGGGGAGTACCTGCGTGGGACCGACCCAAACAACGCCGCCGACCCGCCGGATGACGTGTACGTGTCCAACACAGGCAATGATCAGACCGGCGATGGCACGGAAGGCAATCCGTGGCTGACCATCGCGTATGCGATGGCAGACGTGTCGCGCCATGCCACGGATTTTCATCCCGTGACCACTCACTTGTTCGCCGGCACGTATCAGGAACGCGTCGTCTTCGTGCCGCACGTGCGGCTGGTAGGCGCGGATGCTGACGACCCTGCGGCGACCGTGATTCGGTGGTTCGGCGGGTCGGACGACAACGTGGTCGTGACGGCGGCGGACGATACGGCCCTGGAGGACGTGCGGGTGACACTTCCGCCGGCGCCGATATCTTCGGACGTGGTGCTGGTGCGCATTGACAACGTCGGGATAGAGGTTGCCAACGTGGTGCTGGACGGAGGATTCAAGCAACTGTCCACGGCGGTGTTGGCCGCGGGTCTGGGGTCTTCGGCTTCGACGCTGCGCGATTCACAGGTGGTGCGTGTCAACGACGGCGTCTGGGCTACGGACTCGGCCATGAAGATTGCTCGGAACGAGTTCAATCAAATCCTGAACAACGCCGTCTTCATCCTACTGCCGAAACAAGGCGAGGGCGACACACCGCAGATTGGCGACGTGACCCAAGTCGAGACGACGGGTTTCAATCGATTCCGGGAGATCGCCAACAAATGCCTCTTCAATGGGTCCGATGCCACCACGGTGGCCGAGATGAACGACTGGGGCGTGTACACCGAGGAAGCCATCGCGGGGAAGGTTTACGGCCCGGTGGACTACGTTCCGTTCATCGGCAAGATCGTGTTGCCGGGCAGCCTCGCGATTAACGTGCTGAACGCGGAAAGCTCGATCCAGATCGGCGCGGATGCATCCCCGGAGGTCTGGATTCCGGTCTTGAGTCTGGGCGGCCAGCGGGACCCCTTCAGCGGAGTCTTCTTCTTTGACGGCATTGACGCCGGGAATTGGACCGCCGAAGCGGGGGCGACGGGATACGAAAGCGCGGTCCGGTCGGTGGACGTGTTCGCCGGGCGGATTACGGTGGCCAATATCATGTTGGCGCCCCCGCCCAGAGGGCCCACCGATATTGACGGCAACAACGCGGTGAACGCCGTGGACGTGCAGTTGGTCATCAACGCGGCCCTGGGCTTGAACACCGGCTACAACTGCGACGTGGACAACAGCGGCAACGTAGATGCCGTGGACGTGCAGAAAGTCATTAACGGCGCGCTCGGACTCTCTTCAAGGATGAACAACTCCAATCACAAGCTTCACGTCAGCCCGATTCGTACTACCAGCTATTAGCTTCTCGTTTTCTTGCTAAGATTCCTTACGCAGAGTACGGGAAATCAAGATGTCGTGAGCGGCATTTCTTCGTGCCCTTAGTGCCTTCGTGTTTAATATCTAATTCCAATCGCGGCCTTGCCGCGTCAAGGTGATTCGTGTGGTTCGTGTGATTCGTGGTTACATGTAGTTGGCGGGACGTTGATCACCGTCGGGGTGGAAACTAGAATGCGGCGTTTGCTGCGAATGGTGGCGATATTACCGCGAAAGGGGAGACCGCGCATTGGTGGCTTCGGTTATTGAATTGCTACGCGAAATGCCGGGATCGTTGGTCGCGGCGGCTCGCTCCCGGACCACGCGGGAAGTGGGCGTGGTGATGACCGGAAATCTGTTTTCCGCCGTATTGCGTTTCGCGGTCGCCGCCCTGCTGGCCAATTACCTGAGCCCCAGCGATTGGGGCTTCCTGGTGATCTTCTCGGCGTTGATGGACCTTGCCAGCATCTTCTCCGACAGCGCTCTCACCGTCACCCAGGTACGCATGACCTCCGCCTATGCGGAGAATCGTCCCCACGCCGTCATTCTTCAATGCCTGTGGCTGCGATTCGGCGTCTCCCTGATGCTCGCACTTGTCCTAGCCGCCGGTTACCGGCTCTTCCTGGACACCCAAAACATCCCGACCGAATACGGGCCCGTGTACCCGCTGGCCATTGCGGCCGGCATCCTTATCTCCTTCGAAGGTATTCCACTAGCCACACTCCAGGCGCTCCAGCGCTATCCCGCCTACGCTCTCGTAGCCCTCGCGACCAACCTGGTCCGCTTGCTGGCCGTGGGCGGGATGATTCTGGCGGGAGTACGCGATGCGACCGCGCTATACACAGCGTTCTTTGCCGCGCCCACGGTCGCTTTGGTCTTGGGGTTAGCCCTGATGATGCGACCACTGCGCCGCTTGCGCGACCGACCGGTCGGACGTGTCCCATACCAAGAGATTCTCCAGTTCATGTTTCCGCTCATGATCATGAATATCATCATCATCGTCATAACCCGAGCGGATGTGTTCATGCTTAACCACATGACGAATCCGGAGATCGTCGGCGTGTACGGCCTGGCCGGCCAGATCGCCTTCTGCTTCCCGCTCTTGGCGCGCGCTCTCTTCACGGTGCTTCTGCCCAAGGTAGCGAGCATGCGAACCGCCGGCGAATTACGGCGATATTACCGGCGCGTGCTCTCTATCTTTCCTCTCGTTATGCTCGCGACCGTCGGCGCGGTCTTCGTGGCCCCGTGGGTGCTTTGGCTCTGCTTCGGCGCCAAATTCGCCGCCGCCGACTCGGTGCTGAGAATCCTGATTCTCGGCTTCGGCATCGAGTTGATCTTCAATCCGCTCGGCCTGATCTTTTACTCCGTCGGCCGCACCTACTACATGACCCTCATTCATGCCCTGCAACTCCTCATCGTTATTCCGCTGAATCTGGCGCTGATCCCCGCGTACGGCGCGGATGGTCCCGCCATATCCCTCTTGGTCATCCGCGTGGCGGCCGTGGTGATCGCGGTTTTCGCAACCCACCGTGTGATCCGCCAGAAGCGCCAACTCGAGCTCGCCGAAGTTCTCGGAGCAACCGGATGAATCCGGAGGACCAACATGGGGCGCAAGATGTGACGGGAAGCCCGGAACGCGGCGCGCAGACTCCGCTTAGATTCTCGCTCCGAGGTCTGATGCTGATGGCGGCGGTCTTTGTCGTTTACGACTACTGCGCCTACTTCTTCCCCGGCACCGTCGCGCTGGCTCTCACCTACTTCCATTCCGCCGCCATCTTCGTCGTAACGCTATGGGACGTCGGCTACGGCTTACTCTTTCTCATTCTGTCTATCGTCCTCGCAGACGACATTTCCCGGTTCGGCCCCGATTCCATGCCCTATAATCTACTGACGGTTCCGGTAGCCGGGATCGCAGTGGGGAATTTCGTGGTGCTGGGCGCAATCGCACTGGCCATGTTCTTCGCTTTGCTCCGCTGGGCGAACAAACCGAAAGCGATACGGATGTTGCGAACGGACGCGCTGGCGCTGGCGATTCCGGGGATCTACCTGGTGGCCACCGTTCACGGCCTGGCATCGGTCTGGGCGAACCCGCGCGGCGCCATCAACGACCTGAACCTCCCGCTGATGAGTTGCGGCTTGTACTTCGCCGTCCGCATGTCCTTGTGTCGCGAGGACAAACTGATCGCGCTGTGGAATCTACTGATGCTCGCCGTGGCCGCCAAAGCGCTGGTCTGGACGGCGTGGTTCGCACTCGGCCTCGGCGTCGAATTCGGCACCTCCCTCGCCGTGGCCACTGAATCGGGTCGCGTGCTCCTGGTTCTGCTCATCGCCTACGGTCTGGTCCTACAGGAAGGAGAAGCGCCGGTGATGCGGCGGGAACGCGTCCTCGGACTAATCGTCGCCATACTGGCCGGAATTGATATCTTGGTTCACGCCACGCGCATGGCCTGGTTGGAAACGGCGGTGGTCTGCGTCACGCTGCTGCTGCTCGGCCGGTTCGCGGACAAAGTGCGCTGGGCGCTGCTCGGAGGCGTCTGCGCGGGGGCCGTATTGGCGGGGGTGTTGCTCCTGCGGCCGGGCGCATTCGAGACTGTCGGTCATTTCGCCGGCACGCTGCGGGTATGGGACCCGACGATGGCCGCCGCGTCGCATTCGACGATGGTTCGCGTCCACGAGTTCAGGAATATTCACGCCCAGATGGCGCACAACTCCAACCTGATCCTGGGAGAAGGACCGGGGAGCCGATTCACCGACCGGTACCATCCCTTCCCATTCGGACTCACGGAGACGGACTATCCATTCGAGCAGATTCGCACACGGGCCTTCGAGAAAGGCCACGGACTGCTTCAAAACCTACTGTTGAATACCGGTTACGGGGGAACCGCGGCCTACCTGGCGTGCATGCTCGGATTCTACGTCGGCTGCTTACGGGCCTACCGGCGCCTGCAAAACCCCGCGCTGAAGACGCTCACTTTGGCGCTACTCGCCTTCCTACCGGCGATCATGTACGACAGTTGGAGCGCCAAAAACAACATGCTCCTCGGAATCCTGTTGGGAATCGTCGGCAACCTCTACGCCTTGGGCATGTCGAGGCACTCCAGACAGACCGTTACGCCCGGCACCTAAGCTTGAGCGCTACGCCCCGTGGCCGGTGTGCGTGAGCTTCGCGGCGAGCGCTAATTCCGCCTTTTTTTTGCGGGCGGACGGTTCGGTGGGTTGCGGGGCGTCCAGCCGGGCAGTGGGTCGGACGGTCAGCACGGGACAGGGCGCGGAGCGCACGACCTTTTCGGCGACGCTACCGAAGATGGTGAGCGCCATGCCGGAGCGGCCGTGGGTGGCCATGACGACGAGGTCCACGTCGGTGTCAGTGGCAAGTTGGACAATCTCGCGGTGGGGAATGCCACGAAGCACCTGGATTTCGAGGTCGGACACGCCCGCTTCACTGGCGATCTTTTCGAGGCTTTCCCGGGCTTCGTTCATGATTTTCGGGCTGTTCCGAAGCTCCATTTCCGGCATGAAATTGGGGAAGTACGCCGCACGTTCCCAGACATGGGCCAGTACCAAAGTCGCCCCAAACTCCTGGCAGAACGAGGCGGCCAACGGCAACGCCTTTTGGGAGAAGCTGGAAAAGTCGGTAGGAAAGAGCACCCGCTTCACGCAGATGCTCGACAAGTCCTCCTTCACGAATTTCTGAATCGGGTTCTTGATGGAGAGAACCGGCACGGACGACATGCGCACCACCTTTTCGCACGTGCTCCCGTAAACGTAGCGGTCGAAGCCGGAACGCCCATGGGTGCCGATCAGTACGATATTGCAGTTCAGGGTCTGCGCGCTGCGGCATATTTCCACGGACGGATTGCCCACGGCGATATGCGATACCGCGCGTACCCCCGCTTCTTCCGCGACTTGAATCAGATGGTCGAGCCGGCTCTGCACGTGTTCGCGGAGGGAGTTCAGCACCTTCTCGCGGTCGGTATCGGTCACCCAGAGGCCCAGACTGGGCCCGTGCGAGAGCAAGTCGGGGTCCAACACGTGGACGAGGTGCATCTCCGCGCCGTACCGCCGGGCGGCGGAAAACGCGTAGTGCATGGCGTACTCGGCATAGGCCGAGAAATCAGTCGGGAATAAAAAGCTGCTTTTCCTGGCCATGATCGAACCCTCGCTTACGCCGTCTTTGGTACCCCCTGGTAGTCCCTCTGCGACCCCCTGGGTCTGGAAGCCGAAACCGATGGCGGGCTTCCCAGCAAATTAGTGAGGAGCAGGAACTGTGCCAGACTCGGGAAGAAAGTGCCGAGTGCCGAGTTTCGAGTACCGAGTTCTTCAGGACATCCGTGTTTGGGGGGCCGAACTCCCATAACAAATGGGAGCTACGGTCGGGAGCTGCGCAAGACTCCGGCCGTCAAGACACGACTGCTCAAGACAAAAGTGTAACGTTCGTGAGTCGGTTACGCTGCCGAGGTTAGAGTCCCCGCGGCAGGGTTCGGCATCACAATCCTGAAGGTCTCCCGTGCGATCACCAGTTCTTCGTCGGTTGGAATGACCAAGACTTTCACCTTCGCCTTGGGCTTGGTGATGAAGGTGTCATTCCGAGCGTTCTTCCGATAATCCAGTTCAACGCCCAGGTAGGTGGCGCTGGACAGAATGCGCGCGCGCATGGCCGGGTCTTTCTCGCCAATCCCCCCGGTAAACACGATCGCATCCGCGCCGTTCATCACCATGGCATAGCTTCCAACAAAGCCGGCGACGCGATACGCAAACATGTCGAGGGCGAGTTCACAGTCGCGATCGCCTTCGACCATGTGGTCTATCACGTCGCGCACGTCCGTATAGCTGGAAATACCCTCCAGGCCGCTTTCCTTGTTGAGCGTGGCCTCGACTTCGTCGGCGGTCATTCCCAGTTGCTTCATCATGAAGATGGGTATGTACGGGTCGAGGTCGCCGGACCGCGTCCCCATCATCACGCCGGCTAATGGGGTCAGACCCATACTGGTGTCCACGGACTTCCCGCCCTCGACGGCGGTAATGCTGCATCCGTTGCCCAAGTGGCAGGTGATGATCTTCATGGCCTCGAGCTCTTGCTTCATGATACGAGCCGCCTCTTGCGCCACGTACTGGTGTGAAATGCCATGAAACCCGTATTTGCGGATACCGTATTGCTCGTAGTACTCCTTGGGAATCGCGTACAGGTATGCCTTCTCCGGGATGGTATGGTGGAACGCGGTATCGAAGACGGCCACCTGCGGCACGGTCGGAATTGTCTTGGCCACGGCTCGGATACCGAGCAATGCGGGAGGATTGTGTAGCGGGGCCAACCGCGCACACTCTTCAATCTTCTGGACCACCGAGTCGTCAATGGGGACGGAACCGGAGAAATGCTCGCCGCCATGGACGACCCGATGGCCGACGCCTCCCAACTCGGACACGTCCTTGATGACCCCGACTTCCGGGTCGAGCAAGACTTTGCTTATTTCGGCAATCGCGGCGGCATGGTCGGGCATCGGTCCGGACGAGCGTTCGGACTCGGGCTTGCCGGCGAGCTTTTGCCCGCGGCGTTCCACGGAACTGTATTTGAGGGTGGTGCCCGGCAGGCCGATACGTTCGACGATGCCCTTGGCGATTTCTTTGGGAATGCCCCTGCCGTCGAATACCTTGAACTTGACGGACGAAGAACCCGAATTGAGAACTAAGACTTTCATGTCAACACCTTTTGTGAATCATGTGTTTTGAAACCGCACCAACAACATTCTGTCCTAGGCCTACCGCGAGACTGCGGCCGTTCCCGCAACGGCGCGCATTTGACTTTGAACTACCGTTACGGCGGCAACGCCGACGATATCCTCCGCCGTGCAGCCGCGCGAGAGATCGTTCACCGGCAGGCGCATTCCCTGAACTATCGGACCGTACGCGTCGGCTCCGCCGAGTCGCTGGACCAGTTTATATGCAATGTTTCCCGCGTCCAGATTGGGAAATATTAGAACGCGTGCCCGGCCGGCCACGGGACTCGCCGGGGCCTTCCGTTTTCCGACGGCCTCGACTAGCGCGGCGTCCGCTTGTAATTCTCCGTCAATCTGGACCGGCGAGCCGGGCCCGAACCGTTCGGCGATGCGCGATTGCGCCAGCTTCGTTGCCTCGACCACCTTCCGGGTCAGTGGGCTGTCGGCCGACCCTTTGGTCGAGTACGAGAGCATCGCCACGGTTGGTTCGATACCAAAACCCTGGGCCGATTGGGCCGTGGCGAGGGCAATCTCGGCCAGTTGGTCCGCGTTGGGGTCCTCGACCAGCCCCGCATCCGCGAAAATATATGTGCGGTCGCCACAAACCATGAAAAAGAAGCTGGATACCAGCTTCACGCCTCGGGCCATACGAAGAATCTGGAGGGCGGGTCGCAGCGTGTCGCCGGTTGAGTGTATTGCGCCCGCCACCAGACCGTCCGCCATTCCCTTATGCACCATCATCAAGCCATGATGAATGGGTTCCTGCATGAGACGGCGGGCCGTGTCTTCAGTCATACCCTTGGCTTTTCGCATCGCGCAGAATTCTGTCGCAAAGGGTTCGAGCCGTTCGGCCTGGGAGGGACTCACCACCGCCAATTCCATGGACAAACCCAGTTCGCGGAGCTTTGATGCGACGTGTGCTGGGTCTCCGACCAGAATTGGTTTTCCAATGCCGCGGTCTACGATCTCGACCGCCGCATACAGCGTACGCTCATCCTCGGCTTCCGGGAATACAATGGTTTTGGGGTCGCGTCGCGCGCGCTCGATTATCAAGTCAATGAAGGCCATGGTCCCCTGTCCTTTCGGTTGACACTTTTATCCCCGGCAAAAGCTGTTGGCTTCCGATGCACATAGTAATCCTTCTTGAACGGAGTGCATTAACCGTGCCGCACCAGAGTGGCGTTTAGAGGGACGAAAAGGACCAAAGAGACCCAAAAGATAACACGGACAGCAAAGGCAACGACGACAACAAGTATCAAGTATAGGGAAGGCTCGCGTCTTCGCGAGCCGCGTCTGCCGGGATCGGCGAGGAGGTCAACCCTCCCGTTCGAGCGATGAGAAAGACAGGACTGCTCAGGACATTAGTGTCCTTGGGCGCTCATATCTCGGACGGTCGCTGAAGGCCCAGATTCTTCATTTGTTGGTAGAGCGTATTTCTGGCGATGCCGAGTATGCGAGCCGTTTTGGCGATGTTCCAGTCCGTTTGGGCAAGGGCGGCAAAAATCCTTTCTCGCTCGAGCGAGCCCTTGCCAACTGGTTTCGGGCTGGGTCGAATCGTCACCGTTTCCGAGAAGTTCAGGATTTCCGGGGGCAAATGCGTGGGAAGTATATGCGAATCATGACAGACGATGAACGCGCGTTCAAGACAGTTTTCGAGTTCGCGCACGTTGCCATACCAGGGGTACCGCATGAAGACGTCCATCGTCTCGTCGGCCACACCGGAGATTTCCTTCTTGAGGAGATGATTGAAGTGACGGCAGAAATGGTCCACGAGCAAGGGAAGGTCTTCACGGCGTTCCCGCAGGGGCGGCAGGTCTATACGGACGACGTTTAGCCGGTAATAGAGGTCTTGGCGGAATTCGCCGGCGCGGATTTTGTCCTCGAGGTCCTGATTGGTGGACGCGATGACGCGAACATTGGTCTTAATGGGACGGGACTCGCCGACGCGTTCAAACTCGCGTTCCTGCACTACGCGGAGCAGGCGCAACTGAATGCGCGGGGTGATGTCACCGATTTCGTCCAGGAGGATAGTGCCGCCGTGGGCGGCCTCGAAGCGCCCGATGCGGTCTTTCACGGCGCCGGTGAAAGCGCCCTTGACATGTCCGAAAAGTTCGCTCTCGAGGATGTCTTCGGAAAGCGCCGAGCAATTTACTTTAATGAACGGACCCGTGGCGCGAGGACTGGCATAATGGAGCGCGGCGGCGATGAGTTCCTTGCCGGTGCCGCTCTCGCCGCAGATGAGCGCGGTCGAATCCGTCTCTGCCAAGTCCTTGACGAGTTTGAAGATTTGCTGAATCCTGGCGCCCTTCCCGATCATGTCGCGGTAGCGCTGGGTCTCTTCCACCTGTTTCTCGAGGCTGGTTAACCGAGTGATGTCCCGGATCATCAGGACCGCGCCGGAAAACGCTCCGCCTTCACCGATCAGCGGAGTGGTGGTGATCACGATGACTTTAGCGCCTTCCGGTTCGAGCTCGACCCGCTGGCCATCTACCCCTTTCCGTGTTGCGAGAGTCTCGGCGAGGGCGGTTTGGGCGGCATCGAGTTTCCCGGGAAATACTTCCGAGAAAAGTTGTCCGGCAATTTCGCGCCTTAAGCCAAAGATGCGGCGGGCGGCTTCATTCGTTTGCCGAACCCGCATGTCGGCGTCAACCGTGATGATTCCGTCGCTGACGCTGTTGAAGATTGCCGCGAGGTCGCGCCGGAGTTCATCCATGCGGCCGGCATAGGAATCCCGCTCATCGGCGAGTTTTTTGCGGTCCGCCGCGAGACGCACCACTCGTTTGAGAGCCCCACCCGTGACCGGCTTGGACAGATAATCGAAGGCGCCGAGTCGCACCGCTTCGGCGGCGGTTTCGACGTTGGGCTCTCCCGTAATCATAACGACCGGGCAGCGCAGCCCGCGCTGGTTGACGGTACGAAGCAAGTCCACTCCGCTTTTTCCGCCGAGAATGATGTCCGTGACGATGACGTCCACTTCGTTCTGCTCGAGGTACTTCAACCCCGCGTTGTAGTCATCGGCCGTGGCCACGTCGTAGGAATCCTCTTCGAGGAACTGTTGGAAGGTGAATCGAAGTACGGCCTCGTCTTCTATGATCAGGACACGCACGCGTCTAGACTCCCGGCGTCATCGCTTCGGATTTTAGTGCCCAACCGTTGTCGAGGGGCAGGTCCACGTGAAACCGCGCAAAACGCCCCACTTCACTTTCGACAAGAATGGAACCCCCATGGTCCTTCACAATACCGTCGGATACGGAAAGACCCAAGCCCGTGCCTTTATCCCGGCCTTTCGTGGTGAAGAACGGATCGAAAATCCGCTCCAGATTCGAAGGAGCAATCCCGGAGCCATGGTCCTCGATGGTGAGCCTGAGGAAGGGCCGTCCGTCGTCGCCAATCTGGTGGGCGGAAATGGCGAGGAGTTTGTCCGGGTCCATCCCCGGATAGCGCTCGTCCAAGGCGTGCATCGCGTTGATGATGAGGTTCATCAAGACCTGCTGAATCTGCTCGCTGCGGCACTTCACCTTGGGCAAAGTCTCCGGCACATCCACCAGAAGACTGATATGGGATTTGGCAATTTTTTTGCTCGTCAGGGACAGTACGCCCTCGACGATGTCGCATAGGCGCGCCGGACTATGGTGTTCACGGTCCTGTCGTGAGAAGGTGAGTAGATTGCTGACGATGTTGGCGATGCGGTCGGCTTCAGAGCGAATCAGTTGGGCCAATTGCCGGTTCTTCGGAGCTTCGTCGAGGTTCTTGACGAGCAGATCGGCGCAATTCATGATTGCGTTCACCGGGTTGTTGATCTCGTGCCCGACCCCGGCGGCCAGTTCCCCGATGCTGGCCAGTTTGGAAGCCTGAATCACTTTGGCCTCGGCTTCGCGCCGCTCGACGGTCTCGCCGATCCCTCTCGCCACGGCGTCTATGAGATCGCGTTCTTCTTCAAGAAAAGGGCCGATTTCAAGCGTCGGGCGCTCGCCCCGAAAAAAAACCTCGACCTCGCCGCGCTTGCGCCCGGACGCGATGATATCGGCGGAAATCCGGTGTTCGGTGGTCCGGAAATCGCTGTCCACGTACACCTCGCCGTCGAAGGTCACACGGGCGCACGTGGCTTCCGGTTGGGAAAACGCGGGCCGTATCAGGCGCACGACGTCGTTGAAAATATCGGCCATGAGTTCGCGAGAGCGGGTGGATTCGCCCATGCGATACAAACAAGTCAGCTCAATATTCCGCTTGTTCAAATCCGTAAGGAGGCGGTCTTTTTCCTGTTGCGCCTTCCTTTGCGCCGTAATGTCGTGGATGATTCCGGTGAAGATACGACGCCCCCCCAAGGTGACTTCACTGACTGCAAGATGCATGGGAAAGGTAGAACCGTCCTTCCGCCGCCCGGTCACCTCGCGCCCGATGCCAATAATCTTCGCTTTGCCGGTCTTCCGATAATCCGCGATGTAGCGGTCATGCGCTTCCCGATCGGGCGAAGGCATGAGCAGCTTGATATTCTTACCGTGCACCTCGGCGGCCTTGTAGCCGAACATGCGTTCCGCCGCCGGGTTGAAATACTCGATCAGCCCGCCCTCGTCAATAGTGATGATGCCGTCTACAGCGGTCTCGACGATGGCCCGGGTCCAGGCATCGTTATCGAGCAGCGCATCGTGCACGGGCACGACGGATGGCGCGCGTGCGCGCACCGACGGACTAGATGGTTTTTTCGTGTCCATTCACCAAGGAAAGCCAGGAACCGACTTCAAGTCATCTGGGAAATGTTTCTCATTATGGAAGTTAGCCAGGGAACAGTCTAACAATTAGGGTGGGCGAATGGGAAATCGGCGTCGGGTGTCATCACCATCTCGGATCAGGAGCACGGCGAGGTGGCTGTCTTTGGCCCTCGAGTGGAGCAAGTGTATACTTAACTCGAACGTGTTCAAGGTCGAATAGTTGTGAGAGGTACCATGAAGAGCCTGATCGAAGGTCTGCCGTCTGAAATTGCTCAACGGATTCACCTAGATTGGAAGAAAAACGAAGCGGGCTACTGGGCGCAGCGGGAGCAATTGCTTGCTCGATATCGGGGCCAATGGATCGGATTTGCGCATGGGCGCGTGATCGCGGCCGGTACCAGCGCCGTTGAAACCTTCCATAAAGCGCAAGAGTCGGGAGAACACCCCTTCGTTACTTGTGTCGGTCGTGAGCACGAGCCGAGCCGAATGCGGCGTACTTCTTTTGCCTATGATGCGACGTATCCGGAGGAGCCACTTCCGGTATTAACCGTGGAATTTCGTAGGGACGCGGAGACTTCAGGGTCACCGTTGAACCGTGTAATTGCCGATACAGGCGCCGACGCGAGTGCTCTGCCATGGAACGACTGCGAGAGATTACAGCTAGATCTCCAGGATGGAGCGCCCGGGTTAATGGGTGGTGTTGGCGAAACGGCTGTGGCGACGGTAGTCTTTCCAGCGTGGGTCTACCTTGATGGCCGGAGCTATCCATGTCGCCTTCAGGCTGACTTCCACTGAAGGTTCGGCGGCACGAGGAGAATGATTAACAACTGCACCAAGAGCAACGGCAAGAAGACGCTCCGACGCAAGAACCTGATCATTTTCTCTCCGGTTTCTCTGACGTTTAACTGCGGGCCTAACCCGGTAATCTCACATCGAATCCCTTGCGGCCCGCAGCCGTCAGCTTCGGTCTCCAAAACCATCGTCGTCCGTTGACGCCCTTCATCCTTTCGAGTATTATGGACTGCGCGTGGTCGGCAACGGCTTCGTTCACGCAAAAACGTGGGACATGTGGTGGGTACGCTGAGACGCGTCTGAGACCTTGGTAACGCCGATTCCGGCGGTGATGCGAGAGGGAGGATTGCGATGGTAGGGAAATTCTGGAAGGCGTTGATGGCCCAGATCAACAAGCTGGCCAATTTCTTCTGGCAAGCGGACCCCATTGCGCAGATGCAGCTCGAATACGACAATACGGTCGAGCAATTGAAGGAGGGGCGCGAGGGCCTGGAACAATACCGGGCTTTGGTCGAACGGGTATCGCGGCAGGTTCGGAGCGACGAGAAACGGGTATCGGACCTGACCGCGCGAGTCAAGAGTTACCTGACGGCGAATGACCGTGGCACGGCAGGGAAGTTCGCGATCGAATTGAAGCATGCCCAGGATGAACAGAAGGAAAACGAGGGGCAACTACGGCTCCATGAGACGAGCTACCAGAATTATCTGACCAAAATTCAGCACGCCACCAGGAAGCTCAATGAGCTTCAAGGAAAAATCCACACCTATGATGCGGAACTCAAGATGAGTGCGGCCGAAGCCGAGGTGGCCAAACTGGCGCAGAGTTTCGATTTCGACGTTACCACCGATTTCGGTCAACTCGAATCCGTTATTCAACAGAAGATTGATCTGAACCGAGCGAAGGTCCGGGTCGCCGGCGACCTTTCCGGCCAAGGTATTGCCGAGATCGAGGCCGAGAAGCGGATGGAAGAGACCCAGGCCGAAGACCTATTGCGCCAGTTCGAGGTGGACATGGGCTTGAAGACGCCGGAGACGGCGGGCGTGAAATCGCAGGAGAAGGCGCTGGGCGGGACAGTGTCGGAGCCGACCGCCGAACAGAAAGAGAGCGCGCTTAAAGAGATCGAGAAACAGATCGGTACGTAATACAACCCTCCCTTTTCGGGGGTCGTCTAGGAAGGAGCAGGACAATGGCTGAACCAGTGGGTGGTCGTCCGAAAGCGGCATTTTATGTCGTGCTATTGCTCGTGGTAGGCGGCCTGGTGATGTACGGGCTGCGAGGTTACCTCTTTCCGAAAGGAGGCGAACCGCAGGAAACGTCAGTCACCCCGATCACTCCGGCGCAAGTTACCCAAGCGGCGGGCGGGGACGCGAGTGACGCTGAGGCTTCTGACGCGAACGTCCCGACTACGGTGAAGGAGTATCAGTTCGTTCCGAGCGAAAAGCTTCCGCCGGTGAGCGGGGTGAGCACCTACGAGCCCGTCGCCGACCGCACCGTGAAGTTCGCGCTGAACGTCTGGGCCGGGTGGGCGCCCATCATCCTGTTCAATGAGGGGAAAGGCCCGGGAAAGTTGTGGACCTTTCCGGGGATGGAGCCATTCAAGGTCGAGCTAATCCTGATTGACGATCCGGTGGCGATGCGCGACGCGTACGCCGCCGGAAAAGTGCACATCGGCTGGGCGACGCTGGATATGGTGCCCCTGTTTATGGAGGAGTTTCAGAAAGACAGCCGGATACGTCCGCGCATCTTTCAGCAAGTGGACTGGTCCAACGGCGGCGACGGCATCGTAGTGCGGCGGAGCGCGGCGAAGGACCCCGAACGGCCGACCATTGCGGATCTGCGCGGCAAGCGCGTCGTGCTGGCTCAAAACTCGCCGAGTCAGTTCTTCGTGTTGAACGCGCTGATTAACGGCGGTGTGCAGCCGGCCGAAGTGAACTTTGTGTACACGCAGGACGCGTTTCAGGCCGCCGCCGCATTCAACACGAATCCGGACATTGCCGCTTGCGTAAGCTGGGCGCCCGATATCTATAACCTTACGAAGATCCCGTCGAATCATCTATTGGTCACGACGGCCACCGCCAATAAGCTTATCGCCGACGTATGGTTCGCGCGTGCCGACTTTGCCAAGGACTATTCGGACATCTGCGAAGGACTGGTGCGCGGTATCTTCGACGGCATGGAGACGATGACCACGGATGAAGGTCGCCAGCAGGTCGCCGGGTTCATGTCCAAGATGTACAACATTCCGGGGGACGAGTGTCTCGGAATGCTCGGCGACGCGCATCAGACCAACTACGCCGAGAACCGGGACTTCTTCTTGAACGCAAACAACCCCGCCAACTTCGAGCGCACTTGGAACACGGCGGTGTATCTCTATCGGCACATCGGCAAAGTGACGAATGTGCCCTCGTTCGATACGGTAATGGATTTCACGATCATCCAGAAGCTCGGTAGCGAGGAAAAATACGCGAGCAGCAAGAACGAATACCAAGTTCAGTTCACGCCCAAGGACGTGGGGAGTATCAAGGCCGAGAGCGGCGAGATATTGACCAAGGTGGTCACGATCCACTTCTACCCGAACAGTCATGACCTGTATAAGAAGATCGTGGCGCGTGAGGGCGGTCGGGAAGTGGAGCGGGCGTACGATCCGAACGTGGACTTTGTAGTCGAAGAGATCGGCAAACTCGCCGGGCAATACGGCGCGGCCCGCATCGTGATCGAAGGTCACACCGACAGCAGCATGAAAGGCCAGGTACCCGCCAGCCTGGTTAAAGAACTGTCGGATCGCCGGGCCAACGCGGTAAAGGAATCCTTGGTGCGGAAATTCGCGTCCCTCGACCCAAAACAGTTCAGCACGGCCGGTATGGGCTGGGACGTACCGGCCGATCCCGCGAATCCGATGAACCACACGCGGAATCGGCGGGTCGAAGTGAAAGTCTATCCTTTGGAGTCCCCGGAGTAGTCGCGAGTGAATGGAACAGGCACGACGCCTTTGGAGCCGCAGCCGATGGGTAAATTGCAGCGTATCCTGGCTTATTTCCAAAGGTGGGGGGCGATTCGCGACCAACCCAGCGCCTTCGAGAGCGCCGCGATGTCCGTGTTGTGCATCGCGGTGTGTTTCCTGCTTTGGTATTTGCTGACCGCCGGTAAAGTCGAAGACCGCATCATTAACCCCATCACGCTTCCCAGCCTGACCGACACGGTACATTCCTTTCCCCAGTTGTGGTTTGAACGCGCGATGACGCGCAGCGCCCTGGTAAGCCTCGGCCGGGTGTTGGGAGGATTCGTCCTGGCTGCCGCCATCAGCATCCCCTTGGGCATTTGTGCCGGCGCATTCTTTCGCCTGAACGCCTTTCTACGACCGCTTTCGATATTCGGACGCAACATCCCCGTGGCCGCCTTGATTCCGCTCACGCTGATTTGGTTCGGCCTGGGAGAGTTGCAGAAAGTGATGTTCATTTTCCTGGCCTCCGTGGCGTTCATCTTATTTGACAGTACGCGGGCGGTCGAGGACGTGCCGGACAGTTATATCGATGCCGCGCGGACCCTCGGAGTTTCCTTCGTGCCTCGGCGCGGCGCGGTCTGGGCAGGGGTGGCAGGGCTCATGTACGCGGCCGCGTTCGGCGCCGCCTTCTACATGCTGGCGCGTCGTCCAGGACCCGCCGACGTGGAACTTCTGTCGGCTTGGCGGATGCGCTTTATCGAAGTCGTAGGACTGGGCTGGGTCTTGGGATTTCTCCTATGGTTTCCCGTGCTAGCCTATCAGGCGGTTCAGAAAGTTTTAATGCCGCTCGCAATGCCCGATATCGTCAACAGCCTCCGGTTGCTGTTCGGCCTGGCCTTCGGTTACATCATGCTCGCGGAAGTAATCAACGCCGAATTCGGGTTGGGCGCGCTGATCATCCTGAGCCAGCGTCGAGGACCTCACGAGCATATTTACCTGGTCCTGCTGATGATCGCGATACTGGCCTTCGGAATTGATCGCGGCGTTCTCACGGTCCAGCGCTGGCTCTTCCCGTACCGGCGCATCGGAGCCCAATAATGGCCGAATCCACGCCGGGTCCGCCGCCTTGCGCTCTCACCGACGCCCCGCGCGGCCGCGAAAAACCGAACGCGCCTCCTATCGTCGAGTTTCGAGGCGTCACGAAAGTTTTCGCTCCGGGCACAAAGCGAGCTTTTACCGCAATTCGCGATGTCACATTCCGGATTGAAGACCTGGAACACATGGGCGAATTCGTGGCGTTGCTCGGACCTAGCGGTTGCGGGAAGAGCACGGTGTTGCGGCTGATCGCCGGGTTGGCGCCGCACCACCCCGCGACCCACGGGGAAGTGTTGTTGGGTGGACTGCCGGTTCCGGGACCCGGACCGGACCGCGGCATGGTATTCCAGGATTACACGAGCTTCGACAATCGCACCGTGTTGGATAACGTAGCCTTCGGCCTTGAATGCCGAGGAATGCCGCGCCGCGAGCGATACGCGCTGGCCAACGAATGGATTGCCAAGGTCGGTCTCCGCCCGGACCAGGACGGGCGGAAATACCCGCATCAGCTTTCCGGAGGAATGCGACAACGCGTGGCGATTGCCCGCACGCTTATTCTGAAGCCGCGCGTCATCCTCATGGACGAGCCCTTCGGCGCGCTGGACCCTGCCACGCGCCACAACATGCAGGATTTACTGATCCAACTGTGGAAAGAGGTGGAGGCCACGGTGTTTTTTGTCACGCACGACGTGAACGAGGCCGTTTACCTCGGCGACCGGTGCTACCTCTTCAGCAATTCCCCGGGAACCATCTTGCATCAATTCCGCATTGCGCCGCCGGACCGACCCGCCCGGCCCATGATGCGCGAGAAGTCCTTCCAGGATACGGTATATCATATCCGGGAAATCCTCGATGACCTGGAAGAAGGGCGCACGTGAGCACGACTCGTCCGAGATACGGTTTTCTAAAGTACGTCCAGGCCGCATTCGTCTGGCGTTGGAACTTGCTGGCTTTGGGCGCGGGCGTGGCGCTGGCTTTCTTGAGCGGCCAACCGGACGTGATTCTGCCGCTGGTGGCCGCGGCCGAGATCGGCTATCTGGGACTGCTGTCCACGCGACCCCGTTTTCGAAAAGCCGTGGAGGCGCGCGCCTCGACCCGCTTGCGGCCGGAGGTACGCACCGTCGAGTCCACGCAAGTCCTGAAACAAATGCAGTCGGTGCTGAAACCGGAGGCGTGGGCCCGATTCGAAGGGCTGCGCGACCGGTGTCTGCATCTGGACCGTTTGGCGAGACAATTCCGGGGACTTCAGTCGTCGGATAATTTCCCGGCATCGGAACTCCAGACCGGTTCCCTGGAACGCTTGCTATGGATGTTCCTGAAGCTGTTATACAGCGTGGACGCGTTGAACCGCTTCCTCTGGGGCACCAACCGGGCGGAACTGGCAAAGCAACTCGAATCCAGCCAGAAGGAATTACAGGCGGCCCAAGCCGGTCAGCGGAGCGAAAAGGTGCTCCGGTCTCTTCAGGACAAGGTGGCAACCCTCAAGCAGCGTCTCGAAAACTACGACCGGGCCGCGGAGAACCGGGAATTTCTTACCCTCGAATTGGACCGTATCGAGCAAAAAGTGAACGTGATCAGCGAAATGGCCATCAATACACGGGACGCGGCGGACTTCACGGCGCAGGTGGACGGCATCACCGACGGTATCGCGGCGACCGAGGAAGCCATGCGGAGTCTGGACGTGGCGCCGGTTCTCGAGCGGGAAACGCCGCCGCCACTGCTAACAGAACAGTTCTGAAGAAAGGATAGGAATGGCAGCGAAGTCGTGGCCGGGATGGGTGAGCAAGTTGGAGGAGACGTACCTTGCCGGCGGTTCCAGCATGTTCATCCTTCATGGAAACGTGGCGGATTTGGTCGCCAGCGAGGAAAATGGTCGCGCGGCGTTCGAGCCGCTGACGGACTTTTTGACACGACGGCTTTTCGGCGCCTATGACCTGGTACTCCATTATGACTTGGGACGTGGTCTGCGCGCGTATTCGGGCGGCGACCCGCAACGGCTGACACGTATGAACAATCTGCTGGACCGTGTCCTGGGCGACCGTCCGGAGAGTCTGAACGACCCAACGCAAGCGTTTCGGTTGATTGACCGGCTGGTGTCGCTCCTGCTCGTCACGGAAGACGGCGGGGCGCGCAAGGTGGCTGTCCTAGTGGACTATGTGGACTTTGTGTGCCCGGCGGAAGATCGGCCCAGTTCGCACCTGGCTACGTTCTTGAACTGGGCGCGGAGTCCCGTGATCCGACGCGTGAACGTGGTGTTCGTCTTGATGACGGAGAGTCTCGCGCGACTCAACGCGACGCTGGTGCAGAGCGGGTACACGGACGAAGTTGCCGTGCCGCTGCCCACGACGGACGAGCGGAAGGCGTTTGTCCTCCAACAGTTCCCTGACCTCGGGGCGGAGGCGGAGCGTCTGGCAACCCTGAGCGCGGGGCTGACCCTGGCCAACCTCGATACGATGCTGCGCCGGGCAAGCCGGGCCAAGAAGGAATCGGCAAAGGGTGGCGTATCGGTCCTTCCGGATCAGGAGCTTGTGGAAATCAAGAAGAGCCTGATGGAGGCACAATGTCCAGGACTGATCGAGTTTGTGGAGCCGAAGTTCGACCTTTCCATGGTGGCCGGACACAAGGCGGCCAAGGAGCGCCTCGTCCACGACGCGCGGTTGGTGAGAGAGGGAAAACTCGAGAGTGTTCCTATGGGATATCTTGTTTGCGGGCCGGTGGGCGTGGGCAAGACGTTTCTGGCCTTGTGTTATGCCGGCACTATCGGTATCCCTTGCATCACCATCCGCAATTTCCGCAGCAAATACGTCGGCGAAACCGAGGCCAATCTGGAACGCATCCTATCCGTCGTCCGGGAGTTGGGGCCGGTCGCCGTGATCGTAGACGAGGCGGATGCCGCCCTCGGCAATCGAACCGCCGAAGGGGATTCGGGCACCAGCGCCCGTGTATTTGCCCAACTCGCCTCGCAAATGGGCAACACCCAGTACCGAGGAAAAATTATCTGGTTCCTGCTCACGTGCCGGCCCGATCTCCTACCCATTGACCTCAAGCGACAGGGCCGCTGCGAGGAGCACATTCCCTTGTTCTACCCGGAGACGGCGGAAGATCGCGTGGAGATGTTTCTTGCCATGGGAAGGAAACTCAAGATGGGGCTGACCAAAGAGAATCTGCCGGACCTCAGTGGTATCCCGCCGTTGAGCGGCGCCGATATCGAGAGCGTCCTCACACGGGTGCGCCGAGAGTCAGTCTTACAGAATCTTCCCCTTGACGCGGCGTTGATTGGTGAAGTGGTCAAGAACTTCCGCAGTATGCGCAGCGAAGCCCACGAATTGCAGTGGCTGGCGGCCATCCTCGAATCCACCGATTTGCGCTACCTGCCGGACAAGATTCGCAGCGAGATTGAAAAACCGGGCATATACGAGGCCTTTGCCCGCAAACTCCGCGAACTGCAAGCCCTAGAAGACCGCGCCCTCGCAGGATAAGATTTTGAGTTTTCTAAAGTGAAAGTTTATGAAACTCACAATGCGTTACATTGTGCGCGACATCGAAAAGGAGCTATCTAAGGCCGTTCGGCACTTCCCAGCGGTGATTCTCACGGGTCCACGCCGTGCGGGGAAAACCACGCTCCTGCGCCACATGTTCCCCAGGGCGGCCTACGTGCTCATGGAAGACCCGGACGTCATTGCGCGCGTTCGGTCCGACCCTAACACGTTCCTGGACGAACTGCAGACTCCCGCGATCCTCGACGAGGTACAAAACGTACCCGAGGTGTTCAATTATGTTCGAACCCGGATTGACAGGAACCCGCGCGGGTTCGGGAAGTGGCTGCTCACCGGCTCGCAGGAGGCTTCCCTGATGAAGGGAGTCACGGAGTCCATGGCCGGACGCGCCGCGGTTTTCCAACTCCTGCCGTTCTCCGTGCGTGAAAGCCCGAAGGTAACCGTCTTGCGCGGCGGCTTCCCGGAAGTTCTGGCGCGACCGACAGGAGCCAATACGTGGTTCCGTTCATACGTCCAGACGTATCTTGAACGTGATGTGCGAGCGATAAGTTCAATCCGTGACCTAGCCACGTTTCACCGGTTCCTGTCGCTGCTGGCGAGCCGCTGTGGGCAGGTGTTGAATAAGACTGACTTGGCCGCCCCGTTGGGGGTCTCAGTTCCGACGTTGAGCGAATGGATCAACATCCTTGAGATCACAGGCCAGATCATCCTCGTGCCGCCGTTCTACGAGAACTTCGGCAAACGTCTCATCAAATCTCCAAAGCTCTATTTCACGGACTCCGGACTACTCTCTCACGTGTTGGGCATAGACTCTGAAAAAACGCTGAATCATTCGGTGTTTTTGGGACCAATCTTCGAGGGATTCGTGGCCTCGGAAATCGTAAAAGGCCAGACGCATGCCGGCAAGGCCAAGGCACTCTATTTCTTCCGAGACCAACAAGGCTTGGAAGTGGATTTCGTACTACCATTGGGAGAGAGGAAACTTGCGCTACTGGAAGCCAAGGCCTCAAGGACGCCGGTGCCGGATATGGGTAAACCGCTAGACCGACTGGCACGAAGCATCAAGAACTACACCACGACCGGATATGTGGTATGCCGGTCAGTGGGCGAAGGCAGGAATTTCCGCGCACTGTGTCCGGGCGTCAGAACGATCACCGTCGAGGAACTGCCTACCGTGTCCAATTGAGTACGTCCTGAAACGGCTTGATTGCCGAAAGCGCGGTGCTGCGGGTATGCGAGATTCTTCGCTGCGCTCAGAATGACAGAAGGGGAAACGTCTACGGCGGTCCGCGCAGCGTTCTTGTTTCCCCGGGCACCCGCCCTCGTTGTCATGCTGAGCGAAGCCGAAGTTTCTCTTGTACCCAACTCCTCGGTATGTGAGGGTCTTTCCCCGCCGTTATTGTCAACAGTTTACCGCAGAAATCGAATTGCCATGGGCCGGTGTTCTGTATCCAGTGAGGACTGTTTCATTTCAGGTTCTTAAGGCGCAAGAGACGAACTAGAGGAGGGTCGGCAATGGCGAGTAATAAGGGCGTGGTGTACTTGAAGCCGGGCGTCGTCGAGGTGCAGAGCATTGACTACCCCAAACTGGCGCTGGGCAAGCGGAAGTGCGAACACGGGGTCATCTTGAAGGTCGTTACCACCAACATCTGCGGCAGCGACCAGCACATGGTCCGCGGACGCACGACCGCTCCGGCGGGACTGGTCCTGGGGCACGAGATCACGGGCGAAGTGATCGAGGCGGGCCGCGACGTCGAGTTCGTCAAAAAAGGCGACTTGGTTTCGGTCCCGTTCAATATCGCTTGCGGGCGGTGCCGGAACTGCAAAGAAGGCAAGACGGGCATCTGCCTGAACGTAAATCCGGCCCGGCCGGGCGCGGCGTACGGCTACGTGGACATGGGCGGCTGGGTCGGAGGCCAGGCGCGATACGTGATGGTGCCGTATGCCGATTTCAACGTGCTGAAGTTCCCGGACAGAGACGAGGCCATGGCGAAGATCAAGGACTTGACCCTGCTCTCGGACATCTTCCCCACCGGCTATCACGGCGCCGTGACGGCCGGGGTCGGACCGGGGATGACGGCGTACGTGGCCGGCGCCGGACCGGTGGGTCTAGCCTGTGCGGCGTCCTGTCACTTATTGGGCGCAGCGGCGGTAATCGTGGGCGACATGATTCCGGAGCGCTTGAAGCAGGCGAAGAGTTTCGGTTGCGAAGTGGTAGACCTGAAGAAACGGGCCACGCTTGCCGATCAAATCGAGCAAATTCTCGGTGAACCGGAAGTGGACTGCGCGGTGGACTGTGTCGGCTTCGAGGCCCGCGGCCACGGCACGGAGGCGACCGTCGAGCGACCGGCCACGGTATTGAACTCGGTTATGCAAGTGACCCGCGCGGGCGGCGGGGTTGGGATTCCGGGACTCTACGTGACAGAGGATCCGGGCGGCGTGGATGCCAACGCCAAGATTGGAATGCTCGGCATTCGCATCGGGCTGGGCTGGGCCAAGTCGCATCATTTCCACACCGGGCAATGTCCGGTGATAAAGTACAACCGCCAACTCATGATGTGCATCCTGCATGACAAGATAAAGATCGCCAAAGCGGTCAACGCGACGGTCATTTCGCTGGAAGACGCGCCCAAGGGCTACAAGGATTTCGACAAAGGCGCGGCCAAGAAGTTCGTCATAGACCCACATGGGCTCGTAGCGGCGTAAATTAGTTTCCGGTTTCCAGTTTCCGGTTCATTGGGGCATTGATGGCTTCAGTGATAGGGGGAGGGTGACGTGTGCCCTCTCCTTTTCGTTTTCTCGATTAGGTCAAGTCGGTACAGGAGGACGGTGTAGTACCATGTCGGAGGTTTGTTCCGCGCGGCGGGTTCCGAAGGCGGGCGGAGGTTGGCCGGCCATTCGGTACGTATGGCGAAAGGCGCGGATGGCCGGCGGGCTTATACGCCTCTATCGCGCGCTCCGCTCGAAGAACGCGTGTAAGACTTGCGCGCTGGGCATGGGCGGACAGCGCGGCGGCATGGTCAATGAACAGGGCCGCTTCCCGGAAGTATGCAAGAAGTCCGTTCAGGCGATGACGGCGGATATGCAGGGCCGGGTTCGCGAAGGTTTTTTCGAAGCTTTCAGCCTGCATGATTTGCAGGTGCTTACCTCGCGCGAACTCGAGGCGTCGGGACGCCTGGTCGAGCCATTATACGCCGGTCCCGGCGATCCCCATTATCGGGCGATATCGTGGGAAGACGCGTTAGACAAGATTGCGGGCAAGCTGCGAAGAATACGCCCGGATGAATCATTCTTTTACTTCAGCGGCCGCTCCTCGAACGAGGCCGGCTTTCTGCTGCAACTCTTCGCACGATTGTACGGCACGAACAACGTCAACAATTGCTCGTATTACTGTCATCAGGCCTCCGGTGTCGGTCTGTCTTCCATCTACGGTTCCGGAACGTCGAGCATTGTCCTCGATGATATCGAGCACTGTGATTTGCTGTTCCTCATCGGCGGGAATCCGGCATCCAATCATCCGAGGATGATCAGCGCCATCCTTCGGATGAAGAAGCGGGCCGGCAAGGTCGTCGTGGTCAATCCCGTTAGAGAGGTGGGACTCGTCAACTTCCGGATACCTTCCAATCTCTGGAGCCTGTTGTTCGGAACGCGAATCGCCGATGTCTACGTCCAACCCCACATTGGCGGCGACATTGCGTTCTTGGCTGGAATTGGGAAAGCGATTCTGGAGCGCGATGCGATTGATCGCGACTTCATTGCAAGTCACACCGAAGGCTGGGAAGCATTCAAAGAACTTCTCGGGAATCTCACTTGGGAGGAAGTGGTCAATCAGTCCGGTGTGACCCGCGAAACGATGGAACAGGTTGCAGACTTATGTGCGCGATCTAAGGGGACCGTCTTCGCCTGGACGATGGGCATTACCCACCATGCGCACGGCGTACAGAATGTGCAAATGATCGGCAATATTGCGCTGATGCGCGGCATGCTGGGCCGGCCGCACGCCGGACTCCTGCCGATCCGCGGACACAGCAACGTTCAAGGCATCGGTTCGATGGGCGTGACGCCGAAACTGAAGGCGGAGGTCTTCAAGCGGCTCGAAGAGAAGTACAAGATATCCTTGCCGGCCGCGCCGGGATTGGATACGTTGGCCAGTGTGCATAGCGCGGCGGAAGGAAATATCCGGCTGGCGTTCTGCGTTGGGGGAAATCTTTACGGCTCGAATCCGGACGCGCGGTTCGTGGCTTCTGCGCTGGGCAAGATTGATCTCGTAGTATACCTGAGCACGACGCTGAATACCGGCCATGCCCGCGGACTGGGCCGGGAGACGCTGATCCTGCCCGTGCTCGCGCGCGATGAGGAAGCGCAGGCCACCACGCAGGAATCCATGTTTAATTACGTCCGCATGAGCGACGGCGGTCCACGTCGCTACGCGGGGCCGCGTAGCGAAGTGGAAGTGGTGGCCGGTATTGCGCAACGGGTGTTTCCCGATGGTTCGCCAATTGACTGGAAAGCATTGCAGACACACCGGAACATTCGCGCCGCCATCGCCGAAATTGTTCCGGGGTATGAAGCCGTCGGGACGATTGACAACACCCAGAAGGAATTTCAGATCGCAGGCCGAACATTCCACCAGCCGAAGTTTGCCACGCCCTCCGGTCGCGCCACGTTCCACCCCGTCGCCTTGCCGCGACTCAAAGGAGCGCAGAATGGGGGCATGTGTCTCATGACGCTCCGTTCCGAGGGCCAATTCAACACCGTGGTATACGAGGACGAGGATATCTACCGCGGCCAGGAGCGCCGTGACGTAATCATGATGCACCCGAGCGATATCTCACGATTGGGCCTGCAAATCAATCAACCGGTGACGGTCCGAACGGCGGTGGGCGAGATGCGTAATATCTTGGTGCGCGAACTCGATATTCGCCCCGGCAACTGTGCCATGTACTACCCGGAAGCCAACGTGTTGGTACCACGCGACTTCGATCCCGCCTCGAAAACGCCCGCGTTCAAGAATGTCGAAGTGCAGATTGTAAGGCTGTAGGCTGAAGGATGAAGGGTGAAGCCAGCCAGCCGGCCAAGTTCCGGCAAGTGCCCGGAGTGGATGTCCCCAGTACGGGGAGCAAGCTCCCCTCGGAAAAGCGGGAGCACGCTCCCGCAGTCCAAAGAATCAAGTGGAATTCTTCTGGCGCGCCTGGCGCGATTCGAACGCGCGGCCTACGGCTTAGAAGTGCGTTTTTCCGGTGAAAGCCCGTCCATCGCCGTGCATTACCCCGTCTCATAAAGCTCCTGTGTTTATTGGTCAGAATGCCGATTATTGTATTTTCTCTTGTATTTCTCCGTTCATTGATGTACACTCAAGTGGTGCTTAGGAGGTGCTTAGACTGTATGGGAAGCGATATTGAAGTCATACAAGTTGGTGCTTAGGTGGTGCTTAGGAAATTCGTGACGGAAAGGTGACATGACATGAAAGCCAAGATTGCCAACCGGCTTTTGCCGACGTTACGCCCGAAGACCCGCCCTTACGAGGTCTACGATCAAGACCTGCGGGGATTCCTGATTCGCGTCGAGCCGTCCGGCGCGAAGACCTACTACGCCCGGTATCGGGTGGAAGGCCGGAGACATCGCCGCGTCAAGATCGGTAGCGCAAGCGTGGTAACCCCGGTGCAGGCGAGAGATATTGCCAAGGGACATCTGGCCGCCGTGGTTCGAGGTGAAGACCCCGCCGAAAAGAAACGCGAGGCCCGGGCGCACACCTTGAAATCATTTCTGAATGAAGTGTACGAGCCGTGGTTTCGCAGTAACCGAAAAAGCGTAGCGCCAACACTCCGCCGTCTGCGTCAATCGTTTCCCGACTTTCAGAATAAGCGATTGAACGAGGTTACGATCCGGCTCTGCGAGAAGTGGCGATCACAACGGCGAACGGATGGTGTCAGTATCGGCACCTGCAACCGCGACCTTGCCGCATTGAAAAGCGCCTTGAGTCATGCGACGCAATGGGGAATCCTCAGCGAAAACCCCTTGGCTAAACTCAAGATGCTACCGGAAGACCGGAGCGCCAAACCGCGATACTTGTTACCCGAAGAAGAGACCCGCCTTATAGCCGCACTGGACGCGCGCCAAGAACGCGTTAGGCAGGCCCGCAGGTCACACAATGCGTGGTGCGCGGAACGCGGATATTCTGAATGGCCGGACTTGGGGAAGGTGGCTTTCGTGGACCTGCTCAAGCCGCTGACGATCTTGGCCCTACACACCGGATGCAGGCGCGGTGAATTATTCAATCTCACTTGGGATGCTGTGGATTTCAGGACCCGCACGATCACCGTTCACGGAATGGGAGCGAAGAGCGGACAAACCAGAGTCATTCCACTGAATGCCGTCGCCCATGACACGTTGAAAACGTGGCGCGAGCAAGGTTCCGGCCAAGGGTTAGTCTTTCCCGGCAAAGACGGCAAGCGATTAGACAACATCTCCACGTCGTGGGAACATCTCATGCAGGAAGCCAACGTAACGAACTTTCGATTCCACGATCTTCGGCACACTTTTGCTTCGCGCCTCGTCCAGAATGGCGTTGATCTGATCGTGGTGAAGGAATTGTTGGGACACTCCGATTTCAAGTTGACGTTGAGGTACGCGCACTTGGCCGCGAAACAAAAGGCCGACGCGGTTCAACGGCTCGTGGGCAACGCACCGAAGAACTTCGTACAATTGCGGGGCACTTCCCATGCCTGATACCACTTCTCTCGTACCGAGCGAACGCATTGAGCGGGCGATACTGGTAATCCGTGGTCAAAAGGTCATGCTCGATACGGACCTGGCCGAACTTTACGACGTGGAAACCGGAGCTTTGCTCAGACAGGTCAAGCGAAACTTGGACCGGTTTCCACAGGATTTCATGTTCCAACTTACCAACGATGAATGGGAAGACTTGAAATGCCAAACTGGCATCTCAAGATCGAAGTGGGGCGGTCGCCGGTTCGCGCCCTATGCTTTCACCGAGCAAGGCGTTGCCATGCTTTCCAGTGTTCTGCGAAGCCCGCGTGCCGTGCGTGTAAATGTGGAGATCATGAGGACCTTCGTCCGGCTTCGTCAAATGGGTCGTTTCCTACGATGCCTTAGCCCGCCGCCTGGACGCTCTGGAAAACAAATACGACGCCCAGTTCAAGGCGGTCTTCGATGCCATCCACCAACTGATGACGCCGCCCGAACCCAAGCGCAAGACCATCGGCTTTGTGAAATCGGGAGAACGATAGCCGCCGCATTCCATCTCGTGGCCGAAACATACAGCCTCCCGGAAAGCGGAAGGTGGTCACAATCTGTGACCATCTCGGTCTTCTCCACTTTCGTCACGGCCGTGTCATCCGGTGTCGAGTACCCCCATACCCCGGCTGATGGGACCCAACGGGGTGGGGCGGTATCTCTAGGGTGCTCCAGAGAACTTGGGTCGCGCGTCGGGCCGATTTCCGGCCGGTGTCTCTTGCGTTTGACGTTCCGTTCGCACATAGTTACAAACGTGTTTCATCGCCGGGGCTAGAGTCGCCCTCGAACACCGGACCCGTACCGGCCGCCCCGGCGCTACTCTTACGGACACTGACGGGGTGCAACATGCCGAACAGTTCCAGCGACACGAACCCGGTGACTCGACCGGAGAGCCTTGACGAAACTCTATTCCGTATCCGCGAGGCAGAAGCCGCCATGTTGAAGCGGGTCCGCGCGTTCTTGGAAACGGTCCGCAAAAATAGAAACTGGGAACTTCCAGACTTCCACTTCTCAGAAGGGGGGAAGATTCAACACTTTCTAAGAGTCCTCTGGCGCGAAGACCCGGCATCGTTCCTCAGGCTGTATGATGACGTGGCGAAGAGTGCGGATAAGATTCCGAGCCGTAAGCGCGGCCGGCCTTCCAAGGCGGAAGAAGCGCGTGTTCAAAAAGCGGAGCTCTCTTGGCTCGAGTGCCGACAAGCGATCCTAATGCTCGATCCCCATGTGGCCTTGGTCAAACGGAAGCTGGCGGAGGCACGCAAGCATGGGAAGTCCACCTGCGCAACCGCACTGAAACGGCACCTTGCCTGTGCTATGCGGCTTTCTGACCTCCAAGCAGAACGGGTAAACGTTCCGGCCACGGAAAGAGACCAGTTGCTTCGACGGGCCGAGACCGAAGAGGAAAGGAACGCGATCTTTGAACGAGACGCGGAAGAACTGGCGGCCCGCTATGATCACTTCGGGAGTGTCGGCGATACCGAGAAGGAAATTGACTTGGACTCACAGCGGCGCTACTGGAAATGGCAAGCTGAATGGGTGGAGCAGTCTGAGGCAGTCCAGTTAATCTGCGACATCGGGGCGATGGAGAGCAGGGACGCCCACCAACTCATCAGGCGAAAATGCACGCAACTTAAGCGAGAACCGAGGGGACGTGTTAAGGGTCACACCTGGATTCCTCGCGCCGTGCTGGACTCGATCTTGCCTGAGCTTCGGAAGACGGGGCGTACGGTGGGTGACTCGGTGAAGGCGGTCCGAAAGGAAAGTGCCCAATCCCACCAAACGACAACGCGACCGACACAGATGAAGTTCTAGCCTCGACCCTCTTCTCGCCTCGTCTGTATCATCTTTGAAAAATCCCGATTGACTTCACCGTTTTGCAAAAAAGGCCGGATTTATTGGGGAAAATAAATAGCCAAAGTCCCGTCCGTGAAATTTCATGCAAGAATGCGAACGTATCACCAACGACACGCTGGCGAGGGCACAAACATGGACGTACAACAAGCGAGACTGCTGAGAGAAAATGAGGCGGCCAAGTTTCTCGGCGTTTCGAGGAGTTTTTTAGCCCAGGCCCGCTGCTACGGCGATCGGCCAGGGAGAACTGGCGGGCCGCCCTACATCCGAATCGGGAGCCGTGGCGTGCGCTACGCTTTAGGCGACTTGCAAGAATGGGTCCGGCGCAACCGCGTGGGAATCTGAGAGGACGACGGGCGATGAGTCCGACGACCGGCGAAGTGGACGGCACGGCGCACGCACTCGACGCAGTGTCGCGGTTCCAGGACGCCGTTGAAGCCGCCGGATTGGGCCGCCCGGAGATTGTCGGCGACGGCAAGCTACACCGATTCAAAGCGCCCGGCGATCATGCGGCAAATTCGTGGTACTGCTTACACTCTGGCGGCATCGCGGCGGGGGCTTTCGGGTGTTGGAAACGGGGAATCTCGGAAACCTGGTCCTCGAACAATGGACACGAAATGTCTCCGGAAGAGCGCCGCCAACTACGAGACCGCATGGAGCAGATCAAGAAGCAACGCCAAGCCGAAGAGGAGCAGCGCGCGGCGGAAGCGAAACGAGAGGCCGATCAGATTTGGAATGAGGCCAAGGCCGTTGAGAAACATGCGTACCTCGAACGAAAAAAAGTTGCGTCACACGGCCTGCGGGTCACAGAGGACGGACGCCTGATTGTCCCGCTTTGCGACGCAATAGGGGAAATTCATTCGCTGCAATTCATTTCTGCGAATGGCGCGAAGCGTTTCCTCACCGGCGGCCGCATAGCCGGACGTTATTTTCTGATTGGAACACCCGACAACACGATCTGCATCGCTGAAGGCTTTGCGACCGCCGCTAGTATCCACGAGGCTACAGACTACGCGGCGGTGGTGGCGTTCGACGCTGGAAACCTCGAACCAGTCGCGCGCGAAATTCGCCGACAACATCCCAACGCCAAGATCATTGTGTGCGCTGACGACGACGCGTGGACGGACGGGAACCCCGGCGTCACGAAAGGCACAGAGGCCGCACGAGCCGTCGGCGCACGCTTGACGATCCCGAAGTTCGCTGATCGGACAAGCAAGCCCACGGACTTTGACGACCTCCTCATTTTGGAAGGGGCGGAGAAGGTCCGTGGCCAGATCAATTCCGCCGAGGCGGCGTCCTCAAAGCGGGGTGTCGGCCTTCAACTCACTCGCCTCGGGGACCTGCTCCGCGAACCGGAGCCGGATACGGAGTTTCTGGTTGATCAAATGCTCCCTTCAGGCGGGAGCTCGATCCTTGTGGCTAAGCCGAAAGTGGGGAAGTCCACCTTCGCCCGTCAATTGGCCCTCGACATCGCGCGTGGTAGTCCGTTCCTGAATCGGAAGACGATGCCGGGTCCGGTCATTTACTTGGCGCTCGAAGAGAAACGGTCCGAAGTGCGGAAGCATTTTGCGGCAATGGGAGCAAGCGGCGACGAAGACATTTTCATCCACTGTGCGACAGCACCGGAGAACGCGCTGACCCAAGTCCGCGAGATCGCCATCGAGAAAAAGGCCGTCGTCATTGTGATCGATACCCTGTTTAAGTTGGTCCGCGTTCGCGATGGGAATGACTACGCGTCGGTCACCACCGCCCTCGAGCCCATCCACACGCTGGCGCGGGAAACCGGCACCCACGTCGTGGTAGTCCACCACCTGGGCAAAGGGGACCGCCCAGGGGGTGATGGCGTCCTCGGTAGCACGGCAATCTTGGCCGCGTTCGACACTGCAATCCTGCTCAGGCGCGATGGCCCATATCGCACCATCGAGACTATTCAGCGATACGGCGATAATATTCCCGAAACTATCCTGAACTTCGACCCCCACAGGCGCACCACCTCGTTGGGCGAATCGAAAGAGGTCGACGAGCGCAAGCGATTCAAAGCGGCGATTAAAAACTATCTGACGGGTCAATCCGAAGCTGTAACGGAGGCCGACATCAAGGACGAGGTTCAAGGCCGCAACAAGATGAAATCCCTAGCGCTCCGAGAACTGGTCCGTGACGGGATGGTCAATCGGATAGGCAAAGGTGGCAAAACCGACCCATTCAGATATGGCGTGACCGCGTCCCAAATTGATGTTCCGGGCATTGCGCGGGAACCTGGGAACAAGAATCCCCAAGGCACGACAACCACCGAATCGGTGGGTTGTTGTTTTGTGGTTCCCGACAGTGAAAACGGAGCCGGGAACCAGAATAAGAAAACCGACCTAAGACCGCTTCCGGCAAGCACTTATTCTGGTTCCCATGTCTCGGGAACCTCAACCGCTTTTTCGCGATCTCCGGGAACCTCAAAAATGGCCGCCAGCCCAAGCCCGGAAACAGACCTTCTCCAAGCCGATGACACCGACGTGGCGGAGGTCTTCCTATGAGTGCGCTGGCGTTGGTTTACGACCTTGAGCGCCACGGCGCGACCTTCCGAGTTGAGGCAGGCAAACTGATTGTTCGAGCGCCGAAGCAGGCCTTCACCGAAGCCGTCATCCGGGACCTTCGCGCACACAAGCCCCGACTTCTCGCGTACCTCAAGGACGGTGACCAGCGCGTGACTCTCGCCGAATACCTCGACCTTGTCAAGTCCGACGCCGTCTTGAACTCCCAAGACCTTCCGCCCGTCCCGCCCCGCTGGATCACCGACCAGGGCGGACCGGAACGCGCCCAAGCATGGTCTGCCTGGTGGGACGCGGTCGAGGCCCAACGGCGACGCGGGGTCATCGGAAGGCCACGGGCATGACGGACTTGTCATTTTCCCGTGAGAGGACCTGAAAAACGACTCAAACTGTCTTGATAGTGTAACCTTGGGTTACGGTTGGTTACGGGAAATGTTACGGGTCTAACCCATTACATACAAAGACTTTATATATATATTGTAACGTTGTAACCTTTTATCTTACGCACAAGTGTCCATCATCGATTTAAGACTGGTTTCCGTCCCATGACCACTTCTAGCCGCGAAATTAGTAGCGCGAAGGGCGAACCCCGTCCCGGTCTCTTGGCCCGGCGGCACGACTTGAGACCGGCGGCGGTGGGGAGGTTCTGTGCGGCGGTCATCTTGCACGGTACCCTGACGGAAGCGTTTGAGGTGACATTCGCTGAACGGGCGCGGCGCTACCGGACTCGGGCGGCACTCGTTGAGGCGGCTCACGAGTACGGGCAGAAACCAATGGTGCGCGAGGCCCTCGAAGCGGCTTGGCGGCGGGCCGTCGAATGTGCCCAAATTCGCGCGGAGAAATACCTGCTCAGGCTAGATCGGATTGCAGACCGGGACACGAGCGATTGGCGGGAAGCGGGAGTCTGCGTGCGGGCCATTGATACGTTGAGCAAACTTGCGGGTTTTTGCGAACACGGCGTACAGCCGCAGGTCACGGCGGTCCACATCTCCGTGGACAGCGGGGCGCGCGGCGATCCACCGGCGGACAGTGCTTGCGCTGCTGAGGGCGCAACACCACTGACCGCGACTGAAGCGGATGCGGCCGCGCCGGACTTCGACTGACTCACGCGCCGCGCGACCCGCCCGAAGGTGATCAAGATTCCTCGAAGGTGATCACAATACCTTGTGATCATCTTCTCGCCCCGGATGACCTGTTCGGCTCGTTCGGGGTCCTTCTTCAGCACCATTCCGGCCATCTCGTAGGTTCGCTGTTTGACGCCGCCGACTTTGGCAAGTGCCGCGCTGCTCTTGTGATTATGGGGATTATAGGCTTCGCGCAACGTTGCGCTAAGCTTTTTAGGACGTCCTCTCCCACCGATGGTGACGCGTTCTCGAATCTCCAGGAGTATCAACGGGGCGGCGACCCGAATGACCCACTTTCCCCGGCGACCTCGCCCGAAGACATTGACGGAACGAACACCGTGGACGCGGTGGACGTGCAGTTGGTCATCAACGCCGCCCTGAGCATCAACACCGGCTACAACTGCGACGTAGACGGCAGCGGCAATGTAGATGCGGTGGACGTCCAGTTGGTGATCAACGCCGCGTTGGGGCTGATTTGACCGAGCTCCGTACCTATTCGCGGTCGCCTCCTTGCTTGACAGACGATTCATCTCACAGGGGCATTTGGAAGTGTTGGGTTCGACGAATGTTGTTCTGCGGTTCTTCACGAAAAGCCGAGAAACTACTACAGATCCGTTGAGTTGCATTCGAGCATGTTTATGCTATAATTCCTGATCATTCTACGATGACAACGAATTGGGGAGAATGTTATGCGCGCCCTAGTATTACTTCCATCGCTGACCGTCGCAATCGTCGTTTCCTCTTGCGTCAAAGAAAATGATCCCACACCCGTTGCTGTAGCTCAAGAGCCTACCCACGCAGGTCAACCGTTAATACAGACCGCGGGTACGGCGGACGGTAACGTTTTTGAACCAATCGAGTCCACCCCAAAAAGTATTGACTATGCCTTCGAGCTTGCGTTCAAAGATGTGCCCGAAGGGGTACTTCGGAACGATCCTATAGTTGCTGAGTACCGACAAACACTAGAGACTGCTAAGAGCCTTTACGTCATGAATTCCGACCGCCAGATTGCAGAAGCCGCAGAATTCATCTTACAAGCTAAGTCCTACCGACCAGATCTAACGCGTCTCAAGGGCCTTGATCTTCTCATTGACCATTATGTGCCGCCCAGCACGATTTCTTCCTCTACCACTGTTGTTTCGGGGCAGGAATTAACGCAGTCCGGTAACATGCAGGCGGGCATCAAGAGAAGCACAACTGGGGCTAACCAATGGGATGAAGTCGGCTATTATGCGCCGGATGATGTCCGGAGCTATTCGACGGGTGTTGCTGGCGGACTGGAAATTTCGCAATCTGGCAACGTTAAGACACGGGCTAAGAACGTTGCCGGGAGCACGGTTCAGAAACACGAGATCAGCACCACGAAAGTTTCTGTGATGCAGGCCGCAAAGGAAGTGGTTGCTGAAATCCAAGCCGAGTATTACCGGTCTTATCAGGAGGCCGAACTACTACGCCAGCAACAACGGGCACAGATTCAGACAAATATTCAGGCGAACCGGCTTCGTGCCCAGGAACAGGCGCGCCTTGATCGTGAACGCAAAGCTGCAGAGCAGGCGGAACATGCGGCTCAGGCCGAGTACCTCGAATCGGTGAAGCATCGCAATATACCCAACATCGCTGGGAACGCTTGGCGGCAGTAGCATACCGTAGTGCGAGCGTCGAGAGTGCTCACAGTTTCAACGGAAGTCTTGTCGGAAGCCGTTCGCCATGTATGGCATTTCCCAAGTCGTACCTTTAATCCTTGTGCGACAATCGGGATTTGTTCTCTGACGCAGTCGAGAGCGATTCAGATGGAGGCGGCCTTTCCTCGCCGACCGCGAATTGTATTTTAGCGGCCTTCGCCACCACTTTGGAAGCGGAGTGGACCTTAAGCCCCACTGCTTCGCGGTCGTATTGGAAATCGGCCGCGACGCCCAAACGGTACTCCTTCCTTTCCTTGGGGCGAGCTTTGAACCAGCGGCACACAGCCGCTTGCCGGTTGTGGTAGAGTGGACGCCCAGAGGAACAAACCGAATGGACTTCTTAGAACTGGCGGCGCAGACGGACTGGACGCCCGTACTGAAACGGTTCCGATTGGTGGCCTTCACCATTCCCAAAGACTCGGAAGTGGTGGGGTCTCGGCTCGTCAGAAGCCAGGTTTCTGTGCGGGGAATGAATCCGGCCACGGAAGTCAAATTCGGCACGGGTCAAGCTCAGCGAATCGGTTCGCAAGACACAAAGCCGGTTGAAGCGAAGACGGATGTGAATCCGCGTCGTTTTCGCTCTAGGTTTACGATGTTGGAGATAGAAATTCGGTTGACCGATGGACAGATACAGTTCTTGCAGAACCACTGGGTGATGCCAATCGCTGAGTGGTGCGAACGGACAGCGCCCCGGCCGGCGCGGCTATGGTGGCGGAACTAACCGAAACCTGTACTGCCTGCGGACAGGGTTTTCTTTTCAAGTTCCTCTTCGCGGGTCCTTGCGATACAAAGGGCTTGCGGGTTGTGGTAGACTGGAAGCTCGGAGGAGCAAGAACTCATGCGATACCGCGTGATCATTGAAGAAGACGAAGACGGTTTGTTTGTGGCCGAATGTCCGGCGTTGCCCGGTTGCGTCAGTCAGGGAAAGACCCGCGCGGAGGCGGTGGCCAATATTCGGGACGCCATCGCGGGCTACTTGGAGAGTCTCCGTAAACATGATGAGCCGATCCCGCCTTCCATTTCCGAAGAGACGGTCGAGGTGGCCACGCCGTGACGCGGTTGCCCGTCGTTTCCGGGCAGGATGCGGTACGTGCCTTCGGGGAGGCCGGATACGTCGTAGATCATCAAACGGGTAGTCATATCATCTTGCGGCAGGAAGACAAACCCCATCGAAGACTTACGATTCCCAATCACAGAGAACTTGCGAAAGGCACGCTCCGCGCCATCTTGCGGCAAGCCGGTCTTACCCCGGACGAGTTCCGAGCACTACTTTAGGCTTTTCATGTCCCGCCCGACGAAGCGCGCGCCTTTGGGAATTCAACAATTATGCGTTCCTTTCCGGTCACCAGGTTTTCGAGCCAGTTGCCCATCTTTGCAACGTCGCGCTGGGGCTGATTTGACGAGAATACGGGAACGTCACCTCATTCCCCGTCACCAAAAGCGTTTTGTGCAGGGCTTATTTGCGCCAGAATCTACGATCTACCATTCGGTGGCATGAGAACCCGTCCCTCGGCTTGACCCGCCTGAAGGCATCCTGAGCAGTCACAACAACCGGAACCCGCCTCATCCCCCATCCTTGGTGAACTCCTGCAAGTGGTGCTTAGGAGGTGCTTAGGCCGCATTTCGTCTCAAGCGACCGGAAGGGGCAACATTCATTCTGACCAATGTTTATAGGCATAATAGTGGCGCGCCTGGCGCGATTCGAACGCGCGGCCTACGGCTTAGAAGGCCGTTGCTCTATCCAACTGAGCTACAGGCGCGGCGGCGTAAGATGTGATGCGGAACAGCGTAGACTTACGGGTTTCAGCGTATACGTCCGCGTACCCATGCGATTATCCCATAGGGGGGGGCTTAGTTTCCAGTTTCCAGTTTCCAGTTTCCGGTTCTCTGGTCCCTGGTCCCTAGTCTGTAGTGTCTGGTCCCTGGTTCCGGACTCCAGTCTTCATACTTCATCTTTCAGCCTACGGTCTACAGCCTTCAGCCGCATCATTGATCGGAATTCGTCCGAATGGTCATTATGTATTAGGATATCCTGAATGAAAGAGCCGGAGCAGCCCTTGGCGGTCTCGTCAGACGCGGCGCTGATGTTGCGCGTGCGGTGGGGGGACGAGTTTGCCTTTGAGGAATTGTACCGACGCTATTTTCGGAAGTTGCTCAATTTCTTTTACGCGATGAGCCGCAACCCCCAAAACGCCGAAGATCTGATGCAAGAAACTTTCGGCCGTATTTGGAAACAGCGGTGCCGGTACGAGCCGGACGGTTCGTTCGCCGCTTACGTTTTCGCCTTCGCCCGCAATATTTGGCTGGAACGTTGCCGCGTCGTCCGTCGAGAGCACTTGGCAAGCGTGGACGTTCCTTTCGAGAATCTCCGAATTCCGGCGGGGAGCGCAGTGGACGCCCCGGATATCCTGGCCGAGCGCTCGGAGATAGAACAGCAGATTCTTTCGGTGCTGGTGAACCTTCCCGACGAACAGCGGATGGCGTTCGTGATGCGGTATGTGCAGCGCCTTTCATTGAATGAAATCGCGGAGATCATGAAGTGTCCGGTAAACACGGTGCGTTCGCGGAAGCTGCTGGCCGTAAGAAAGCTTCGTGAAGCCTTGCGGTGCCTTTATGTGGTTTAGCCGGGATAACCACGGAGTTTGCCATGATGTACGATGATTGCGACACCAGTGAACACTTGGTCGAGTATCTGGACGGTTCCCTGACCGGTGCGGACCGAGACGAGGTGGAGTCCCATTTGGCAGTATGTAGTGATTGTCGCGCGGAATTGCTAGAACTAGGCGCGATGCTCGATGTCTGCCGGCGCGCGTTGACGCATCCCGCGCCCCGGGACCGATTTAAGGAACTGAAAGTCCGGCTGGGCCTGGGAAAACGCGTGCTTCCGGAGATTGCGCAAATACCAGTACGACACCGCGGTTATCGGACGGCCTTGCGCCGACTTTCTGCCGCCGCGATCATCCTGGTGGGATTCGGCCTCTTGCATCGTGTAGTGATCGATCTCCGTCCGCAGATGCCGCCAGAAATCGCCGCTGCACTCAACTCTCGAGACGTACTGGAGCAATCGCCTCTCCCCTTCCCGTGGAGCTTAGTACAACACGGGCGACGAATCGAGGTCGCGTTAGACCAATAGGAGAAACGGCGCCTGGTCCCTGGTTTCCGGTTTCCAATTTCCAGTTTTCCGGTCCTTGGTCCCTGGTCTCCGGTTTCTGGTTAATCTGGTAGATATAGTCGGCGAGGACGCCGACCCTCCCACTCGGAACTCACTCGTTGCTCGTTGCTGGTTAGGGTTTGCGGTGCCTACGGATGTCGCAGTATGGTACGTCGTCTATGGGAAAGCGACGCGCGATAGCTGCACCAAAGCATCCATCGTTTCTGGCTGGGCTGGCGCCGTCGCTAATCCTTTTGGCCGCGTGGTCGGCCATGACGGTAGTGACCAATCCCATCGGCGACTTTCCGCTCAACGACGACTGGGCCTTCGGTCGTCCCGTGAAGACCCTGTTGGAAGAAGGCCGCGTCGAATTCACGGGATGGATGAGCATGACCCTCATCGCACAGGTCCTGTGGGGCGCGCTGTTCGGCTGGCCGTTCGGGTTCTCTTTCACCGCGCTGCGCATCTCCACGTTGACACTGGGCTTCGTGGGTATCTGGTCAACGTACGGCCTACTGCGCGAAGCCGGCGCCGACCGCCGTACCGCGACCTTCGGCGCTCTGCTGGTGGCCGTGTGTCCATTGTACTTTGCGCTCTCGCACACGTTCATGACCGACGTGCCTTTTTTCGCGGTGGGAATGCTGGCACTGTGGTTGTTTGCACGCGGGCTGAGGCGGGACCGTGCCGTCGAATGGGTCGCGGCGGTCGGGTTGATGTGTATCGCGGTGCTGATCCGCCAGTTTGGATTCGCGCTTGCGGTGACGTTTGCGTTCGGTCTTGCAGTCCGATACGGCCGGACGCGCCGGTCCATCGCACTGGCGACGATTCCCATCATAGCTTCCGCACTGTGTTACGGCGCATTCATGATGTGGCTCAAGAGCGGACCCGGCGTCCCTGAGCTCTACGGAGCCCAGTATCCGAGCCCTGCAAGTCTGTTTACCTTAGACTTCTGGTTTAGGGCAGCGTTCAATCTGGCAACTATTCCGCTCTATGTGGGCTTGTTCCTTGGGCCTTGGCTGCTTTTCCTTCCTTCGCCCCCGATAACATTGCGCGGAAGTGCCGCTTGGCAGGCCGCTGCCACCTTCCTCATGGGCGCCATCGTCGAACTGGTCCTAAGTGTGACGGCGATAGATACGGTGGTCCCCCGTCTGATGCCGTTGCGGGGAAACGTTTTCATCAACTTCGGGATCGGTCCGGCGTTGCTGCATGACACGTATTTCCTAAACCTCCCTAATCACCCTCGCGCTCCGCTCTGGATTTGGACGCTGGTTACCCTGGCAAGTCTGGTGGGCGCGGTACGTCTGTTCCGGTATGCGGGACTGAACTTCGCGGGGCTTCCAGCGGTGTTCCGGCGGGCGGATAGCTTGCACCACGAGTGGTTTCACGTCGTGATCGCCGTCTGCGCGACGCTTTATTGCCTGCTACTTTTGATCGCGCCCCGCTTTGATCGCTACGTGATTTTCCTACTGCCCCTGGTGATGATTCTCGTCGCCCGCGTGCAGAGGGCATCGCCGGGTTCACTTAATTCGTCGAACCCCGCCGCGGCGAGGCGCGTCGCTATCGCGTGGCTTGGTCTATTGCTGTTTGGCTGGTTCAGCATCGCCGGCACACACGATTACCTCGCGTGGAACCGCGTACGCTGGAACACCCTTCGCCAGCTCTTGGCAGACGGCACCATCACATCGAAAACCATAGATGCCGGGGTCGAATTTCACGGATGGTACGATTATCGGGATCGGCACCTCGCCGAAGTCGGAAAGAGTTGGTGGTGGGTCGAAGACGACGGGTACATCCTCACGTTGGGACCGGTCTCAGGTTATCAAAACATCCGGGAGTACCCCTACTCCCGGTGGCTGCCGGGCCCCGAAGGTAGACTGTACCTGATGCGCCGTCGGACGAAAAGTTGATACCTTGGTTACGAGGTCCATAACTTTCGACAATTGATTCGATTGATGCTAATTTTAGTAACCTTAGAAACCTTAACCGTTCAGCTTTTTGCGCATCTTTGTGGTCTTATTGTGCGCGTAACTCATTTTATTCCAATTAGTTACAAGATAGCGGCTCGGTCTCGTTTTTTTGCTTGCAATTTTTGAGATTTGTGTTAGACTAGACGCATCGTGGTGCAGCTTATAGCGGCACCAATGTGTAGTTCATGGGCTGTTTCTTGTGACGTGTGGTAAATGCCGGAAAGGAGGGATATTGTTTTGGGCGGGTCGAGGACCCGTCAAGTTGCAACACCATCTCTCAAAAGTAGTCGGAAACCGAAGTATTGGCCTCATAAACTCTGAACTTAAAGGAGAATTGGACTCATGAAAAAGAGAGGTTTCACACTAATTGAGCTGTTGGTGGTGATAGCCATCATCGGCATCCTGGCGGCCATTCTCTTGCCGGCCCTTTCGCGGGCTCGCGAGGCGGCGCGCCGGGCATCCTGCCAGAACAACCTGAAGCAATTGGGGGTTGTGGCAAAGATGTACGCGGGAGAGAACAGGCGCCTTAACCAGTGGCCACGCCTTCATGGCCATGAGAAGTACGGGTGCGACAGCAGCGTGAGCGGACTGGGCTGCACCAACGCCAACGACGACGTGGACTTCAACATGGACATGATCGCCGTGTATCCGGACTATCTGACGGACCCGAAGATTCTTCACTGCCCGTCCGATCCGGACGATGAGGAAGGTGTTGACCAGATTGGCGGCGCTACGTGCCCGAACACCATCAAAGGTCAGATCACGAACGGTGACCATAGCTATGTGTATCTGGGCTACTTCCTGGACAAAGTGGAAGACAGCTTTGGCACGGCCGGGTTGCCCTTCGGTACCGCCACGGTCGTCGGTCCGCCGCAGTTACTGGCCTTGTTGGTCGGTGTGAGCGCCGTGATTGGCGCGCCGTGCAACGTGGGACGCGCGGCCGACGGTCCGGCGAGAGACGATATCGGCAGCGGTGCCTGCAACACGATCAATGCCTTGTGCGGCAGCTGCAATCCGTGCAACGCCAACGCTAACAAAATCTGGCGTCTGATCGAGGGCATTTCGCGCTTCATGATCACCGACGTGCTTAACATCTCGTCGGCGAACATTGCGGAAAGCACTGCTCCGGTCGCGTGGGACGTAATCAACGTCGAAGTGCAGAACACCACGGCGGAATACAACCACTTGCCGGGCGGCTGCAATGTCCTTTACATGGACGGTCACGTGGAGTTCACGAGGTATCCGGGCAAATTCCCGGCTTCAAAGAACTTCGCAACTATCACTCAATTCTTCGGTTGATAGATCCGGCGTACGCATAGTCACAATCAAAGCCCAAGAACTAGTCGGCGCGCGATCAATCCAGATCGCGCGCCATTAATGTTCCACTTGGAGATGGCGGTTTAGAGGTTAATCGCATCGACATTATTTTAGATGAGGGTCTTGATTTATTT